>JANPOW010000326.1:0-3759 GCA_031428185.1 Betaproteobacteria bacterium | reverse complement strand
GCCGATCAGTTCGGCCACGATCACATAAGTCCAGGCCCAGCCCAGCACGGTGCGCAGGATCTCGGCAATCTCGGGCGCCGCACCGGGGATCAACACCCGCTTGACCAGGCTGGCATCCGTGCTGCCCAGGGTGCAGGCGGCTTCTACCAGGTCACGCCGGGTATTGCCCACCACCACTGCAATCATCAGCACCAGTTGAAAAAAGCTGCCGATGAAGATGAGCGACAGTTTTTGCGCCTCACCAATGCCGGCCCACAGGATCAGCAGCGGGATGAAGGCACTGGCCGGCAGGTAGCGCGCAAACGAGACAGACGGCTCAAAGAAGGCCTCGATGGGTTTGTAGGCGCCCATCAGCACGCCCAGTGGCAGGGCAAGTGCTGCGGCAATCAAAAAGCCGCCCAGCACGCGCATCACCGTCATGCCGATGTCCCAGCCAAAGCCCATGGTGGTCAGCAGCAACCAGCCGCTTTTCAGCATCTGCAGCGGGTCCGCCAGAAAGGTTTTTTGCACAAAGCCACCAAAGGTGGCGATGGCCCACACCAGCACAAACAGCACGAAGAAACTGATGCCCAGCATCACACGGGTGGTGGGCGCAACGGCGACCAGCGGCTTCATGCGGCGCTTACTTCAAGAATTTGGTATCGGCCAGTTTGGACAGGTCCGGAATCGCTTTGATGATGCCGATCTCGAGCAGCAAATCAGCCGCCTCTTTGCTGAACTGGGCGTGTTCACCGGCAAAGAACTTCTGGTTGGCCTCACGGTCTTGCCAGCGCAAATACTTCTGGCTGGCATCGAACGCCTCACCGGTTTGTTTGACATCCGCGCCCATGATCTCGAAGCTCTTTTTCGGGTCGGCCTTGACCATGGCCAGCGCATCAAAATAACCATCGGCCAGGGCTTTGGCGGCCTTGGGGTTCTCGGCCAAGAACTTGGGCGTGCAGCCAAAGGTGTCCATCACCATCGGGTAGTCCAGCGTGGTGGCGATGATCTTGCCGGCTTCGGGCTTGGCGCGCACGGCGCCCAGGTAGGGCTCATAGGTCATCGCGGCATCCACCCCGTCGGTGCCGGCAATCATGGCGTTGGCAGCAGCTTGGGGGCTGAGGTTGACCACTTTCACATCCTTCACCGACAAGCCGTTTTTCTTCAACATCCAGGCCAGGCCAAAGTAGGGTGCGGTGCCGGGTGCATCGGCCGCCACGGTTTTGCCTTTCAGGTCGGTGATCTTGGCTATGCCGGGCTTGACGACCATGCCGTCTGCGCCATAGCTCTTGTCGAGTTGAAAAATTTGTGTGGTGGCCACACCGTTGGCGTTCCACACCACCCAGGTCTCCACCGTGGTGGCGGCGCACTGGATGTCGCCGCTGGCAATGGCCAGGTGGCGGTCTTTTTGCGGGATTTTCTTGATCGTCACGTCCAGCCCGTATTTCTTGAACAGGCCAACCTCCTTGGCCAGGGTGAGCGGCGCAAAGCCCGTCCAGCCCGAGATCGCAATGGCCACTTTGGTGTCGTCTGCCCGGGCGGATGTGCCCAGCAGCGCAGTGGCGGCGGCCAGGGCCAGGGTCTTGATCAAGAGGGCTGAGCGCATCGAGAGTCCTTTGTTGCTGGGGTGGATGGCGTGAGGGTCAAACCGGCTGCAGCAGCACCGGCAGATCAGGCAGGGTTTGCAGGATGCGTGCCAATGCGCCGCTTTGTACCAGCGCGGTGGCGCGCTCGATGTCGGGCGCCAGGTAGCGGTCTTGCGGGATGGCCGGGCTGTGCATGCGCAGCAGCGCGTGCGCCGCTTCCAGTGGCACCGAGCTGGTCAACGGCCGCAAAAACTCAATGCCTTGTGCCGCGGCCAGCCATTCAATGCCCAGGATGTGGGCGGTGTTGTCGATCATGGGCAACAAGCGGCGCGCGGCAAAAGTGGCCATGGACACATGGTCCTCCTGGTTGGCGCTGGTGGGCAGGCTGTCCACACTGGCCGGGTGGGCCAGGCTTTTGTTCTCGCTGGCCAAAGCGGCGGCAGTGACATGGGCAATCATGAAGCCGCTGTTGAGGCCCGCATCGGCAGTGAGGAAAGGCGGCAGGCGCGAGACACCCGCGTCAATCAACATCGCGATGCGGCGCTCGGCAATCGCGCCCACTTCGGCAATGGCCAAGGCCATGCCGTCAGCCACCAGCGCCACCGGCTCGGCGTGAAAGTTGCCACCCGAGACTATGGCCCCACCGTCGGCAAACACAAGCGGGTTGTCGGTGACGGCATTGGCCTCACACACCAGCACCTTGGTGGCGTGGCGCAGCTGGTCCAGGCAGGCGCCCACCACTTGCGGCTGGCAGCGCAGGCTGTAGGGGTCTTGCACGCGGTCGTCGCCCTCGGCCAGCGACTGGCCGCTCCAGCGCTGGCCACTGCCCTCGGGGGACGGACGGCGCGAAGCGCCGGCCTTGGGGCCGTCACGGTGGGATTGGCGGATGGGGCTGCCGGCCAGCAGCGCGCGGTAGACCACCGCCACATCCATCTGCCCTGGCTGGCCACGCAGGGCATGGATGCGGGCATCAAACGGGCCGTCGCTGCCACGGGCTGCGTCCACCGTCAGTGCGCCAATCACCAGTGCGGCTTGCAAAACCGGCTCAAAGCGGAGCAAGGCATGCAAGGCCAGTGCGGTGCTGGTCTGGGTGCCATTGATCAGCGCCAGGCCCTCTTTAGCTGCCAAGGTGAGCGGCGTGATGCCGGCAGCCGCCAGCACCGGCGCGGCGGGCTGGCGCTGGCCATGCACCACAAATTCGCCCTCGCCGATCAGCGCCAGGGTCATGTGGGCCAGAGGTGCCAGGTCACCCGATGCACCCACCGAGCCTTGGCTGGGCACATACGGGCACAAGCCGGCGTTATGGACGGCAATCAGGGTGTCAATCACCACAGGCCGCACACCCGAGTGGCCACGCGCCAGGCTTGCCGCCTTGAGCGCCAACATCAGCCGCAGCACCGGTGTCGACAAAGCCGGCCCCACACCCACGCTGTGCGAGCGGATCAGGTTGAGTTGCAGGGTGGCCAAGTCACCCTCGCTGATGCGGGTGGACGCCAGCTTGCCAAAGCCGGTGTTGACGCCGTATGCCGGCGCGCTGCCTTGGGCGGCGGCTTGCACCACCGCCGCGCTGGCGCGGATGCCGGGCAGCGCGGCCGGGTCCACCATCAGCGGCTGACCACCGGCGTGGATGGCTTGCAATTCATCGAGCGAGAGTTGGCCAGGGCGCAGCAACATCAGGCTTGCTCCCCTGTTGCCGCAACGACGGCACCAGCAGGCGCCAGCATCGGCAAGTCCAGCCCTTGTTGCCGTGCGCAATCCTGGGCGCTTGCATAGCCCGCATCGGCATGGCGCATCACGCCGGTGCCGGGGTCGTTCCACAAGACGCGCTCAATGCGCCTGGCTGCTGCATCGCTGCCGTCGCAGACGATCACCACCCCGCTGTGCTGGCTGTAGCCCATGCCCACCCCACCACCGTGGTGCAGGCTGACCCAGGTGGCGCCACCGGCGGTGTTGAGCAGGGCATTCAGCAAAGGCCAATCACTCACCGCGTCGCTGCCGTCTTGCATGGCTTCGGTTTCGCGGTTGGGGCTGGCGACGGAGCCCGCGTCCAGGTGGTCACGGCCGATCACGATGGGGGCTTTCAGTTCACCCGAGGCCACCATGGCATTGAAGGCCAGGCCGGCGCGGTGCCGGTCACCCAGGCCGATCCAGCAGATGCGCGCCGGCAGGCCCTGGAATGCGATGCGCTCACCAG
>JANPOW010000325.1:0-1588 GCA_031428185.1 Betaproteobacteria bacterium | reverse complement strand
CCCGCTGGGCATCATGCAGAGCGTGATGGACAGCGTGCTGCCCTACATCCACGACCGCAAGCAGTTTGGCCAGAGCATCGGTGAGTTCCAGCTGATCCAGGGCAAGGTGGCCGACATGTACACCGTGCTGCAGGCCGGCCGGGCGTTTTGCTACACCGTGGGCAAAAACCTGGACAAGCTGGGCACTGGCCACGTGCGCCAGGTGCGCAAGGACTGCGCGTCCGTCATCCTCTGGTGCGCCGAGAAAGCCACCTGGATGGCCGGTGAGGGGGTGCAGATTTTTGGCGGCAACGGCTACATCAACGACTACCCGCTGGGCCGCTTGTGGCGCGACGCCAAGCTCTACGAGATTGGCGCCGGCACCTCAGAGATCCGCCGCATGCTGATCGGCCGCGAGCTGTTTGCCGAGACGATGTGATGACCACCGCCGCAGGCCTGCGGCCCAAGGCGTCACCCTAAACTGTGCAATGCAACATGGCGCCGCCATGCGCGCCTGGAGTGGCCCCCGATGAGCACCGATCTGCAAGAGCTGTTCCAAAGTAACCGCCAGTGGGCGGCCGCTACCGAGCAGCGTGAACCCGGCTTTTTCACCCGCCTGCTGAACCAGCAAAGCCCGCAGTATTTGTGGATAGGCTGCGCTGACAGCCGGGTGCCAGCCAATGATTTGGTGGGCCTGCTGCCGGGTGAGCTGTTTGTGCACCGCAACGTGGCCAACCTGATCGTGCACAGTGACTTGAACGCGCTGTCGGTCATCCAGTACGCGGTGGATGCGCTGCACGTCAGCCACATCATCGTGGTGGGCCACAGCAACTGCGGCGGTGTGCGCGCCGCCATGACCAACCACCGGGGTGGCCTGGTGGACAACTGGCTGCGCCATGTGCAAGACGTGCGCGACGCGCACGAGGGCTTTTTGGCCGGCCTGCACGACAGCCTGCAAGTCAACGCGCTGGTCGAGCTGAACGTGCTGGAGCAGGCGCGCAATGTGTGCCGCACCACCGTGGTCAGTGACGCCTGGCAGCGTGGCCAGACGGTGGTGGTGCATGGCTGGGTCTATGGCCTGCACAACGGCTTGCTGGAGGATTTGAAGATCACCGCCACCTCGGCCGCCGAGGTGGGCCTGGCCTATGACACCGCGCTGGCGCTGGTCAAGCAGCGCTACCGGCAGGCGCAGGGGCAGGTGCACCTGGCGCACGGGCAGGCCGCGCCGCAGCCGGCGGCCTGAAAGTGCAGCCCAGCAACCCACCCGCCCGTCAACCCGTCAACCAGTGCATCGACCGATGTTCCCGCACCGCCTGACCGACAGCCGGGCCTACGACATCGCCCAGGCGATGCTGGACGGCTTCAACCGCCATTACCGGCTGTTCAGCGAGACCAACCGCGCCGCCAAGCAGCGCTTTGAGCAGGCCGACTGGCATGGCCAGCAGCGCGCCCAGCGGGAACGCATCGAGTTCTACGACACCCGCGTGGCCGAGGCCGTGCTGCGCCTGCAGAGTGAGTTTGATACCGCCCACCTGTCGGACGACACCTGGCAGCAAGTCAAGCTGCACTACATCGGCCTGCTGACCAACCACCACCAGCCCGAACTGGC
>JANPOW010000324.1:0-8326 GCA_031428185.1 Betaproteobacteria bacterium | reverse complement strand
CAAGGTCAGCCTGCTGCTGGCGCCCATCGTGGCGGCTTGTGGTGGGGTGGTGCCCATGGTCAGCGGCCGGGGCTTGGGCCACACCGGCGGCACCTTGGACAAGCTGCAGGCCTTGCCGGGCTACACCACCACGCCGGCACCCGAGCACCTGTTGCGGGTACTGCGCCAAGCCGGCTGCGCCATCATCGGCCAGAGCGCTGACTTGGCACCGGCTGACCGGCGGCTATACGCCATCCGCGATGTGACGGCCACGGTGGAATCGGTGCCGCTGATCACCGCCAGCATCCTGAGCAAAAAGCTGGCCGCTGGCCTGCAAGGCCTGGTGATGGACGTCAAGCTGGGCAACGGTGCGTTCATGACTGGGCTGGCTGACGCCCGGGCCTTGGCCAGCAGCCTGGTGCAGGTGGCCGCCGGCGCCGGCCTGCCCTGCAGCGCGCTGATCACCGACATGAACCAGGTGCTGGGCCACAGCGCCGGCAACGCGCTGGAGGTGGCCGAGAGTGTGGCCTTCTTGACTGGCGCCCAGCAAGACCCGCGCTTGCTTGAGCTGACCCTGGCATTGGCGGCACAACTGCTGCACGGCGCTGGCCTGGCGCCCAGCCTGGCCGCAGCCCGCAGCCAAGCCAGCACCGCATTGACCAGTGGCCGCGCCGCCGAGCACTTTGCCCGCATGGTGGCCGGCCTGGGTGGCCCGGCCGATGTGCTGCGGGATGCGCAGTTGCCGGTGGCGCCGGTGCAGGTGGACCTGCCCGCACCGCGCAGCGGTGTGCTGGCCGCCATGGACACGCGTGCCCTGGGCCTGGCCGTGGTGGCGCTGGGGGGTGGCCGCCGCCGCGCCAGCGATGGGGTGGACCCGCGTGTGGGCTTCAGCCACTGCCTGCCGCTGGGCCGTGTGCTGCAGGCCGGCACACCACTGCTGCGGGTGCACGCGGCCAACCAGCAGGCCGCTCATCTGGCGTGTCAGGCGGCGTTGGCGGCCATCACCGTGGCGGACCACGCAGCGCCCGTCGGGCCGGTGGTGATCGAGACCTGCGGCGCCCACCGATAAGCCGGCCGGCCCGGCTGCCAGCACGGTGATCCAGTGGGTGCTGACGCGCCGACAGGCTGGCGCCACTTAGGCGGCTTGGCGACTTGGCGGCTTGGCGGTTCGACGGCTTGAGGGACGGTCTTTCAGCGCCCCGCACGCTGCAGCGTGCGCAGGGCCTGCAGCACCACCGGCTTGTCCACCATGCGGCCGTCCAGTTGCGCGGCGCCGGGTTGCGCAGCGTCAGCGGCCAGCACGCGGCGCGCCCAGTCCAGCTGCGCAGCGCTGGGCGCCAGTGCGGCATGCAGCGGTGCCACCTGCTTGGGGTGGATGCACAGCTTGGCGCCAAAGCCAAAGCGGCGTGACCAGGCCAGGTCAGCCAGCAGGCGGGCCTCGTCGTCAATCTGCGGCGTGACACCGGCCACCGGTGCCGGCAGGCCGGCCAGGCGCGATGCCAGCGTGATGCGGCTGGCGCCATCCGCCAAGCCCGCCAGGCCAGCCAGGCCCGCCAGGCCCGCCAAGCCAGCCCAGCCCGCCAGGCCGTCGGCGTAGTCGCTGATGTCCAGGTCCAGGTCCAGCGCAAAGTCCAGCGTGCCGTAGACCAGGCGCTGCACACCGGGGCTGCGGGCCACCTGGTCCACTGCGGCCAGGCCGGCGGCGGTTTCGATCAGGGCCAGCACCTGCGCACCCGGCAGCGCCGCGCAGACTTGCTGCACCTGGGCGGTGGACTCGGCCTTGGGCAGCATCACCTGGGCCAGGCCGGCGTTGGCCAGCATCAACAACTCACCCTCGAACAGCGCTGACGCGGCCTCGTTGATGCGCACCACGGTGCGTTGCCGCTGCGCCGCTGATGCGCTGGCAGCCCAGCCAGCAATGGCCTGGCGGGCGGCCAGTTTGGCGTCTGGTGCCACTGCGTCTTCCAGGTCCAGCACCACCGCATCGGCGCCGCTGGCCAAGGCTTTGGCAAAACGCTCGGGGCGGTTGCCGGGCACAAACAGGTAGGTTCTTGGGTGCATGTCAAAGGCTCTGGGTGGTGCGCATCAACGCAAGGTGGCGGTGGCGTCCATCGTCAGCCAGCCTTCATGGTCTTGCGCCCACAGCTTGACGGTCTTGCGGTCCGCTTGCAGCGCACCGTTGACTTGCAGCGGATGCTGATCGAAGGTGGGCCGCACGGCCTTGAAATTGAAGCTGGCCACATCCGCATCGGGCATCTGGCGCCGCAGCAAGTCCATCAGCAGGGTGGCAATCAGCGGGCCGTGCACGATCAGGCCGGGGTAGCCCTCCACCTGGGTGGCGTAAGGGCGGTCGTAGTGGATGCGGTGGCCGTTGAAGGTGAGCGCGGAGTAGCGGAACAGCAGCACCGCGTCGGCCAGCACCTGGCGCTGCCACGGGGCGTCCACAGGGGCTTGTTGCGGCGGGGGCGGCACATCACCCGGTACAGGCGCGTCGCGGTAGACGATGTCGTGAAACTCCACGATGGCCGGGTCCGCCGCACCGTTGCTGTGCAGCGCATGCCGCACCTTGACAAACACCAGCCGGCCGCTGCGGCCGTCCTTGCTGCGCACGTCCTCGATGGTGCTGGTGCGGGCCACCACATCCCCCACCCGCAGCGGGCTGCGGAACTCAAACTGGCTGCCCGCCCACATGCGGCGCGGCAGTGCCACCGGGGGCAGAAACCCACCGCGCCGGGGGTGGCCGTCAACGCCGATCTCGCTTTGCCGCTGCATGGGCAAAAAATACAGCCAGTGCCACAGCGGTGGCAGCGCTGTGCCGCTGGCCACAGCGGCGTCGGGGTGGTCCAGCGTGGCCGTCAGTGCCACCACCGGCGTGGGCTGGATGGTGTCGTGCAGCGTTTCGCTGCGGCCTATCCAGTGGCGCAGGTCGGGGTCGGGCGGTTGCACAGCGGTCGTCACAGGGTCTCCTCGGCCGGGCCCGTGCCCGGCAATGTCCTGGAGGCGGAGTGTGTCTGCCCGGCGTCCGCCGGTGAAGTCGTGGATTCAGAAGCGGGGCTGCGGCTGCCGCAAAAGGCTTGGCCGCTGCCACCCCGGCCGCCAGGCCTCAGCTGGGCGTCGGGCTGCCGGCCATGCGGTCGAACTTGAAGAAGAACTGCCGCGCCAGCGCCAACAACTGGTTCTCGCTCGGGTGGTCCACCGTCTGCCAGCCCTTGACCAGCGGCAGCAGCGCGGGCCGGTGCTTGTCCAGGTAGTGCTTGAAGTCGGCTTGTGTGGTGTGGCCACCCGTCACCAGCAACTCGGTCGGGCCGGCCAGGGCAGCACACACGGCGCCAAAAAACGCATGCCCGTCGCGCACTGCGCTGCCGTGCTGCCTGGTGGGGTGGGCATGGGCCTTGACGGTCTGCGCCTGCACGGTGTCGGTGTTGAACTTCAGCACCTGGGCGTGTTGGTGGTCAAGCCAGACCACCGCGTGGATGTGGGACATGGGGGTCGCTTTCTTGGGCAACACGGCCGGTCTGGCCGCTTGCCCCATGCTGGCGCCACGGCGCAGCGGGGCGGTTGATGGGGGTCAAGGTGGCGCTGCCTACAATTGTTTGGCTACCAGCCACCGCCTGCCAACCCTGTGCCCACCCCACCCGCACCCGCCTTGCCACCTCCCCGCTGTGATGTGCTGGTGGTGGGCGCCGGCCCGGCCGGCAGCGCCTGTGCGCAGTGGTTGGCAAGCCGGGGCCTGCAGGTGGTGTTGGTGGATCAACATGCTTTTCCGCGCGACAAGGTGTGTGGTGACGGCCTGATCCCCGATGCCCACCACGCGCTGCAACGCCTGGGTGTGCATGCCGAGGTGATGGCGCAAGCCCGCAGCGTGTCGCATGTGGCCTGCATTGCACCGCGTGGCGGCCGGGTGGATGTGCCGGGCCGGCTGGCGGTGCTGCCACGCAAGCAGCTGGACGACATCCTCAAACGCGCCGCCGAGCGTGCCGGCGCCCAATTTTTTGCACCCTGGCGCTTTGAGGCGCCACTGCTGGGCGACGCGCCCGTCCATCCCAACCCACCCGCCTATCCCAACCCGCCCGGCCATGCCAACACACCCGCGCAAGCCAACACCAGTGGCGCGGCCAGCAGCAGCAGCGGGGCCGTGCTGGGCGCCCGCCTCAAATCCCCCACCCAGGGCCTGGTTGAGGTGCGTGCCCGCTGGGTGGTGCTGGCCACCGGCGCCGTGCCCAAGGCGCTGATGGCCGCCGGCCTGTGTGACCGCCACAGCCCCACCGGCGTGGCCTTGCGCGGTTATGTGCGCCACCCCGGCATGGCGGCGCGCAACCCGGCGCTGGAGGTGGTGTGGCACAAGCGCCTGTGCAAGGGCTACGGCTGGATCTTCCCCGGCCCGGACAGCACCTTCAACATCGGCGTGGGCCTGGCGCACAGCCATGCCCAGCCGGCACAAGGCCGCGCCACCATGGCCGATGTCAATCTGCACCACATGCTCAAAGCCTTCACCGAGGTGCATGCACCCGCCGCTGAGCTGATGGCAAACGGCACGCTGCTGGGCCAGATCAAGGGTGCGCCGCTGCGTTGCTCACTGGACGGCGCCCGCTACAGCCGGCCTGGCCTGCTCGTCACCGGTGAGGCCGCCGGCAGCACCTACGCCTTCACCGGCGAGGGCATTGGCAAGGCGATGGAAACCGGCCTGCTGGCGGCCGAGGCACTGATTGACCAAGCTGCCCACGCAGCGGCCGGTGCACCCGACAGCGCCGCCACCGACCTGGCCACCCGCCAGCGCTATGAGGCCAGCCTGCTGGCGCTCAAGCCCCGGTTCGAGCTGTACCAGCGCGCCAACCGGGTCAATGAGCACCCCTGGCTGGCCGACCTGCTGATCTGGCGCGCCAAACGCAGTGACCGCATCCTGCGCGGCATGGCCCGCGTGCTGGAAGAAACCGCCAACCCCGGCAACCTGGTGTCGGCGCGTGGCCTGGCCAGGCTGCTGTTGCCGGGCGGGCACTGACCCACCACCGCCATGTGCCAACTGCTGGGCATGAATGCCAACACGCCCACCGACGTGATGTTCTCCTTCACCGGCCTGGCCAGCCGGGCCGATGAGCACAAAGACGGTTTTGGCATCGCCTTTTTCGAGGACCCCGGCCTGCGCCTGTTTGTGGACCACCAAAGCGCACGCCAGTCGCCGGTGGCTGAGCTGGTCAAGCGCTGGCCCATCAAAAGTGGCAACGTCATCGCCCATATCCGCAAGGCCACCCAAGGCCGGGTGGCGCTGCAGAACACCCATCCATTTGTGCGTGAGCTGTGGGGCCGCTACTGGGTGTTTGCGCACAACGGCGACTTGAAACACTTTGCCCCCAAGCTGCACGGCAGCTTCCACCCCGTGGGCAACACCGACAGCGAGCTGGCTTTTTGCTGGCTGCTGCAAGAGCTGGCCAAGGCGCATGCGGCCATGCCGTCCATTGCCGAGCTGACCCGCACCCTGGCCGAGCTGCTGCCCCAGCCCGCTGCCCATGGCACGTTCAACTGCCTGCTCAGCAACGGCCAGGCGCTGTGGGCGCACTGCAGCACCCAACTGCACTGGCTGCTGCGCCAGCACCCGTTTGGCGCCGCCCACCTGGCCGACGACGATGTGCAGGTTGACTTTGCCGCCCTCACCACGCCGGGCGACCGGGTGGCGCTGGTGGCCACCCAGCCCCTGACGCGGGGTGAGGCCTGGCTGCCGATGGCGGCGGGCGAGTTGCGGGTGTTTGCGGGCGGCTTGACCGGCGTAGATTTGCGCTTGACGGCATGAGCCCGCCGGGCCGCCCCAAGGGCGAATACCGGAGTGCGCAGCACGCAGGCAGCCCAGTGCGCCGCGCCGCAACTGCGGTGTCCCAGCGCACCACCGCCGCCCCCGCGCTGCGCGTGTTGCTGGGCCTGGTGGCGCTGCTGTGCGCTGTGCTGGGTGCCTGGTTGGCGGCGCACCACCCGCTGGGCGGCGCGGCGGCGCTGCTGCTGTTTGGCGCGCTCACCGCACTGGCCTGGGCCTGGCCGGGTGGCTGGCTGGTCTGGCTGCCCGCGCTGGTGCCATGCCTGGGCCTGGCGGCCTGGTCCGGCTGGATCACGGTGGAAGAAACCGATTTGCTGGTGCTGGCCGCGGCGGCTGGCGCGTATGCGCGCTGGGCGGGCAGGCCGGTGCGGCCAACCGGTCGGCCGCTGCTTGGCCTGGGGCTGGGGTGGCTGTGGATCGCGTTGTGGGCCGTGTCCGTGGCCCTGGCCACCTGGCGCGGCGTGGTGGACGCAGGCGGCCTGCAGCTGGATTGGTACGGCGCCTACCGCAGCCCGATGAACGCCCTGCGCCTGAGCAAGCCCACGTTGGCGCTGCTGCTGTTGCTGCCGTTGTGGTTGCATGCCGCCAACCGCGCTGCGCTGCAACCGGCGGCCACCCCGGCGGCCACCCCGGCGGCCAGCCCGGCGCTGCCACCTGGCCAACCACCGTTGGCCGCCACCGGCCAGCCAGCGGGCGCAGCGTCAGCGGCAGACCAACTCACGCTGGGCCTGGCGCTGGGCCACGGTGCGGCTGCGCTGGGCTGCTTGTGGGAGCGGGTGGCCTACCCCGGGCTGCTCAATTTTTCGTCCGACTACCGCACCACCGGCCTGTTCTGGGAGATGCACGTCGGCGGCGCCGCGCTGGACGGGTTTTTGGCCCTCACCATGCCGTTTGCCGTGCGTCTGCTGTGGACAGCGCGCCGCCGCAGCGTCTGGCTGCTGGCTGGTGTCATCACCCTGCTGGGCGCTTACGCGGCGGTCACCACCTTCTCGCGCATCGTTTTCCTGGCCGTGCCGCTGGCCGTGGCGCTGATGGTGCTGTTGCAGCAACTGCAAGCGGCCAGCGGCCCCACCCGGCTGCCCGGCGCCGCGCCGTCGCCCGGTGTTGATCGGCTGGGCACCGCAGCGTTGCTGCTGCTGGGCGGTGTGGCGGCGGCCGCTGCGGTGTTCCCCACCGCCGGCTACCGCGGCATGCTGGCCCTGCTGGGCGCCATCGGCGTGCTGCTGGTGCTGGGGCCGCAGCTGCCAGCCTTGCGCGCCCGCTGGAAGCTGCTGGCCTTGGCCCTGGCCGTGTTGCTGGGCCCGCTGCTGCTGCTGGGCGCTGCGGCCGTGCCCAAAGGGCCATACCTGCTGTGTGGCGCGTTGCTGCTGCTGGGCCTGGCGGCGGCGCTGCTGGCACCCCGCGGTGGCCAGCCGGTGGCCCTGCTGGTGGTCGTGGCGGCAGCCAGCCTGCTGGTGGCCTTGGCCAGCACGGTGCAGGTGGCGTGGTTCTGGGCTGCAGCGCCCGATACCGCGCTGTGGCGCGCCGTGCCGCCAGTGGCGGCGGTAGCGCTGGCGGCGCTGCTGTGCGCCGCCTGGCCGGTGGCGCCCTGGCCCGGCAGACTGCGCTGGCAAGCCGGGCTGCTGGCGGCCATGGTGGTGGGGGCCGCAGTGGTGGCTGTGTTTGCTGGCGGCGCCTACATGAGCAACCGCGTCGCCGAGGTGGACAGCGACGAGCGTGGCCGCCTGCAGCATTGGCATGAGGCCTTGCAACGCCGGCCCAACGGGCCGGCGCGCTGGTGGGGCGTTGGGCTGGGCCGTTTTCTGGACCACTACGCCATCGGCGCCGCGCCGGCCGACCGCCCCGGCGACATGCGCCTGGTGCTGGCCGACGGCCAACCCGCCATGCGCATTGCCACCAGCAAGCAAGCCATGAGCTGGGGCCGGCTGCTGCGCCTGTCACAGCGCATCCAGCGCCCGGCAGGCCAGCTCACCGCCCGCATCACACTGCGCACGCCGGACCGGCCGCAACTGCATGTCGATGTCTGCATCAAGCACCTGCTGTATGACGACGGTTGCCAGGCCGCTCAAATGCAGGTGCTGTCCAAGGGCGTGGCACCTGGTGCCTGGCAGACGGTGAGCCTGCCACTGTCGGCCAAGCCCTTGCCGCTGGATGCCTGGTACGCGCCGCGTTTCACCATGTTCTCGCTCTCGGTCGAGGGCGCCACCCAGCCCATCGAGGTGCGTGAGGTCTCACTGCGTGACGCCAGCGGCCATGAGCTGCTGGACAACCGCAGCTTTGAGCGTGGTGGCGCGCGCTGGTTTTTCTCCAGTGACCGCAACCACATGCCCTGGCATGCCAAGAACATGGCGGTGCACCTGCTGTTTGAGCAGGGTTATGTTGGCCTGGCCGCGCTGGGGTTGTTGAGTGTGGCGGCCCTGACCAGGCTCACGCTGGGCCGGGCCAGGCGTCACCCACTGGCGCCGGCGCTGGCCGGTGCCTTGCTTGGTTTCTGGGTGGTGGGCGCGGTGGACAGCCTGCTGGACATGCCGCGTGTGGCCACCC
>JANPOW010000323.1:0-20732 GCA_031428185.1 Betaproteobacteria bacterium | reverse complement strand
CGGCGCCGGCGCGGATCTCGACAAAGGCATTGCGGGCATCGTCCGGGTCACGCGGCAGCAGGGCGGCTTGCAGCGCTGCCAGGCCGGCGGCCAGGTCGGCTTGGGCGGCGCTGATTTCGTCGCATGCCAGGTCGGCCATCTCGGCGTCGGCGCCCGATTCGGCAAGCAGTTGGCGTGCGGCGGCTTCATCCGCCTCGCGCTGCTCATAGGTCTGGAACCGCTGCACCAGGTTGGCGGCTTCGGCCTGCTCACGCGCCACCGTGCGGTAGCGCGTGATGTCCCGGCTGAGCTTGGGGTCGGACAGGTGCGCGTCCAGCTCGGCCAGGCGCATGACCAGGCGTTGCAGTTGGTGGCGGAGAGAGGCTTTCATCAGGGCAGGGGCGCCAAAAACCAGCCGCGGCGGGCCCGGGAGCACTGCCCCGGCACGCCGCGTGTGGCCTGGCTGCTAGTTGGTTTTGTCGCCCGCCGGGTTGCCGCAGGCCTGGCGCAAAAACAGCCGCGACACGGTCTGGGCCATCTGCTGGCGGGCCTCACCATCGCTGGCGTGCAGCTCGGCCAGCGTGCCGTGCAGCAGCTTTTGGGTCAGGCCACGTGACAGCGCCTCTAACACGCTGTCCACATCGGCGCCTTTGGCCAGCAGCTTGCGGGCGCGGGCGATCTCAGTGGCGCGCCAGTCATCGGCCTGGGCGTGCAGGGCCTGGATCAGCGGCACGGTGGCGCGCTGGTCCAGCCAGTGGGCAAAACTTTGCACCCCGGCGTCGATGATGGCCTCGGCCTGGGCGACCGCCGCCTGGCGCTTCTGGCCGGCCGACTGCACCACGGCCGACAAATCGTCCACCGTGTAGAGGTAAACATCGGACAAGCTGCCCACCTCGGGCTCGATGTCACGCGGCACGGCCAGGTCGACCATGAACATCGGCCGGTGCTTGCGCGCCTTGAGCGCACTGCGCACCGCACCCAGGCCGATGATGGGCAAGGTGCTGGCGGTGCAGGAGATGACGGCGTCAAACTCATGCAGGCGCTGCGGCAGGTCCGCCAGGCGCAGCGCCTGGCCACCAAAGCGGCTGGCCAGTTTTTCACCGCGCTCCAGCGTGCGGTTGGCAATCGCCAGGGCTTTGGGCGAGCGGGCGGCAAAGTGGGTGGCCACCAGTTCGATCATGTCGCCGGCGCCCACAAACAGCACCTTGATCTGGCCCAGGTCCTCAAACAACTGGCCGGCCAAACGGACTGCGGCAGCGGCCATGCTGATGGAATGGGCGCCGATCTCGGTGGACGTGCGCACATCCTTGGCCACCGAGAACGAGCTCTGGAACAACTGGTGCAGCGTGCTGCCCAGGGTGCCAGCGGCATTGGCCTCACGCACGGCCTGTTTCATCTGGCCCAGGATTTGCGGCTCGCCCAATACCATCGAATCAAGGCCGGACGCGACGCGGAACGCATGGCGGGCGGCGTCGCGCCGCTCCAGGATGTAGGTGTGCTGGCGCAGTTGCCCGCTGCTGACACCGCCTTGCGCGGCCAGCCAGTCAAGCGCCGGGCTGACCAGCGCCTGCACCTCGCCGGGCTCGGCGGCCAGGTACAGCTCGGTGCGGTTGCAGGTGGACAGCAGGGCGGCCTCGGGCGGCGCGCGCTGCAGGCGCTCACGCAGGCCGCGCAAGGCCGGTGAGAGCGCGTCGGGCGCAAAAGCAAAACGGCCGCGCAAGTCAAGCGGCGCAGTCGTGTGGTTCAGGCCCAGGGTGAACACACTCATCGGCTAATTATAGAATTTGCGCTCCGTGGGCCGGGCCAGTGGCAAGCGCTGGAATCGGGCGCGCATTGACGTGCATCACGCCGCCTGCTGCCGGCCACCTGCGCACCCGCCGTCAACGGCGCCACACCGCTCCGCACCTGATGGCCCTAGCCGCCGCCCTCTGGCATCTGCTCAACCTTTTTGGCCCGGCCGCCGGCATGGCCTTGATTGCGCCCACACTGGCCAAGCTGCTGTGGCGGCGTGATTTGCGCAGCGTGCCCTGGCGCAGCTTGGCGGGCTGGACGTTTGCCGCCTGCGCGCTGGTGCTGCTGGCCGGCTTGGTGTTGTGGGGCCGCGATGGCCGCATGGCCACCTACGGCGTGTTGGTGGGGGTGGCGGCTGCGGTGTTGTGGTGGCGCGGCTGGCGCCGCTGACCCCGCGGGGCTGCGCTGGCCGGGTCAGGCCGCGATCAAGCGGTTGCGGCCTGGTCTTGTGTCAGCACCTCACCGCGCAGTGAATGCGGCAAGGCCTGGCGGATGCGCACGTCCATCATCTGCCCCACCAGCCGGGCTGACAGCGGCCCACCGTCAAAGTTGACGATGCGGTTGCACTCGGTGCGGCCCATCAGCTCTGGCGCGCCGCCGGGGCCGGGCCGGCGGCTGGGGCCTTCGACCAGGATGCGTTGCACGGTGCCCACGCGGCTGGCGCTGATGCGCTGTACGTTGACCTCCAACAGCGCCTGCAGTTGCTGCAGCCGCTTCAATTTGAGGTCTTGCGGTGTCTCGTCGGCCAGGTTGGCGGCCGGTGTGCCGGGCCGTGGGCTGAAGACAAAGCTGAAACTGGCATCAAAGCCGATGTCTTCGATCAGTTTGAGGGTCTTGTGGTGGTCGTCCTCGGTCTCGCCGGGGAAGCCGACGATGAAGTCGGATGACAGGCTCAAGCCCGGCCGCACCGCGCGCAGTTTCTTGATCGTGCTTTTGTATTCCAGCGCGGTGTAGCCGCGCTTCATGGCCATCAGGATGCGGTCAGACGCGTGTTGCACCGGCAGGTGCAGGTGGTTAACCAGCTTCGGGCATGTGCCGTAGGCCTCGATCAGGCGCTGGGTGAACTCGTTCGGGTGGCTGGTGGTGTAGCGGATGCGCTCAATGCCGGGGATGTCATGCACGTACTCCAGCAGCAGCGCAAAGTCGGCGATGTCGGCCGTGTCACCCATGCGGCCGCGGTAGGCGTTGACGTTCTGGCCCAGCAGCGTGACTTCTTTGACACCCTGGTCGGCCAGCCCGGCCACCTCCACCAGCACATCATCAAACGGCCGGTGTACCTCTTCGCCCCGGGTGTAGGGCACCACGCAGTAGCTGCAGTAGTTGCTGCAACCTTCCCTGATGGATACAAACGCTGACGCGCCGTCCACCTTGGCCGGGGGCAGGTGGTCGAACTTTTCGATCTCGGGGAAGCTGATGTCCACCTGGGCTTGCCCGCGCGCAGTGCGCTGCGCCAGCAGTTGCGGCAGGCGGTGCAGGGTTTGGGGGCCAAACACCACGTCCACGTAGGGCGCCCGGTCCAGGATGGCCGCGCCCTCCTGGCTGGCCACGCAGCCGCCCACGCCGATGAGGACGCCTTTGGCTTTCAAGTGCTTGACGCGACCCAGATCAGAGAACACCTTTTCTTGCGCCTTCTCGCGCACCGAGCAGGTGTTGAACAGGATCAGGTCAGCTTGCTCGGGGTCATTGGTGGGCTCGTAGCCTTCAGCCGCGCGCATCACGTCGGCCATCTTGCCGGCGTCGTATGCATTCATCTGGCAGCCAAAACTGCGGATGTAGACTTTTTTGCTCATGGTGGGGTGTGCTCGGTTGACGCCGCTTTTAGCGCTTGGTCCAGGTCTGGGCGGGCGCGTCAAACAGCCAGCGCTGGGCCTCGGTGGGGTTGCTGGGCCAGGGCCTTTTGGCGGCTTCGTCGGGCGACAGGACCCACACATCCTTGACCAGGCCCAGCGGGTCCACCGTGTAGTGCACCAGCAGCGGTTGCTGCACCAGTGACGCCGAGAGTTGCAGCATGTTGTTGGCCGCGCGGATGCGGCTGCCGGGCGCCAAACGCACTGGCTGGCCGTTGAGCAGCGCGTCGGGCGGGGCGGTGATCTCCAGCGCGCCACGCAGCGCGGTGGGCGGAAAGTTGCGGGCGATCTGGGCCTGGGCAGGGGCGCTGAACAACACGCCAAATGTCACGCCAAACGTTACGCCAAACGTCGCGCACAACAGCGCGCCAGACAACAACGCAGCACGGGCCAGGGTGGCCGGCAAGGCACAGCGGGGCATGGTGTGAATCCAGGGGCTGTGGGGCACAGGGGGCCAGACAACCTGGCCACCGAGGGCGCGATTTTAAGGGCCTGCGCCCGGGCCCGGCCGCCGCACCCGGCGGGGCCGTTCACGCCGCGTCAGCCCACGGTGGTGGCATGGCCTGTGACCTGCCAGTCGCAGACCAACTCATAAATGCCGTCATGGTCCTGGAAGCGCAGGGTCTTGCGGGCGGAGGTGTTGCTGCCGCTGAAGCTGAAGTTGGGCCCACGCACCAACTGCGTCAGGTGCTGGGGCTGGAACACGTCGTCGTCGTAGGCGGCCAGGATGCGGCGCTTGACCTCCCGCAGGATGGCCGGGCCGGTGGCGGCCAGCAGCCATTTCAGCAACTCCACCGCCAGCCCGGCGGCGGCGCTGGGCAGGGTGCGTGCGGCCTTGGCGGCGGCCAGTTGGGCCTGCAATTGCTCTTGCACCAGCTTGGCGATGGCGGTGATGGCTGCACCCATACCGCCGTTGTCTTTTTCAACCAGCACCAGGCCGATGCCGAACTCTTGCGCACCTGGCGCACCCAGCGCAAAGCTGTGCATCACGCGGGGTGGGTCAAACACCTTGATGTCGCCGTCATCAAAGCCGGCATACACCGACCACGGCGCGATGACCTGGGTGCTGCCGTTGGCGGCGATGGTGTAGCCACCCAGCCAGATTTCGTCATTGCCGAAACGCTCGGCCCAGGCGCCGTTGGTCTCGTCGATGCATTTGACGCTGTGGATACGCAGGCTCAGTTGGCTCATGGGGGATCTCCTTGGGTTGTCGGCGGCCTGGCGGCAAGCACCACGCTTGCCGCGCCGTCATGCAAGAGATCGCAAAGCACAGGCACAAGCCGCCAGCGGTGTATCCCCAGAGCGGTGGATGGGGTCTAACCGGCCGGGGCACCCAGCACGGCGGTGGCGCTGTTGTCCTTCAGCGCCAGGCCGGTGGTGCGCCGGCGCAAGGCCTCACGCACCAGCCAGGCCAGGCGCCGGGCGGCTTGCTGGGGCGGCAGGCCGTCGGGCCTGATGTTGGACACGCAGTTGCGCTGCGCGTCATGGCAGCCGATCTGCGGCGCGTGGGTGAGGTAGGCGCCCATGCTGTGCGGCGCGCTGAGGCCGGGCCGCTCGCCCAGCAGCATCAGCACCAGCCGGGCTTGCAGCAACGCGCCGATCTGGTCGGCCAGCGCCACCCGGGCCTGGGTAGCGATGACCAGCGGGGCCAGGTTGAGGTGCTGGCCCGGGCTTGGCTGCAATGCGGCGCGCAAGGCGGCCAACAAGCCGGCGCCATGCTGCTGCACCGCCACGGCCGACAAGCCATCCCCCAGCACGATCAGCAGGTCGGGTGGGATGGGCAGCGTGGTGGCGGCGGCCCGCAGCAAGGCCACGCTGGCAGCGTCGAGTTGGCGGCCCCAGTCCGGCCGGCGCAGGTAGCTGGCGCGGTCTGGCGCGCGGCTGTGGGCCGGCAGTGTGGCCCAGCCCTGGGCTTGCAATTGCGCTGCCAGCGTGACGGTGTCCAGCGCGATGTGCACGGCATCGCGCGCCTGGGCATGGGCGGCAGCAAAACGCAGCAACTCGGCCGTGGGCAAGCTGGTGCCGGCGCGGCCCAGCGCAATGCGGGCGGGGGTGTGGCGGCGCAGGTCGGCCCACGGGTCGGCGGGGGGTGACGTGGCCCGCTCATCGCCCGTGCTGCTCATCCTGCTCATGGGGACGGCCCACCCAGCAGCGCTGCAAAGCTGCGCGCCAGCGCCGGCCTGGCAGCGGCAGGCAGCAGTGCGCCTCGCGCATCGGTGATGCCCTGGCGCTGCAACCAGGCCTCAAACTCCGGCGCGCGTTTGAGGCCCAACAACTGGCGCACAAACAGCGCGTCGTGGAAGGACGTGCTTTGGTAGTTGAGCATCACATCGTCCGCGCCCGGCACACCCATCATGACGTTGAGCCCGGCGCTGGCCAGCAGCACCAGCAGGCTGTCCATGTCGTCGCTGTCGGCCTCGGCATGGTTGGTGTAGCAGATGTCGCAGCCCATGGGCAGGCCCAGCAGCTTGCCGCAGAAGTGGTCCTCCAGCCCGGCGCGGATGATTTGTTTGCCGTCATACAAATACTCCGGCCCGATGAAGCCCACCACGCTGTTGACCAGCAGCGGCCGGTAGCGCCGTGCCACGGCATACGCCCGCGCTTCCAGCGTTTGCTGGTCCACGCCGTGGTGGGCGTTGGCGGACAAGGCGCTGCCCTGGCCGGTCTCGAAGTACATGCAGTTGGCTTGCGCGGCTGGGTTGGTGGACGCGCTTGTGGGCGGGTTTGTGGGCGCGTTTGTGGAATCCCCCAGCGTGGCGCGCCGCAGCGACAGCACCGCCGCATGCGCCTCGTCCAGCAACGCCAGATTCACCCCAAAACTCTGGTTGAGCGCCGCCGTGCCGCCCACCGACTGGAACACCAGGTCCACCGGCGCGCCCAATTCCATTGCCTGCAGGGTGTTGGTGACGTGGCTGAGCACACAGCTCTGGGTGGGGATCTGGTGTTTCTCGATCAACCTGTCCAGCAGGTGCAGCAGGCTGACCAGCGCCGGCACGCTGTCGGCCGCCGGGTTGATGCCGATCACCGCGTCACCGGCGCCGTAGAGCAGGCCGTCCAGCAGGCTGGCGGCAATGCCGGCGGGGCTGTCAGACGGATGGTTGGGCTGTAACCGCACCGCGAGAACGCCGGGCAGGCCGAGGGTGCAGCGGAAACGCGTGACCACCCGCACCCGGCTGGCCACCAGGATCAGGTCCTGGTTGCGCATCAGCTTGCTCACGGCGGCCACCATCTCGGGCGTCAGCCCGGGCGCCAGCGCGGCCAGCACGGGGGTGGTGGCGGCGCCTGACAAGAGCCAGTCGCGCAGCCCGCCCACGGTCAGGTGTGCCACCGGCGCAAAGGCGGCGGCGTTGTGGCTGTCGATGATCAAGCGGGTGATTTCGTCGTGCTCATACGGCACCACCACCTGCTGCAAAAAAGTGGTCAGCGGCAGGTCGGCCAGGGCCAGGCAGGCGGCAATGCGCTGTTGTGTGGTCTCAGCGGCGATGCCGGCCAATTGGTCACCCGAGCGGGCGGGGGTGGCCTTGGCCAGCAGCGCAGCCAGGCTGTTGAAGCGGTAGGCCTGGCCACCCAGGCTGGCACGGTAGGCCATGCGCTGTTCAGAGGTCTTGCAGGGCGGCCTGCACCTGGGCCTGGAAGCTGGACGCCGGGCCCAGCGCCCGGCCCAGCGCCTGGGCCTGCAGCAGCGCCAGCTTGACCAGCAACAGCGCGGTCTCGGCTGGGCCGGCCTGGTCAATGGCGCTGGCCAGGGTGTCGTAGACCGTCTCCATGCCGGTGACACTGAGGCCAGGCAGCGCGTGGTTTGGGTCGGTGGTGGTCATCAGCGGGGTTCGGTGCGGCAGGGCAGTGGCCTGCGCAGCTTGCAGGCGGCATGCGTCCAGTGTCAACCAGCGGGCGCAGACATGCTGGTCAGGCCGCCGCAGACAGGCCGCGCCGCTGTGCTGCACGCCGCAACGCTGGCGCAGGGGGCCGTCGGCATCGGCCAGGGTTTGTCCGCACCGGCCACTGGCCACTGGCCCGGCAGCGGCAGCGCTGAAATACAGCAGATCAAAGCCGTCATCCAGGTGGTCCAGCAAGAAGTTGTCATGCCCCAGCCGGGCTTTGAGTGGCGCCGCACCGTGTGCCGGGCCGGCGCCAAACAGCGCGTCATCGTCATCCGCGCAGTTGAGCGCCGATTGGCTGTAGGCATGCGGCCGGGCGGTGCGCCAGTGGTCCAGCGGGCGCACAACGCCTTGTGTCGGCGAGGCCCAGCCGCGCTGGCAGCAGCACTGCGCGGCGGCGCATGCGGCCGCCCACCCGGTCAACTGGCCCGCCCGCTTTGACGGCACGGCACTGGTGCCCATCACCCGCCATCTGCTGGCCTTGCTGGATGGCTGCTGGTGGACCGGTCAGCGGCTACCGCGCAAGCCTGGACCCGTCGGGCCGCAGCGCCTGCAAACCCTGCGCAGTGCGGGCCCCACCCGGCTGGGCGCGGCCTTGCGCCATGTCGTCGCCCGCCTGCTGGCGCAGCACGCGTCAGTGCGCTGGCTGCTGCTGCCCGACGAGCCGCCCCACGATGTGGACAGTCAGCCGATGACAGCGTGGCCAACCGCATCTTTGGCCGTGCCGGCGTGCAGATTGCCGCCAGCTTGGACACACTGCCGCGACTGGTGCTGCGGTTGCTTGGCCGACTGTTTGGCGCGTTGCCAGACGCGCTGCCAGACGCGCTGCATGCCCACCGTGCCCAAAAAGCAAAAAGCCTCGCAAGTGCGGCACTTGCAAGGCTTTGAGGGGCATTCTGGTGGCGCTTCAGGGATTCGAACCCCGGACCTGCGGATTATGATTCCGTCGCTCTAACCGGCTGAGCTAAAGCGCCATGAGCCCGCGATTGTAGCGGCAACTTTTTGCGGGCCTACCTGGCCGCCCTGATCCCAAACGCCAAATGTTCAGCTTCTTCAAGAAAAAGCCCGCGCCGCCGGTTGCGCCGGCAACCCTGCCGGCCGAGGCCACCGCCCCACCTGCTGCTGCCACGCCCGCTGCGCCCGTCAACCCCGTCAACCCCCTCACCCCCGTCAACCCCGTCACCCGCGTCACCGCCGCGGCGCCAAGCCCTGCGGTATTGCCGCCAACCCCGGCCAGCGCCGACGCAGCCCCGCCCGCCGCATCGGCTGGCTGGTGGAAGACGGCGGTCAGCAAGTTGGCCGGCACGCCCACAAGCCCACCGCCTGCGCCGGCAGCAGCAACACCAGCAGCACAGGCCGTGCCTCAGGCGCCGCCGCCCGCGCCGCCCGCGCCGCCCGCACCCATCCCGGCTGAACCCGAACCCACCCCCGAGCCGCCCACCAACCGCCAAAGCTGGCTGGACAAGCTGCGCAACGGTTTGCGCAAGACTGGCAGCAGCATTGCCCAGGTCTTCACCGGCACCCAGATCGACGATGCGCTGTACGAGGAGTTGGAAGCCGCGCTGCTGATGGCCGATGCCGGCGTCAAGGCCACCGAGTTTTTGCTGCAAGACTTGAAGCGCCGTGTCAAAGAGGCCAAAGCGGCCGACCCGGCGCATGTCAAGGCGCTGCTGGGCGACGCGCTGGCCGACCTGCTGGCGCCGCTGGAAAAACCGCTGGTGGTGGGTGAGTTCAAGCCCACCGTGATGATGGTGGTGGGGGTCAACGGCGCCGGCAAGACCACCAGCATCGGCAAGCTCACGCGCCACCTGGCCGACGCCGAGCGCAGCGTGCTGCTGGCTGCGGCTGACACCTTCCGCGCCGCCGCGCGTGAGCAACTGGCGGTGTGGGCCGACCGGAATCGGGTCGAGATCGTCAGCCAGGAGGGCGGAGACCCGGCGGCGGTGGCGTTTGATGCGGTGTCGGCCGGCAAGGCGCGCAACCGCGATGTGGTGATTGCCGATACCGCCGGCCGCCTGCCCACCCAGCTGCACCTGATGGAAGAGCTGAAAAAGATCCGCCGCGTGATTGCCAAGGCCGACCCCGGCGCACCGCATGAGGTGCTGCTGGTGGTGGACGGCAATACCGGCCAGAACGCGCTGAGCCAGGTCAAGGCGTTTGACGATGCGCTGGGCCTCACCGGCTTGATCGTCACCAAGCTGGACGGCACGGCCAAAGGTGGTGTGCTGGCGGCCATCGCGCGTGAGCGGCCGGTGCCGGTGTACTTCATCGGCGTGGGTGAAAAGCTGGAAGACCTGCAGACCTTCAACGCGCGCGAATTTGCGCAGGCGCTGCTGAGCTGAGGCATCGCTGAAGCGGGCGCCGCCGGCCCATTGACAGAGCCGGGCAAGCCGGGCAAGCCTGGCAAGCCGGGCAAGCCGGGCAGGCCGGGCAAGCCGTCGGTGTGCGGTTGTGCCTGCAGTCACAGGCGCTGACTGCCGATAGCAAGACAAGGTCGGCCCGCGTTGCCAGCCGGCCCGTGCCGGATTGGGCTGCAGGCCGTTGTCCACCTGCTGCGCCTGGATTGCCCGCCACCGTGCCTGATTCCGCTGCCGATCACGTTTTGCCCGTGTTGCCTGTTTGCCCTGCGTGTGGCCAAGCCACCCAGCGCATCCCCAGGCTCAACCAGGACCGTGCCCGTAGTGTGTCCATCCGCGCCCGCCGCTTTGGCTGCACTGCTGCCACCTGCGGTTGGCAAGGCCTGTTGTTGCCGGCTGACTTGGCACCCGAGGCCGAGCCCAGCGTGCCAGACAGCACGCCGGTGGGCAGCTGGCCGCTGCGCTGGGCCCGCGCCGCGGTGCTGGGCAGCACCGTGGCGGCGGCGGTGGGCCTGCCCTTGATGGTGGCCACGGTGGTGGGCCTGGGCGCCGTGGCCGGCCCGCCCGCCGCCTTGGCCCTGCTGCCAGGGGTCAGCCATGACGGCTTCGCGCTGCGCTGGCCATCGCCGCCGCAGGGTGGCCAATGGTTGCCGGCCCGGTTGGTGTTGACAGCGGCTGCTGCGGCGTCGGGCGCGGCCGGTGCCACAGCACCCACCACACCCAACTCACCCAACACGCCCAACACGCCCAACACGCCCGCCGCAGCGCCGCTTGCGCCACTGGCATTGCGCCAGGGCTGCGCCTGGGGTCTGCCCGGCCGCAACCCCTACCGTGGCAGCACCGAGCAGGCGCTGCGCGCCGCGCAATTGCCGGACGACGTGGTGCGCCAGGTCACTGCCATGCGCCTGGCCAAGCAGGTGACGGCGCGCTTGCAGATCGGCACGGCGGGCATCCAGGAGGTGAATGGCCCGCGCGAGTTTGCGTCCACCGGCCTGGCCCTGACCTTTGGCAATACGCTGTGCCTGGGCTCCAAAGTCAATTTCGCCCCCGGCCATACCGAAGCCGCCGATTTGTACGAGGTGCGTGACAGCCAGGGCCGGCTGCACGCGGTGATGGTGCCGGATGTGTGCGGCAACGTCAGCGTGCTGCAGCGGCGCGGCCAGCGCGGTGTGGTGGCCGGCCTGGCCGGTGCGCTGCTGCAGCGCAGCGTGGCGCTGGCGGCCTTGGCCGATGCGCTGGCGCATGACGGCGCGGGCGCAGCCGACAGCGCCGACACCACGCCCGGCGGGGACGGCGGTGGTGACGCCGCTGCCGGCACCGACGCCGCCGCCAGTGCGCCCGCCACAGGCGGGCAGGGCGCTGCAGCGCCAGCCAACAACGCCGGGCGTGGCCGGGCAGCGGCAGCCGATGCGGATGTGGCCGCCGGCGCGGCCGCGTCGGGCACTGTGGTCGGCTTGGGCGGCCCGGCCACCGCCGCCGGTTCAGGCCCGACCGGTGACAGCGCTGCAAGCGGCGTGGCCCAGCGTGGCACGCGGTCGTTTGGCCCTGGTGGCTTTGCCGGCACCGCCTTGGCCGGTTTGACCGATCTGCTGCTGCCTCGCAACGTGGCAGTGGGCGGGCTGGGCAGCCTGGCCAAAGGGCTGGCGCAGGCCGGGGAGGGGCTGTCCAGTGTGGCTGTGCTGCTGGGTGATACCGCAGCGCCGTTGCCCGTCACCGGCAGGCCGGCAGGCACTGCACACCAGAGCGTGCCCGAGCCGGGCACGCTGGCCTGTGTGCTGGCCGGCTTGGCCGTGCTGTGGTGCATGCGCCGGTGCGGGCAGGGTGCCCGCCGCGCCTGACGCGCCGGGCGGCTGCGGGCCAGGCCGCCGGTGGCATCAGCCGGCTGTGCGGGCTGGCGATCCGCCTACGCATCAGCCCACAACGCAGCCCACAACGCCGCCCACAACGCAGCCCACACATCACCCGACCGTCAACCCATCATCCCCTTCATGCCGCCCATGCGTTTCATCATCTTCATCAGGCCGCCGCCCTTCATTTTTTTCATCATGTCGCGCATCTGCTCAAACTGGTTGAGCAGGCGGTTGACCTCTTGAACATGCACCCCAGCGCCGGCCGCGATGCGGCGCTTGCGGCTGGCCTTGAGCAACTCGGGCTTGCGCCGCTCTTGTCCCGTCATCGAATTGATGATGCCCTCCATGCGGCGCACATCACGCTCGGCCTTGGCCATGTCCACGTTGCCGGCCTTGGCCGTCATCGCGCTGGGCAGCTTGTCCATCAGGCCACTCAGCCCGCCCATCTTCTTCATCTGGCTGATCTGCATCAGGAAGTCATTCAAGTCAAACGCATCACCTGACTTGACCTTCTCGGCCAGCTTTTGCGCCGCGCCCAGATCCACACTGTTCTGCACCTGCTCGACCAGCGCCACGATGTCGCCCATGCCCAGCACCCGGCCGGCATGGCGCTCGGCGTCAAACACCTCCAGGCCGTCGATCTTCTCGGACACACCGGCAAACTTGATCGGCGCGCCGGTGATGGCCCGCACCGACAGCGCCGCACCACCGCGTGAATCCCCGTCCAGCTTGGTCAGCACGATGCCGGTGAGTGGCAGTGCCTGCTTGAAAGCCTTGGCGGTATTGATCGCGTCCTGGCCCTGCATCGCGTCCACCACAAACAGTGTCTCGATGGGCTTGAGCGTGGTGTGCAGGTCGGTGATCTCGGCCATCAAGGCCGCGTCGATGGCCAGCCGGCCGGCGGTATCGACCAGCAGCACATCAAAGTAGTGGCGGCGGGCGTGGTCAAGTGCTGCCAGCACGATGTCGTGCGGTTTTTGGTCGGGCGTGGACGGGAACCACTCGGCACCGGCCTGGCGGGTGACCAGCTTGAGCTGCTCGATGGCGGCCGGGCGGTAGACGTCAGCCGACACGGTGAGCACTTTTTTCTTGCGCCGCTCGATCAGGTGCTTGGCCAGCTTGGCGGTGGTGGTGGTCTTGCCCGCGCCCTGCAGGCCGGCCATCAAGATGACGGCGGGCGGCTGGGTGGCCAGGTTCAAATCACTGATGCCCTCGCCCATGGTGGCGGCAAGTTCTCGGTGCACCACACCCACCAGCGCCTGGCCGGGGTTGAGCGAGCCCACCACCTCGGTGCCGAGCGCCTTGTCTTTGACGCGGCTGATGAAATCACGCACCACCGGCAGCGCCACGTCGGCCTCCAGCAGTGCCATGCGCACCTCACGCAGCATGTCGGCCACGTTGCTGTCGGTGATGCGGGCCTGGCCCCGCATGGTCTTGACAAGGCGTGACAGGCGGTCTGAAAGGGCTGATGCCATCGGGTGACGGCACCCCGTCAGGGCAGGCCGCGTAAGTACACTGTGGCAGATGATTCTACCGTTTGCCCCTGTTGCCAACCTGGGTGCGGCACCGCTGGTGCTGGCGCTGCTGGCCACGCTGGCTTACGGGGCGGCGGCCCTGCCGGCGGGCAGTCCATCCCGCCTGCCGGCCCCCGCACTGGTGGCTGGTTGGCTGCTGCACGCGGTGCTGCTGGCGCTCGATATCGGCGGCTGGGGCCGGGGTGAGCCGGGTGCCCGGCTGGGCTTCGGGCCGGTGCTGTCGCTCACCGTCTGGCTGGTGCTGGCGGTGCATGCGGTCGAGAGCCGCTTTGTGCCGCTGCCTGCGGTGCGCCGGGTGCTGGCGCTGTGTGGTGCGGTGGTGGTGTTGCTGGCCTGGGCGTTTCCGGGTGAGGTGCGGCCGGCGCTCAACGCCTGGGCGCCGTTGCACTGGGTGCTGGGCGTGGCGTCGTATGCCTTGCTGGGTGCAGCGGTGCTGCACGCCACCATGCTGGATGCGGCTGAGCGCCAGATGCGCGGCGGCCGTGCATCGCGGCTGGGCGCAGGGCCTGCAGCCAGTGCCGACCTGGGCGCTGAGCAAGCGCCGCAGCGCGGCACCATGGGCCTGCCCTTGCTGCGGCTGGAGCGGCTGACCTTCCGCTTTGTCGAGGTTGGCTTTGTGGTGCTGACCCTGGCGTTGCTGCTGGGTGTGGCCACCGCTGCGCACTGGCGCTGGGACCACAAGACGGTGTTTTCGCTGCTCGGCTGGGCGGTGTTTGCCGCGCTGCTGATCGGCCGCCAGGTGCGTGGCTGGCGTGGCCGGCGTGCCACCCGCTGGTTGTATGTGGGCGCGTTGCTGTTGCTGCTGGCCTATGTCGGCTCGCGCTTTGTGTTTGAGGTGATTCTGGGGCGGGGTGCGGTTTGAAATATCTGCTGGTCTTGCTGGTCGTTGGTGTTGGCCTGTGGATGCTGCTGGCCCGCTTGCGCGGTGACGCGCCGCAGCGCAAAGGGGGCCGCCCGGTGCCACCAAGCGCCAAGCCCGATGCGCCGCTGGAGATGGTGGAGTGCGCCCACTGCGGCTTGCACCTGCCGGCGGTCGATGCGTTGGCCGACGGCTCGCGCCTGTACTGCAGTGACGCTCATCGCCGGCTTGGGCCGGCCGCGGCCCCGCCCGCGCCGTGAGCCCGCGGTCCACTGACGGCGCTGGCAGCACAGGCAGCACGGACCGCCCAAACAGCGACCGGCGGCGCAGCGACAGGCGGCACCAAGAGCGGCGCCGGCCGCCCCAGTCCTGGCCGGACGACGGCTGGCGCAGTGCCTGGGGCCAACCAGGCCAGGCTGGCCAAGCCACGCCGGGTGTTGACGACGTTGACAACCCGGACAGCGGCAGCGGCGCTGACAGCCACTTCCTGGCCCGAGAAGCGCGCCGCATGGTGGCCGGTGATGGCGCCGCGCTGCCGCGCATCCTGCGCACCTACATCGCGTCACGCGCGGCGCTGGGCCTGGCGTTGGTGCTGGTGCCGTGGCTGTCGTCGCTGATGGGCGCGCGCACACCGCTGCCCTTGCTGGTGTTGTGTCTGGTGTATGCCGGCCAGGCCGTGTCCTTGTGGTTGTTGCACGACCCCACCAACCACGGCCAACGGCCTGATCGCTTGCAGCCGCGCCAGTGGGTCTGGACCATCGGTGTGGACTTGCTGGCGTTTTCACTGCTGCGCCTGCTGGACCCGCAGGGCCAGCTCAACTACGCCGCGCTGCTGGTATTGCCGGTGTTGATGGCGGGTGTGCTGACGCAGCGCCGCGTGGCCCTGGCCACCGCCGCAGGTGTCACGCTGATGCTGCTGCTGGGTGTCTGGCCGGCCGCACTGCTGGACGGTGGTGATGTGCTGCTGCAGCTGTCCCAGGCTGGCCTGGCCGGTGCTGGCATGTTCTTCATCACCCTGCTGGCCACCGAGCTGTCGCAGCGCCTGGCCGGCGAGGAGCGTGCCGGCCGCAGCAGCCGCGAGGTGGCGCGCCAGCAAACCCTGCTCAACCGGCTGGTGATCGAGGAGATGGCCGAGGGCGTGCTGGTGCTGGACCGGCGTGGCCGCATCCGCACCATCAACCCGGCGGCGCGCAGCTTGCTGGGCCAGTCCGGGCTGACGCTGGAGCTGCCCACTGCGCTGAACGCGCTGCCCGGCCTGTTGCCCCTGCAGCAGGCGCTGGAGCAAGCCTACCTGCAGGGCAGTTGGCCCGCCGCAGCACGCAGCATCAGCCTGCCGCTGGCCGACGGTGAGGAGCGGGTGCTGCAAGTGCGGGCCGGCTTCACCCGGCGCAGCGGCATCGGCGCCGACGACACCCCGCCCGAGGACATCTGCGTGCTGTTTCTGGAGGACCAGCGCGCGGTGCAGGCGCGCGCCCGGCAAGACAAGCTGGCGGCGATGGGCCGCATGTCGGCCGGCATTGCGCACGAGATCCGCAACCCGCTGGCCGCCATCTCGCAGGCCAACGCGCTGCTGCTGGAGGACGATCTGCCCGCGCCACAACACCAGCTGTCGCGCATCGTGGCCGACAACGTGCACCGGCTGCAGCGCATCGTGGACGACGTGCTGGACGTGGCCCCTGGCATGGCGGTGCCGATGACCAGCGTCAATGCGGTGGCCGAGGTCACGCAGATTTGCGACGACTGGTGCGCCAGCGCGGCGGCCGAGCTGCTGGCCGACCTGCGGCTGGGCCGCGATCTGCCGGCCGCCGCCTTGCCGGTGCAGTTTGATGCCGAGCACCTGCGCCGGGTGCTGGTCAACCTGCTGGACAACGCCAGCCGCCACGCCAGCCTGCTGCCCGGCGCCGTGCAGTTGCGCCTGCAACTTGATGCTGGCCCCGGCCCGGCCCCGGCCCCGGCGCAGGTGCGCCTGACGCTGGCCAGCGACGGCCCGCCCATCACCGCAGCGGTCGAGCGCCACCTGTTTGAACCCTTCTTCTCCACCCGCAGCCGGGGCACCGGCCTGGGCCTGTACATTTGCCGCGAGCTATGTGAGCGGCATGGCGCCAGCATCGAATTTGGCCTGGCATCGGCGGGCTTCCGCCACCGCAACATCTTCAGCGTGGTGATGCGCCTGGCGCCTGCCGGCTGACCGGCCGGCGCCCAAGCGCCCGCATCCGCATCTGCCTCCGCGGCTGCCTCTGCATCCGCCCCAACCTGGCCCCAACCCGGCCCCAACCCGCCCCAAACCGCGCCCATGACCGCCCCCTACAAACTGCTGGTGGTCGACGATGAGCCTGACCTGCGCACCCTGTACGAGCTGACCCTGCTGCGCGAGGGCTACGACGTGGACAGCGCCGGCTCGGTGGAAGAAGCCTGGGCCCGGCTGGCCGAGCGCGGCTACAGCGCGGTCATCAGCGACATGCGCCTGCCCGACGGCACCGGCATGGACTTGCTGCGCCGGCTGGAAGCCACCCAGCGGCCCGAGCGGGTGGTGGTGATCACCGCCTACGGCTCGCCCGAAAACGCGGTGGAAGCGTTGAAGGCTGGCGCCTTCGACTACCTCACCAAGCCGGTGGATTTGCGCCAGTTCCGCAGCGTGGTGGCGGCGGCGCTGGGCCGCGGTGCCACATCGGGGGCAGCGCCGCCACGCGGCACAACTGGCGCTGGGCGGGCGGCGGGCCCGGCTGGCGCGACGCCGGCCCACGTGTCAGTGCCACGGCTGGCGGGTGTGGCGTCGGCCATGCAACGGCTGGCCGGCGCGTCACCGGCGATGCAGCAGGTGCGGGCACTGATCGAACGGGTGGCGCGTGGCATGGCCCCGGTGATGGTGCAGGGTGAATCAGGCACCGGCAAAGAGTTGGTGGCGCGTGCGCTGCACGATGTCAGCCCACGCGCGGACCAGCCCTTCATCGCCGTCAACTGCGGTGCCATCCCCGAGCAATTGCTGGAGGCCGAGTTTTTTGGCTACCGCAAAGGCGCGTTCACCGGCGCGGCGGAAGACCGGCTGGGCTTCTTTCAGGCCGCGCAGGGGGGCAGCTTGTTTCTGGACGAGATCGGCGACCTGCCGCTGGCCATGCAGAGCAAGCTGCTGCGCGCCATTCAAGAGCGCTCGGTGCGCCAGATCGGCGCGGTGGCCGAGCAGCCAGTCAATGTGCGCATCGTCAGCGCCACCCACAAGGATTTGGCGCTGGAGGTGCAAGAAGGCCGCTTCCGCCAAGACCTGTATTACCGGCTCAACGTGATCCAGCTGCGCATCCCGCCGCTGCGCGAGCGGCTGGACGATCTGGCCGCCATCTGCAGTGCGGTGCTGCAGCGCATCGCGCGCGATGCGGGCGTATCGCCGGCGCCGCAACTCTCGCCCGCCGCGCTGGCCCAGTTGGCGCGCCAGCCCTTCCCGGGCAATGTGCGTGAGCTGGAAAACCTGCTGCACCGCGCCGTCACCCTGGCCGACGGTGAGCTGATTGAAAGCGCCGATCTGGGCCTGGGCGACGAGACCGACGGCGACAGTGGTTTTCAAGGCCTGGACGCCCTGGCAACACAGACCATCCGGCCCCCCCTGGCCGCCGACGGCCCACCCTTGCCCGCTGACTTGGTGGCGTTTCTTGACGGTGTGGAGCGTGACATCCTGGTGCGTGCACTGGAGCGCCACCGCTTCAACCGCACGGCTGCAGGTGGCAGTTTGGGCTTGTCGCTGCGCCAGATGCGCTACCGCATGGCGCGGCTGGGCATCCATGCCGGTGAGCTGGGCGCGGAATGAGCACCACACCGCCTGCGCCGCCAGCGGCACCGGTCGCACCAGCAGGCCGCTGGCGTGCCGGCTGGTGGTCGGCAGCGCAGCGCCGGCCTTGCCCCAACTTTGGCCCGCGCCCGGCCGGCGCGGTGGTCAGCTTGGTGGTGCTGCACTCCATCAGCTTGCCGCCTGGCATTTACGGCGGTGCTGCGATTGAAGCGTTGTTCAACAACCGGCTCAACCCCACCGCCCACCCGTACTTTGCGCAGGTCAGCGGCCTGCAGGTGTCAGCCCACTTTGTAGTGCGGCGCGACGGGCAGGTGCTGCAATTTGTCTCTTGCGACCAGCGCGCCTGGCATGCCGGCAAATCGTGCTGGGCCGGCCGCGACAACTGCAACGACTGGTCCATCGGCATCGAGCTGGAAGGCCTGGAGGGTGACCGCTTTGAGCCCGCGCAGTACCAGGCCTTGAGCACCCTGCTGCGTGCTGTGGCACGCCGCTACCCGGTGCAGTCACTTGCCGGCCATGAGCATGTGGCACCTGGCCGCAAACAAGACCCGGGTCCTGGGTTTGACTGGGCTGCGCTGCAGCAGCAGCCCGGCTTTCCGGCTGCGCTGGCGCTGCCGGCCGGTGCAACAGCGCCCGGCCAGGCGACCGCCTAGCACACTACGGGTAGCGCCCAAGGCCGTTTCTGGCCCTAGATGTAGTGGCTGTAGCGCATATCCCGTGCTATCCTTTGGCCCACAAGTGCCTACCGCCCAGCGGCTCATTTGCCTGCCGTCTCGGTGCCCCGACCTGAACCCTGCTGATTGCAGACAGCCTTTGCGCTGCGGCAAGTTGTCTCCGCACCCATTGATGCCTGCAGCCGCTGCATTGCGCCTGCTGGCGCCGCAACCAGCAGTCCCCGGGGCACCGTGACGGCTGCAAAGCAAGACCACAGCATCCTTACGTGTCAGACACGGCGGCCCATACCGCCGCCCATACTGCCGCCCATTCGCGCCATCCATTGAGGGCAACCCATGCAAGCCACCACCACCACCCCCAGCAGCCCGACTGCCATCACCGCAGCCCGCACCAGCATGGCCAGCAGCCCGGCCACATCGGCCTACGCCGGCTACCAGACCATCCGCCGCAACGGCTCAGTGGTGGCGTTTGAGCCCAACAAGATTGCGGTGGCGCTGATGAAGGCGTTTCTGGCCGTGCACGGCACCCAGGGCGCAGCATCGGCCAGCGTGCGCGAGACGGTGGACGCGCTGACCGAAAGTGTGGTGCGTGCCCTGCTGCGCAGCCGGCCGGGTGGTGGCACCTTCCACATTGAAGACGTGCAAGACCAGGTGGAGCTGGGCCTGATGCGTGGCAGCCACCATGAGGTGGCCCGGGCCTATGTGCTGTACCGCGAACGCCGCACCCAAGAGCGCGCGCGCCAAGCGCAACCCGCTGCGCCACAAGCCCCGGTGCTGCACGTGCTGGACCGCGGCCAGCGCTTGCCGCTGGACTTTGCCGCGTTGCAGACGCTGATTAACTCCGCCTGTGAACACCTGGGCGACGACGTGACCGGCGCGCCCATCCTGGCCGAAACCCGCCGCAACCTGTATGACGGCGTGCCCATCGACGAGGTGCACAAGGCCAGCATCCTGGCCGCCCGCACGCTGATCGAGAAGAACCCAGCCTATTCGCGCGCCACGGCCCGCCTGTTGCTGCATTCCATCCGCCGCGAGATCCTGGGTGAAGAGGTGACGCAGGCCGAGATGACGGCGCGCTACCCTGACTACTTTCCGCAGTTCATCAAAAAGGGCGTGGCCGCCGAGCTGCTGGACCCCAAGCTGCAGCAGTTTGACCTGGCCCGGCTGGGCGCCGCGCTCAAGCCCGAGCGTGATTTCCAGTTTGACTACCTTGGCCTGCAGACCCTGTTTGACCGCTACTTCCTGCACATCGACGAGCAGCGCATCGAGATGCCGCAAGCCTTTTTCATGCGCGTGGCGATGGGCCTGTCGCTGAACGAGATTGACCGCGAAGCCCGTGCCATCGAGTTCTACGACGTGCTGTCGTCGTTTGACTTCATGTCCAGCACGCCCACGCTGTTCAATGCCGGCTCGCTGCGCTCGCAGTTGTCGTCCTGCTATCTGACCACCGTGGCTGACGACCTGGACGGCATCTACGAAGCGCTGAAAGAAAACGCGCTGCTCAGCAAGTTTGCCGGCGGCCTGGGCAATGACTGGACCCGGGTGCGCGCGCTGGGCAGCTACATCAAGGGCACCAATGGCAAGAGCCAGGGCGTGGTGCCGTTCTTGAAGGTGGTCAACGACACGGCGGTGGCGGTCAACCAGGGCGGCAAGCGCAAGGGCGCGGTCTGCGCCTATCTGGAGACCTGGCACCTGGACATCGAAGAATTCCTGGAGCTGCGCAAGAACACCGGCGATGACCGGCGCCGCACCCATGACATGAACACCGCCAACTGGATCCCCGACCTGTTCATGCGCCGCGTGATGGAGGGTGGCCAGTGGACGCTGTTCTCGCCCAGCAACACGCCCGATCTGCATGACTTGTTTGGCGCCGCATTTGAGAAGGCCTACGTGGCCTACGAGGCCAAAGCCGACCGGGGCGAGATCAAGTTGCACAAGCGCCTGCCCGCCAAAGACCTGTGGCGCAAGATGCTGTCGATGTTGTTTGAAACCGGTCACCCTTGGATCACCTTCAAGGACCCCTGCAACATACGTTCGCCCCAGCAGCATGTGGGCGTGGTGCACTCCAGCAATCTGTGCACCGAGATCACGCTGAACACCAACGACAGCGAGATCGCCGTTTGCAACCTGGGTTCGGTGAATCTGATTCAGCATTTGATGGACGGCGCCAACGGCAAAGAGCTT
>JANPOW010000322.1:0-11625 GCA_031428185.1 Betaproteobacteria bacterium | reverse complement strand
GTCAGCAGGCCTTCGTCGGCATAGGTGGCCAGGGTGCCCAGGCCGGCGGCGCAGGCCAGCGGGTGGCTGCTGTAGGTGTAGCCGTGGAAGAACTCGACCAGGTGCTCAGGCCCGTGCATGAAGGCATCGTAAATGCCTTGTTTGACGGCCACCGCGCCCATCGGCACGCTGCCGTTGGTCAGGCCCTTGGCCATCACGATCATGTCGGGCGTGACGCCAAAGGTCTGCGCCGCGAATGGCTGGCCGGTGCGGCCAAAACCGGTGATCACCTCATCAAAAATCAACAGGATGCCGTGCTTGTCGCAGATGGCGCGCAGCCGGTCCAGATAGCCTTTGGGCGGCACCAGCACGCCGGTGGACCCCGCCACAGGCTCGACGATGACGGCCGCGATGGTGGACGCATCGTGCAGCGCCACCAGGCGCTCCAGGTCATCGGCCAGTTCGGCGCCGTGGGCGGGCTGGCCCACGGTGAAGGCATTGCGCTCGGCGTCATGGGTGTGGCGGATGTGGTCCACCCCCGACAACATCGCGCCAAACTGCTTGCGGTTGGCCACCATGCCGCCCACCGAGATGCCACCAAAGTTGACGCCGTGGTAACCGCGCTCGCGGCCAATCAGCCGGGTGCGGGTGCCTTCTCCGCGCACCTTGTGGTAGGCCAGCGCCATCTTCAGCGCGGTCTCCACCGACTCGGACCCGGAGTTGGTGAAAAACACCTTGTTCAGCCCGGCTGGCGTGAGCGCGGCGACCTTCTCAGCCAGCTCGAATGCTTTGGGATGGGCCATCTGGAAGGGTGGCGCAAAGTCCATCTCGGCGGCTTGGGCCTGGATGGCCTGCACGATTTTGGGCCGGGCATGGCCCGCATTCACGCACCACAGGCCGGCCACACCGTCCAGCACCTGGCGGCCGTCGTCGGTTTGGTAGTGCATGCCGGCGGCTTTGACAAACAGCCGCGGGTTTTTCTTGAACTGGCGGTTGGCGGTGAAGGGCATCCAGTAGGCGTCCATCTTCTGGCTGCCAGCGGTGCTGCCCGCAAGTTCGGCGGCGTGTTCAGCAGCGTGTTCAGCGGCGTGCATCAGGGCGGGATCAACGGGCTTGTTCATGCGGGGGCTCCTGGCGCTGGGGGCGCACGGTTTGAAGACACGGGGGCGAGACGCGGTTTTGACACCAGCGGCCAGTTTAGGCAAGTGGCGGCGCAATGTGCCGGCGTCTTGGCCGGGTGCAAACCCGCTGCCACGCAATACCATGCGGCCAACCACTGCCAGATTGAAATCCAATGCGAAACGCCAGCCCTGACCTGCAACTGGATGCGCTGGACCGGCTGATCCTGGCCGCGTTGCAGCAAGACGGCCGCATCGCCAACCAGGACCTGGCGCAGCGCGTGCATCTGTCACCCTCAGCCTGCTTGAGGCGTGTCAAGGCGCTGGAGGACAGCGGCGTGATCGACCGCTACGTGGCCTTGCTCAACCCGAAACGCATCGGCCGGCATGGCACCAGCTACACCATCGTCAACCTGGAGAGCACCCAGCCGGCGCAGCTGGAAGCGTTTGAGCAGGCGGTGCGTGATGCGCCCGAAATCCTGGACTGCTTTTACGTGGCCGGCGCCAATGACTACCTGGTGCGTTTTGCCTACCGTGATGCCGAAGACCTGGAGCGCCTGCACGCCGAGGTGCTGGCGCGCCTGCCGGGGGTGATGCGGTCCAACTCGATGCTGGTGCTGCGCACGGTCAAGAAGACGACGGCGCTGGCGGTTTGACGCCAACCGGGGCGGTAGGCACCACCCGGCACGCCGCCCATCACGGCCGCGCCAGCACGTTGAGGCCGGGCCGCAACTCAGCCGCGTCGATATAGCCCACCGCGCCAGGGGTGTTTTGCACAAACTGGATCAGCTCGGCGCTGCTGGCCAGCTCACGCGGCGGCACGCCTTTGCCGACGTGGCGGCGCACCGTCCAGTAGGCCCCGTATTTGTCCTCGTCCTGCTGCAGCACGCTGGCCAGGAAACGCTGGCGCAGCGCACTGCCGGCTGCCGCGTTGACCACGGTGACGGTGGTGCCGCCCACCTCGATGGCGCGGCCGGTGTAGAGCTTGGCCACGGTGTTGCTATCCAGCCTTGGCAGGGCGGCGTGGCCGATCACCAGCACGCCGGGTTCGGCAGCGCTGGCGGGTGCGTGGTGCAACACCAGGCTGACCAGCAGCAGGGTCCACAGTGAAATCAGTTTCATGGTGACGCCCGGTCAGAACGCGAAGTTCAGGTTGACCGACAGCACATCCACCGTGGTGTTGTGCGGTGCCGGGCTGCCGGGTGGGGTGTCCACCAACCGGCTGGCCTGGCCGATCTGGCTGCGCAGCCATTCGCCCTTGAGCTTGAGCTGGGGTGTCAAGGCATACGACGCACCCAGCGCCAGCGATTGCTGGTCGGCCAACCAGATGGACTCGGCCGCCAGGCGCTGGGCCGCGTTGATTTGCGCCGCACCGGGGATGAAGGCGGGCAGGGTGTTGTTGGTCAGGCGGTGGTACCAGTCCAGCGCCACCTGGCGTGAGCCCAGCCGCGACACGCTGACATACGGCGTGAGCTGGCCAAACCGGCGGAACAGCGCCAGGTAGGCCGCCGTGGTGTCGGACGCCAGCTCGGTGTCGTGCTGCTGGTTGCGCACGTATTCACCCGCCAACCGCCAACCGCTGCCAAAGCTGTATTCACCGCCCAACGACAGCACGGTGTTTTGGATGGCGGGCACGCTGGCCACGCCGGGGCCGGGCAGGCTGTTGCTGACCTGGTAGTAGCCCAGGCCGGGCACTGGCAAGGGCACAAACGCAAAGGTGACGGGCAAGGGCTGACCACCGGCCCGCCGGGTGCGGGTGCCGTGCAGGCTGCCCCGCAAGACCAGGCCAGGCTGGCGCAGGGTCAAGGCCACGCCACTGGCCTGCACCTTGACATCATGGAACACCGGGCCTGCCGGCACCGCGGGTGGTGCGCCGTCTCGGGTCCAGGAGCGGGCGGTGGTGGACGCCGTGCCGTGGTAAGCATCCACACTGATATCGCGCTCACCGGCATCACCCTGCTGCCAGGTGCGGGTGATGTAGACGCCGTCAAAGTCCGAGCTGGGCGCTACCGAGTACAGCTCGGTGGGCAGGCGGGCCATGTCGTGGGTCTGGCCCACGTCCGTCGATTCGGAATACAGGTACAGCGGCAGGCGCAGCTGGCCGGCCCGCAGCAGCCAGTCGTCATTGGGCCGCCAGGCCACAAAGGCCCAGGTGGGCACCACATCCCAGCGGCTGTCGGCTTTGAGCGACGGTGCTGCCTTGAGCTGCAGCGTGGCTGACCACTGCGGGTTCAGCCGCAGGTCAGCCTGCAGGCCCATCAGGCTGTCGCGGTTGAGGCCGCCGTCCCGGGTGATGTAGCGCTGGTAGGTGAAGTCGCGGTTGCTCTTGCTCACGCCTAGCGTGCCAAAGCCGGACCAGGACAGGTCTTGTGCCGCCACAGGCGCACCGGCCAGCAGACAGAGCAGCAAGCCGAAGTGGAGACGGGGGGCGCAAAGGCGCATGGTGTGTGGCATCGGGTTGGAGTTAATCGTTAATCGCGCCAGCGCGCGGCAATTGCGTCGAGCTGGTCCGCCGTGGCCTGCAGGGCCTGCACCACCACGGGGTCGAAATGCTGGCCGGCGCCGGCCGCGATGTAGCGCAGCGCTTCATCGGCCGGCATGGGCTCTTTGTAGGGCCGCCGGCTGAGCAGCGCGTCGTACACATCGGCCACCGCCATCAGGCGGGCCGACAGCGGGATGGCGGCACCGGCCAGGCCGTCGGGGTAACCACTGCCGTCCCACTTTTCATGGTGGTGGCGGGCGATCTCCATGCCGTAGCGCAAAAACAGGCTGCAGTCGTGGCCCATGCGCTCAGCGGCGCGGTGCAGCAGCTCCCAGCCGCGCATGGCATGGGTTTTCATGATGGTGAATTCTTCGGCGGTCAGCCGGCCGGGCTTGAGCAGGATGCCGTCAGGGATGGCCACTTTGCCGATGTCATGCAGCGGCGCTGATTTGGCCAGCTGGTCGATCTGCTCGGGGCTGAGCCGGTAAGCCGGGTCGGGCTGCACAGCCAGCCAGGTGGCCAGGGTATGCATGTACTCCTGGGTGCGGCGCACATGGTTGCCGGTGTCCTCGTCGCGGAACTCGGCAAATGACGCCATCACGTACAGCGTGGCGTCACGCAGTTGGTCCACCTCAAACAGGCGCGCTTGCAGCTCACCTTGGAGCCAGGTGTTGCGGTCGCGCAGCGTGTCCTGCCAGGCCTTGGCTTGCAACTGCGTGGCCACCCGGGCCAGCACGGTGGCCGGGGTGAAGGGTTTCTGGATGAAGTCGGCACCACCGGCCTCGAAGCCCCGGCTTTCGTCCTCGGGTTGCGACAGCGCGGTGAGAAACAGCACCGGCACGTTGCGCGTCAGCGCATCGGCCTTGAGGCGGCGGCAGACCTCGTAGCCGTCCAGGTCCGGCATCATCACGTCCAGGATCACCAGGTCGGGCGGGTTGCGGCGCGCAAGCTCCAGCGCCTTGGCCCCCGACGCCGCCAGTTGCACCCGGTAGGTCTTGTTCAGCAGGTTGGCCAGCAAGGCCAGGTTGGCGGGGGTGTCGTCCACCACCAGCACCCGGGCTGCGGCGGCAGGATTGGCCGTGCCAGGCGCCGGTGTGGCTGGTGCCGGTGTGGTTGGTGCCGGGGCCAGTTGGTGCGGCAGGTCAGGTTTCATGCCAAGGCCCCCAGGGTGGATGGGCTGGTATCGGCCGGGCGACCGCCGGCCGCCTGATGGGCCTGCACCGCCTGCAGTGCGGCATCAAAATCAAAACGCCGCATGGCCACGCTGATGCGGCGCACCGTGACGGGTGACAGGCTGGTGCGCAAGGCGTCTTCATGGCTTTGCCACCAGTCCATGGCGCGGCTGTCGCTGTCCATCAACAGCACGGCCAGTTCGTCCAGCCGCGTGGCACTGGCGCTGGTGGTGCCGCTGTCCCGGCTTGGCGCGGTGCTGGCCGGGTTGGTGGATGTGGTGGTTGGTGTGGGGATGGGGGTGGATGTGGAGGCAGCGGTGGCGCCCGTCTCCAGCTGCGGGCGCACCTGCTCCAGTGCGGTCAACAACAGGGCCAGTTGGTGGTCCACCCGGCCCAGGCGCAACCTGGCTTGTGGGGCATCGGCCATCTGCGCTTCGGCCTCCAGCAACACGGTTTCGGATTGCAGGGCTGCTGCCCCCAGCGTGCCCGCCAGGCCGCGCAGCGTGTGGGTGGCGCGGTTCAGGGCCGGCCAGTCGCTGTTGATCCAGTCGGCCCAGCCGGCCACGCCGTCGGCATAGTCTTGCGCAAAGCCGCGCAGCAAGCGGCGCGCCAGTGGCACGTTGCCGTCGCAATGGGCCAGCAGGCAGGCGCTGTCCAGGCCAGGCACGGCGGGCAGGCCGTCGGCCGGCGCGGCGTGCGCTGCGCTGCTGCCGCTGCGCTGGGCCGCTGGTGCGCTGTCGGCCGGGGGTTTGCCGGGCGGCCGGGCGGCCGCGTCGGCGGGCAGATAGGCCTGCAGGGTGCGGAACAGCGCGGCTGCGTCCAGCGGCTTGGCGATGTGGCCCTGCATGCCCAGCGCCAGGCAGCGCTCACGCTCGCCGGCCATGGCGTTGGCGGTCATCGCCAGCACCGGCAGGTGATCAAACGCTGTTTGCGCGCGCAATTGGCGCACGGTCTCGTAGCCATCCAGCACCGGCATCTGCAAGTCCATCAAGACCACGTCAAACGCCGCCGGGCCGCTGGCCCGCAGGCGGCCCAGTGCCACCAGGCCGTTGTCGGCGCTGGCCACCACCGCGCCACGGCGCTGCAGCAGCTCGGTGGCAATTTCGCGGTTCAGCGGGTTGTCCTCCACCAGCAGCACACGCAGGCCGTCCAGCCGGGCGGCCGTGTCGCCGGCGCTGTTGTCGGCCAGCAGGGCATCGTCGGGCCGGAACAGCGCACGCAAGTCATCCGGCAACACCGGTTTGTCGATGTGGGCCAGGCTGCCGAGTGCATGGGCACTGGCCTGCACGTGGGATGAGCCGTAGGCCGTCATCACCGCCACGCGCAGGCCGGGCTGGGTTTCGCGCGCCCGCTGCACGGTCTCGGCGCCGTCCATGTCGGGCAGCACCCAGTCCAGCAGCAGCAGGTCAAACGGTTGTTGCATTTGCGCGGCGGTGGCCAGCACGGCCAGCGCCTCCTGGCCATTGCGCGCGGCGGCAATGCGGCCCTGGCTGCCCACACCCAGGCGGTGCAGCAAGGCCTGCACGGTGACCAGGGTGTCGCGCTGGTCGTCCACCACCAGCACGCGCAGGCCGGCAGTGCCTGGCAGGGCGTCGGTGGGCAAGGCCTCGGCCTGCACCCGCAGCGGCAGGTGCAGCGCAAAGCTGGACCCTTTGCCCGGGCTGCTGCTGACCACGATGCGCCCGCCCATCAGCCCGACCAGCCGCTTGCAGATGGCCAGGCCCAGCCCGGTGCCGCCGAAGCGCCGCGTGGTGGACAAGTCGGCCTGGGCAAACTCATGAAACAGGCCTTCGCGTTGTGCCGGGGTCATGCCGATGCCGGTGTCGCGCACGGTGATCACCAGACCGGTGGTCTGGCCGGTGGTTTGGCCGTCCGTGTCGGGTGCGTCGCCGGGCAGTGTTTCGGTGTCCACCCGCAGCACCACCTGGCCGGCCGGGGTGAACTTGACGGCATTGCCCAGCAAGTTGGTCAGCACCTGGCCCAGGCGCAGCGGGTCACCCAGCAGCAGGCCGTTGCCGGCCAGCAGTGACGGGTCAATCACGTCGCACACCAGCTCCAGCTCTTTGTCCTGGGCGCGCTGGCGCACCAGGGCGATGGCCTGGGCCAGCACGGCTTCCAGGCGGATTGGGGTGACCTCCAGCGCCATGCCGCCGGCCTCGATCTTGGAGAAATCGAGCACATCGTTGATCAGGCTCAGCAGGTGGTTGGACGCGCCCAGCGCCTTGTCCAGGTAGTCACGCTGCTGGTGGCTCAGGTCGGTGGCCAGGGCCAGCTGGGTCATGCCCATGATGGCGTTCATCGGGGTGCGGATTTCGTGGCTCATGTTGGCCAGAAACATGCCCTTGGCCTGGGCCGCCGCTTCGGCCTGCTCGCGCGCTGCCTGCAGCTCTTGCTGGCGCTGGTCGCGCTGGTGCAGGTCGTGCTGGATGGCATCGGCCATGCCGTCCAGGGCGCGGGTCAGGGTCTTGAGCTCGTCCACGCTGCTGGCCCCGGGGCGGGCGTGGTCGGCCGCGCGCTGGCTGAAGTCACCCTGCGCAAACTGCCCGGCCAGCCGCACCAGGGTCTTGATGGGCCGCAGCACCCGGCCCTGCACCACCTTGAAGGCCAACAAGAACAGCGGCAGCAGCGCCAGGTTGACCACGATGGTGGCCACGATGGCCTGTTGCAGCCGGCTGCGGGCGTCGGCCACATCTTGCGCGGTGCGCTGGCCAACCGCCCGGGCCAGGCGTTTGATCGCATCCATCAGGTCGGACCGGTGGGCCTCGTATTGCGCTGAATGCACCAGCTCAACGGCCAGTGCCGGGTCGGGCACACCGTCCGACACAAAGGCCTGGGCCTTGCGGTCATACAGGCCCTGGCTGGCAGCGAAGGCGGTTTTTTCGATCGCCAGCATCGGTTCGGTGGCCGCCAGCACGGCGCTGGCGGCGGCCAGCTCGCCGGGGTTGAACTGCAGTGAGCGCATGCGATTGAGCAAGGAGCGGCGCTCACCCTGCGGTGCCACCGCCGCCTCGCGGCGGCCGGCCACCATGTCGCGCCAGTAGCTGATGGGGTCATCACCGGTGGGCGCCGGCCGCTCGCCCTGGCGCACGGCGAGCATGTCGTAGTAGACCGCCAGGTACAGCGTCTTGCCGGTGGTGGTGTAGCTCTGCACCAGGTGCGACAACAGGTCGGTCTCCTGGATCAGCTCGTCCACCTGGCTTTGCGCCGCGTCGCGCCTGGCCACGGCCTGCGCCGTCACCTCACCGGCCTGATGCACCACCAGCAACAAGCCCAGGTTGATGCCCAGTGCGGCCAGCACCAGCGCAAAAAAAGCGTTGGAGAGAACCCTCAGGCGCATGACGGGGCGGTTGGGCATGCGGGTGCGGGTCGCTGGTTGGCAGGCTGGCGATCGGAGCAGTGCAGGTGCATGGGCAGGGTGGGCGGCCGGCAGCGGGGATGTGGTCAGGGGCCGGCCTGTGCCGAGCGCCGTGTCGCTGTGGATGATGGGTGAGGCCGCTGGCCCGCAATGGGCGGAAATGCCGGGCAATCCTGGCCTTGTCTGGTGCTGTTGCAGCAGCAGCGTGGCCCCGGGCAGCACGCTGCCGGCGCGGGCCGGCCCAGCGGCGCGGGGTTTGGGCTGGTTTGGTTTTCACATCGCTGCGCCTCAATTCCGCATTGTGAAAATCAGCGTTGCTGCGCTGCAGCACGCCATTCCGCCAGCACAAACGGTGTTTCGTATCATGAAAAATTATTGGTAAGTGATTGATGTGTATGACATCACAAAGTAGTCTTCTATAAGACATAAGTCTTCCATCCGGCGCGCAGCCACGGTAACCTGAACGGACTGAACACCGTTGTTTCTCTTGCCAACCCCCACCAGGAGCTTTCCATGACCACCTTGTCCCGCGACCAACAAATTGCCGCCCTCGAAAAAGACTGGGCCGAAAACCCACGCTGGAAGGGCATCAAGCGCGGCTACAGCGCCGCCGACGTGGTGCGCCTGCGTGGCAGCCTGCAGGTGGACCACACCCTGGCCAAGCGCGGCGCCGACAAGCTGTGGGCCCTGATCAACACCGAGCCGTTCGTCAACTCGCTTGGCGCGCTGACCGGCAACCAGGCCATGCAGCAGGTCAAGGCCGGCCTGAAGGCGATTTACCTCAGCGGCTGGCAGGTGGCCGGTGACGCCAACAGCAACGGCGAGATGTACCCCGACCAATCGCTGTACTCGGTGGATTCGGTGCCCAAGGTTGTCAAGAAGATCAACGCCACTTTTGCCCGCGCTGACCAGATCCAGTGGTCCGAAGGCAAAAACGACATCGACTACTTTGCCCCCATCGTTGCCGACGCCGAAGCCGGTTTTGGCGGCGTGCTGAACGCGTTTGAGTTGATGAAGGCCATGATTGAAGCCGGCGCGGCTGGTGTGCACTTTGAGGACCAACTGGCCGCTGCCAAGAAATGCGGCCACATGGGCGGCAAGGTGCTGGTGCCCACCCGTGAGGCCTGCAGCAAGCTGATTGCCGCCCGCCTGGCCGCTGACGTGATGGGTGTGCCCACCATCCTGCTGGCCCGCACCGATGCGGAAGCGGCTGATCTGGTGACCAGCGATGTGGACCCGATCGACGCACCGTTCTTGACCGGCGAGCGCACGGTGGAAGGCTTTTACCGCAGCCGCAATGGCATGGAGCAGGCGATCAGCCGTGGCCTGGCCTATGCCGAGTACGCCGACCTGATCTGGTGCGAGACCGGCACGCCTGACCTGGCGTTTGCCAAGCAGTTTGCCGACGCCATCCACGCCAAGTTCCCGGGCAAGCTGCTGGCCTACAACTGCTCACCCAGCTTCAACTGGAAGAAAAACCTGGACGACGCAACAATAGCCAAGTTCCAGCGTGAGCTGGGCGCCATGGGCTACAAGTTCCAGTTCATCACGCTGGCTGGTTTCCACAGCCTGAACTACGGCATGTTTGACCTGGCCTACGGCTACGCCCGCAACAACATGACGGCGTTTGTGGAACTGCAGCAAAAGGAATTTGCTGCCGCCGAGCGCGGTTTCACGGCGGTCAAGCACCAGCGTGAAGTGGGCACCGGTTACTTTGACGCGGTGACCACCACCATCGAAGCCAAGGCATCCACCGGCGCGCTGAAGGGCTCGACCGAAGACGCGCAGTTTTTTGACGCGAAACACGGTTGATCCACGGTTGATGCGCTGCTGAACCGCAGCACCCACAACATTTTGGCCAGGCCCTGATCGGGCCTGCAAGCCGGACGCGACAAACACGCGGCGCTGCCCCACAAAGGCAGCGCCGTTGTGCTTTCAGGCGCCGCGCTGGCGCCGCAGCACCAGCAGTGCAAACCCCAGCGCGCCGCCGGCCAGCGCCAGCACAAAACCCGGCGTGACAGCACGCGCCAGCAGCGGTGCCAGGTCGTGCAGCAGCAGCATCGGCAAGGCCTGCAGGGCGGCCAGCCAGTCGGCGCTGTCGTGCAGTGGCAGTGCGCGCACAGCGTCAATGCGCAGCAGCGCCTGCAAGGCTTCAGCCGACACCTGCTGCAGCCAGGGGCCGATCAGCGGTGTGGGCAGGCGCTTGTCCAGCACCAGGGTGCCGGCCAGTGACGCGGCCACCACCACCGGCACCCCCCAGCGGCGCAACCAGGCTGCGGCGGCCATCGTCAGCAGCAGCAGCGGCGACAACCAGGCCGCTGCCAGCAGCAAACCCAGTGTCAGCCGCAGCAGCAGCGCGGCGGTGGCCGCCAGCAGCAGGCCCCAGGGCTGCGCGGCCCAGGCCAGAGGCCCGTGGCTGGCCACGATGGTGACCGTGGCGGCCAGCAGGCCGCCCGCCATGCCCACCACAACCGCCAGCCAGGGCAGCAGCAGGATCTGGGCGATCAGCATGGCGGCCACGCTTTTGGCATGGCCCACCGGCAGTGAGGCCCAAAACTCCGCCGAGCGGTCTTGCTGGTCACGCTGGGCCAGCCCGGGCAGCTGAAACCCCATGGCCAGCAGCGCCAGGCCCAGCGTGCAGCCGGTCACGGCCAGCACCAGCAAACTGGTCTGCATCAAGGCCGTGGCCTGGCGCAGCGGGGGCAGTTGCAGGTCTTGGTCGTTGAGCTGGATCTGCAGGCCACCGTCCACAACGCTGAGCAGCAGCAACACCACGGTCGGCGTCAGCATCACCAGCAGCCAGCCGATGCGGTGCTGCATCCACTCGCGGCGCAGCAGGGTCAAAAATTGGGTCATGGTGCAAGCCTCAAAAATGGATGGTCAAACCGTGAGACGTGGTCAAACCTTGCGGTTGATGTCGGGCTGGCGGGTGAGTGCCACAAACAAATCCACCAGGCTGGGCCGCAGCGGCCGGCCCAGCGCCAGCACATCGGCCGGCGGGGGCCCGTCAAACAGCGCGGCGCTGCCACCCTGCACCCGGTAGCGCAGCAGCGGGTGGGCGGCGGCCACCGCATCGGCCACCGCCGGGTCATGGCCCAGGGCCACAAAGCGCTGGTCGATGTCAGCCAGGGGGATGGACAGCACCAGCTTGCCCTCGTTGAGCATCAGCACATCGGACAGCAGGGTTTCGATCTCTTCCACCTGGTGGGTGGACACCAGCACGCTGCGCTCACCGTCGCACCACTCGTCCAGCAGCATCTCGTAAAACGCCTTGCGTGACAGCACGTCCAGCCCCAGCGTGGGCTCGTCCAGGATCATCAATTGCGCGTCAATCGCGGCCACCAGCGCCAGGTGCACCTGCACCACCATGCCCTTGGACAGGGTTTTGACCTTGTCGCTCAAGCCCACGCTGGTGCGGCGCAGCAGGGCGCGGGCACGCTCAGCCGAGAAGCGTGGGTGCAGGCCGCTCATCAGCGTGATCAGCTGGGCCGGTGTGGCCCAGCGCGGCAGGATGGCCAC
>JANPOW010000321.1:0-24928 GCA_031428185.1 Betaproteobacteria bacterium | reverse complement strand
GCTGAAGCGCTGGCCCACACCCGCCGCGCCTTGGCCCTGCTGGCACGCCAGCCCGCCAGTGCCACGGCCGATCAAGCGCCGCCCGAACCGCTTCAACATGAGCGCGCCGAGCTGCGCCTGCAACTGCTGCTGGCCGGCCTGCTGATTGCCACCGCCGGTTACGGCGCCGACCCGGTGCAGGCCGTTTACCGCCGGGCGCTGGACTTGAGCCAAACTTTGGGCGATGTCGCCGCGCTGACCAAAGTGCGGCTGGGCCTTGAGGGTTACCACTTCATGCGGGCCGACTTTGCCGGCGCCGGCATCTACGCCCAGGCCCTGGCCGACGATCTGGGGCCAGACGCTGACCCGCTGGCCCGCATCCAGTCCACCTGGGCCCAGGCCAACCTGTTGTTCCACCAGGGCCATCTGCCGCAGGCTGTGGTGCTGACTGATCAATGCCTGGCCGACTACCAGCGCCTGGGCCACCACCCCAGCACCGTGCAAGACCCGGGCGTGATGTGCTTGTGTTACTCCGCCTGGGCGCTGTGGGAGCTGGGCCACGCTGACCAGGCGCTGCAGCGCGCCCAGCGGGTGGTGGCGCTGGCTGAGCAGCTGGATCACCGCTTTTCCATCGGCCAGGCCTTTGGTTTTTTGGCGGTCATTCACTATTTCCGGGGTGAGTACACGGCCGGTTTGGTGGCCGCGCAGCGCGCGGTGCAGGTCTGTGAGGTGGGTGGCTTTGCGGTCTGGCTGGCGCATGCCAAGGTAATGCAAGGCCGCCTGGCTGCCGAGCTGGGTGACCTGGACGGCGGCCTGGCCGCCATGCAGCAAGGCCACGCGATGTGGGCCGCCAGCGGTGCGGTGGTGACACGGCCGTTTTACCTGGCGCTGCAGGCCGAGGTGCTGGCCCTGGCCGGCCGGCCCGACGACGCGCTGGCACGCGTGGTGGAGGCCCACACGCTGATCCAGCGCCACGGTGAGCGTTATTACGAGCCCGAGGTGCTGCGCCTTCGCGGTGAGCTGCTGCTGCAATGCGGCGCCACGCCAAGCGGTGTGCCAGCGGCGTTGCTGGCCCAGGCCCGGGGCTGGCTGCAAGCCGGCCTGGACGCGGCGCACGCCATGCACTTGCCGGGCATGGCGCTGAAGTGTGCGTTGTCCCTGGCGCGGCTGGCCTTGCGGCCCGGGCAAGCCGGGACCACCCAGCCGGCCGCAGCACTGCTGGCGCCGGTGCTGCGGCTGTTGACCGAAGGCCAGGGCACCCGCGACCTGCAGCAAGCCAACGCGCTGTTGCTGGTTTGACCGGCGCGGGCTTGGCGCCAGGCCGGCTCAAACATCGGTGCCCGGTGCACCCTCACGCGCAAAGTGTTTGCCGCGTGCGGCCATGTCCACCCAGCGGTCTACCGAGGCCTTGTTGTCCAGCGGCAGCACCGCTGCATCACCACCCACACCTGCCGCCTGCAGCAGGGTTTTGCCCGCTGCGTCATGGCCGATGACTTTGAGATGGCGCCAGGCATCACGCAGCCAGTTGGCAGCCGCCGGGTTGCCGGCCAGTGCGGCCATGCCCGGCTCAGCGCCCAGCACCAGCACCGCGTCAAACAGGCAGGACGGTGCTGCCGCCAGTGCCGCGTCGGCGGGCACCGGCTGGCCGGCGCCATCCAGCACACCGGCCAGGTGCGGTGCCACCACGGTTGTGGTGGCACCGGCCCGGCTGATGACCTGGCGCAGGCGCTGCAGCAGCGCGCCGTCCAGCCCGGCGGCCACCAGCACCGCCACACTGCGGCCACGCAGGCTGCCGGCCCGGCTGGCCACCTGGCTCAGCGCGGGTGAGGGCGGCAGGCGGCGTGGCGCCACCGCTGCGTTGGCCGGCAACAGCTGGTCCAGCGGCTGGCCCAGTTTGTCGGCCACGCGATGCAGCAGGCCCTCGTCAATCACCGCCAGGTGGCCCAGCACGCGCAGCCGCACGGCGGTGGTGCCCACCTTGCCCAGCTCAAACGCCAGCGCCATCACCATGTGGCCTTGCTCGGTGGCCGTCATCGAACGGAAAAACTGCCGCGCTTGCGAGTAGTGGTCGGCAAACGACGCCGCACGCAGCCGCGCCTTGGGGCCTTTCTCAGCCGCGCCGAAGCTGGTGAAGCCCAGTCTGGTGGATTCACGCGGGCCGCCCGGCGCCAGCGAGTTGGGCTCATACGCCACCCGGCCGGTGGGTACCTGCATCTGCATGCGCGCATCGCGCTGGAAGTTGTGCATCGGGCACTTCGGTGCGTTGATCGGCAACTGGTGGAAGTTGGGGCTGCCCAGGCGTGTGAGTTGCGTGTCCAGGTACGAGAACAGCCTGCCCTGCAACAACGGGTCATTGCTGAAGTCGATGCCCGGCACCAGGTGGCTGGGGCAAAACGCCACCTGCTCGGTCTCGGCGAAGAAGTTGTCCGGGTTGCGGTCCAGCACCATGCGGCCCACCACTTGCACCGGCACAAGCTCCTCGGGGATCAGCTTGGTGGCGTCCAGCGCGTCAAACGGCAGCTTGTCGGCGGTGGCCTGGTCAAACACCTGCAGGCCAAGCTCCCAGCTGGGGTGGTCACCGCGGGCAATGGCCTCATACAGATCACGGCGGTGGTAGTCGTTGTCGGCACCGGCCAGTTGCACCGCTTCATTCCAGGTGGTGGACTGCACGCCCAGCGTGCTGCGCCAGTGGAACTTGACAAACTGGCTGTCACCGGCCGCGTTGATCAGCCGGAAGGTGTGCACCCCAAAGCCGTCCATCATGCGCAGCGAGCGTGGCAGCGTGCGGTCGCTCATGGCCCACATGATCATGTGCAGGCTCTCGGGCATCAGCGACACAAAATCCCAAAACGTGTCGTGTGCCGTGCCGGCTTGCGGGTAGCCCCGGTCCGGCTCCATCTTGACGGCATGCACCAGGTCCGGGAACTTGATCGCGTCCTGGATGAAGAACACCGGGATGTTGTTGCCCACCAAATCAAAGTTGCCTTGCTCGGTGTAGAACTTGACGGCAAAACCGCGCACATCACGCGGGGTGTCCACCGACCCCGCACCACCGGCCACGGTGGAAAAGCGCGCAAACAGCGGTGTGCGTTTGCCTGGCTTGGCCAGAAAGCCGGCACTGGTCCAGGCACTGCAATCACGCAGGCATTCAAAGTAACCGTGGGCGGCTGAGCCGCGTGCATGCACGATGCGCTCGGGGATGCGCTCATGGTCAAAGTGGGTGATCTTCTCGCGCAGCAAAAAGTCTTCCAGCAGCGTGGGGCCGCGCTGGCCGCCGTGCAGCGAGTTCTGGTTGTCGCTCAGGGCCAGGCCCTGGTTGCTGGTCAGCAGCGGGCCGCCCGCACCCGCTTGCTGGTGGGTCTCACCACCGTTGCCGGTGGTCTGGCTGGGGCCAGTGCTGGCACTGGAATTGGGGCCTGGTGTGCGGGTGTTGGTGGGTGTGGTGGCCATGCGGGTCTCCCTTGCAATGTGGGCGTGGATGGTGTGGCGGGGTCTGGTGCCGGTGGTTCACTTGGGCCGTGGCCACACCACCTTGGCGTCGGGTGCGCTCAGCGTGCCCTGGCGCAGCAACTGCACCGCTGCGGCCACGGACAGCGCCACGTTCTGCACTTCTTTCTGCACGTCGGTGTCGTGGTCCAGCGCGTCGTGGCTGTTGTAGTAGGGCTCGAAGTAACCGATGTAGCGGTCCAGCCTGGCAGCCGCACCCGCGTCCATCAGGCCCATCCACTCCAGCCAGTCGCACAGGTTGCGGCGGTGGGCTTCCACACCGGCCACGTCGCCATGCACCACCACGCCGTAAGTGCGGCCGGCAAGATGTTTCGGGTAGCTCCAGCCTTGTTGTTCCAGCACCTTGGCCTCGGCAACCGTCTTGCCGTGGGTGGTGCTCGGGTCGGGGTTGCCACCGTCGGCACACACCAGCCGGTCGATCATCTGTTTGAGCGGGCTGGGCGACTGGTACCAGTAGGTCGGTGCCAGGATGATCACGCCGTGGGCCGCCACCCAGCGCTCATAGATCTCGGCCATCCAGTCATTGACCTGGCCTAGCGCGTGGTTGGGATAACAGCTGCAAGGCCAGTGGCACAGCGGCATGGCGCTGGACACACAGCCTTTGCACGGGTGGATGGTGCGGCCGTATTCGGACGTGACCAAGCTGAGGTCAAGCACATCGGCGGTGATGCCTTTGGCGACCAGCACCTTGGCGGCCAGCGTGGTCAGGCGCCAAGTCTTGGACACCTCGCCGGGGCAGGTGCCATCGTTGCGCGCGCTGCCACACACCAGCAGCACACGTGACGGCGTCGCCGCTTGCGTCCACTGCTGTTGTGCCGCGCGCAGGCGTTTGCGGGTGTCCAGCCACTCGGTGCTGATGGGGTAGCTGGCATCCGCAAAACCGCGCCCGGCAGCGCGTGTGCTGGGCGCCTTGCGGCCGTCCTGCAGGGCGTCCCAGGCAATGGCCTCCAGCCGGGCCAGCGCGGGCGCCTCGGGGCTGAAGGCCGGGTCAGCAAAGTGGGCCCGGAAGCGCCGGCCGAATGCAGCCCGATCCAACGGCGCTGGGGCCTGGCCTTTGCGGATCTTGGTCATGGGGTCCCGGTGTTTGGGGTGGCCGGCAAATTTTGCGGTGGGCTGGCCGGCCAGGTTGTCAGCCGGCGGCCCGTCTGGTTTGGTGGTGTCGGCCTACAGGTGCGGCGGCTCAATGGCCTACAAGCGTGGGCCGCATCAGCAACATGGCGCGGCGCAGTTGGCTTTTGACCGTGCCCAGCGGTTTGCCCAGCTGCTGCGCGATCTCGGCATGCGACAGGCCGTCAAAAAACGCCAGCACCAGGCAGTGGCGCTGCGTCTCGGGCAGTGCGTCCAGCCCGGCATGCAGCGCCTCGGCGGCACGCGCTTGCGCCACCCGGTCCATCGGCTGCTGCGCATCACACGGGATCAGCGCGTAGGGGTCAGCCTCAAGGGCTGCGCGGGTATCGGCGTCATGTGCCTGTGGCCGCCGGCTGCGGTAGCGCAGGCTGCTCACCGCCTGGTGGTGGGCCATGGCGCCCAGCCAGGCCATCACGCTGCCACGCTGGCCGTCGTACTGCTGGCTGCGTGTCCAGGCACTGACAAACACGTCTTGCAAGACCTCCTCGGCCTCGGCCTGGTGGCTGTTGATGCGCAGCACGATGCGCAGCAACGGCGGCCGTGTCAGCAGGTACAGGCGGGCAAATGAGCGGGTGCAGCGGGCCTGGGTGCGCACCAGCAACTGCGCCAGTTCAGGGTTGTCACCGCGCACCTTGCCGGCTGCAGCCGGGCTTGTGCCGCCGCTGCTGTTGGCCGGGCGGACGCTGGGCCGGTGGTTGGTCTTGCCATTAATTGACGCTGCCATGCACCCGCTCCAGTTGAGCGGCCAACTCTAGGCAGCGGCGGGTGGCAAGCGCACCGCCAAGAGGCGCAACCGCCTGTCAGACAAGGCCGCGTGAGGCGGGCGGCAAATGCGCCCATCAGCGCAAACCGCAGCGCAAACCGCAGCGCGGTCATGCCGGCAAAGGTGGCGCGGGTGACCAGCGTCTGCGCGGTCACCGCGCTGCGCCTGGTAGCCACCAACTGCGGCGGATTGTTGGCGCGACTTGACAAAAAACAAAGCCACCGAAGTTTGCCGCTTGATTATTGAAAATGACGCAAGAAAATTTCTAAGCCAAGGGTTAGTGCTGACTTCGAATGAAAGCCAATATTTCACGAAGAAACCCAAACTTCTGCCTGTGAAAAGTGGTTCTGCAACGGTACTCAACAAGTGCCTGGCGGGCGCACATTTCCAGCGATCACCCCTTCGGCCAATCCTGCGTCTGGGTGTCAAAAAGGTGGTTGAAGACCCGCGCTACACACCCGAGTACAGCGCGGCGCACCAGTTTGTGGTGGCTGGTCTGATCACCGGCTGGGGTGTGGCCGAATCGGTGCTGCACGACTACCCGCTGTACGGTGGCGGGGTGGCCGGCAAGCGTGTGATCGTGCAGGGCTGGGGCAATGTGGGCGCCACGGCGGCCTATTGCCTGGCCCAGGCCGGTGCCCGGGTGGTGGGCATCATCGACCGCCAGGGTGGGCTGCGCAATGCTGAGGGCTTCAGCTTTGCCCAAGTGCGCGCACTGTTCTTGAACAAACGTGGCAACCAGTTGGCGGCCGAGCAACTGCTGCCGTTTGACGAGATCAACCGCCGGGTGTGGAGCATCGGCGCCGAGGTGTTTTTGCCTGCGCCGGCTCACACCTGGTGACCCGGGTGCAGGTGGCGCAGTTGATCGCGGCCGGGCTGGAGCTGGTGTCCAGCGGCGCCAACGCGCCGTTTGCCGACAGCGAGATCTTTTACGGCCCGATCTACGAACAGGCCGACAGGCAGTGGCGGTGATCCCCGATTTCATCGCCAACTGCGGCATGGCGCGGGCTTTTGCGTATCTGATGCAGGGCGACGCCGAGGTCTCCGACGCGGCGATTTTTGGCGATGTGTCGGCCACCATCGCCACCGCACTGCAACACTGCCATGCCCGCAGCAGCGCCCCCACCGGCATTGCCAGCACCGCGTTTGAAATTGCGCTGGGCCAGTTGATCTGAACCACCCGCCAAAAGGAACATCACCATGTCCGATCTGTTTGAAAACCCGATGGGCCTGATGGGCTTCGAGTTTGTCGAGTTTGCGTCGCCCACCCCCAACGTGCTGGAACCCGTGTTCGAGACCATGGGCTTCACGCTGGTGGCCAAACACCGCTCCAAGGATGTAGTGCTGTACCGCCAGGGCGAGATCAATTTCATCGTCAACCGCGAGCCCAAAAGCCCGGCCGGCTACTTTGCCGCCGAGCACGGCCCGTCAGCCTGCGGCCTGGCATTCCGCGTCAAGGATTCCCACAAGGCTTATGAACTGGCGCTGGCGCGTGGCGCCCAGCCGCTGGACATGCCCACCGGCCCGATGGAGCTGCGCCTGCCGGCCATCAAAGGCATCGGTGGTGCGCCGCTGTACCTGATTGACCGGTTTGATGAAGGCCGGTCCATCTACGACATCGACTTCGAGTTCATCGACGGGGTAGACCGCCACCCGGTGGGCCACGGCCTGCGCCTGCTTGACCACCTGACGCACAACATCTACCGGGGCCGCATGGCTTACTGGGCGGCGTTTTACGAGCGGTTGTTCAACTTCCGCGAGATTCGCTTCTTCGACATCAAGGGTGAGTACACCGGCCTCACGTCCAAGGCCATGACCGCACCCGACGGCAAGATCCGCATCCCGCTGAACGAAGAATCCTCACGCGGCGCGGGCCAGATCGAGGAGTTCTTGATGCAGTTCAACGGTGAAGGCATCCAGCACATCGCGCTGCTCAGTGACAACCTGCTGGCCACCTGGGACAGTTTGAAAAAAGCCGGCGTGCCCTTCATGACCGCACCACCGGCCACCTACTACGAGATGCTGGACGACCGCCTGCCCGGCCACGCTGAGCCGGTGGCCGAGCTGCAAGCGCGCGGCATCCTGCTGGACGGCAGCACCGAGGGTGGCAAACAACGCCTGCTGCTGCAGATCTTCACCCAGACCCAGCTTGGCCCGGTGTTTTTTGAGTTCATCCAGCGCAAGGGCGACGACGGTTTTGGTGAGGGCAACTTCAAGGCCTTGTTCGAATCCATCGAGCGTGACCAGGTGCGCCGCGGCGTGCTGCAAACCGCCTGAACCCAGCGAGGACCACACCATGAAGATTGACCGCATCCACCATGTCGCCTACCGCTGCCGCGACGCCCGGGACACCGTGCTGTGGTACGGCAAGATGTTGAACATGGACTTTGTGCTGGCCCTTGCCGAGGACGAAGTGCCGTCCACCAAAGCGCCTGACCCCTACATGCATGTGTTTCTCGATGCCGGCCACGGCAACGTGCTGGCGTTTTTTGAGCTGCCCACCAGCCCGCCGATGGGCCGCGACCCATACACGCCGGGCTGGGTGCAGCACATCGCCTTCAAGGTCAAGGACCGCGCCGAGTTGCTGGCCTTCAAGGCCCACCTGGAGGCCAACGGGGTAGACGTGTTAGGCGTCACCGACCACGGTGTGTTCCATTCGATCTACTTCTTTGACCCGAGTGGCCACCGGGTGGAGCTGGCCTGCCCCGATCCGGACGAGGCCGCACAACTGGCCCGCCTGGACGCGGTGAAGTGGCAGATGCTGGACGAATGGGCGGTCACCAAACGGGCACCTCGCCACGCCGCCTTTCTGCACGCCCAGGAGCTGGTGCGGTGAGCGGCGCCGTGTTGCAGCCTACGCCGGGGCTGGACGAAACCCATGACCCGGCGCTGATGAGCTGGGTTGAATCCGCCAACGGGGCGGCCACGGATTTTCCGATCCAGAACCTGCCTTTTGGCCGCTTTCGCAGCGCAGCAGGCCAGCCCTGGCGCATCGGCGTGGCCATCGGTGACCAGGTGCTGGACCTGCAAGCCCTGGCGCTGATCGACTCGCCGGACATGCATGCGCTGATGGCCGCCGGCCCGGCCCACCGCCGGGCGCTGCGCCTGGCGCTGTCACAAGGCCTGCGTGTGGGCAGCCCGCAGCAAGCGCGCTTTGCCGCCGCACTGCATGCCCAGGCCGATGTGGAGCTGGGCCTGCCCTGCCCCATCGGCGACTACACCGACTTCTACACCGGCATCCACCACGCCACCACGGTGGGCAAGCTGTTTCGGCCCGACAACCCCTTGCTGCCCAACTACAAATGGGTGCCCATCGGCTACCACGGCCGCAGTTCGTCCATCGTGGCCAGTGGCCAGGCGCTGCGCCGGCCGCACGGCCAACTGAAGGCCGCCGACGCGGCGCAGCCGGTGCTGGCGCCGTCCGCCCGGCTGGACTATGAGCTGGAGCTGGGCATCTTCGTCGGCAGCCCCAATCCGCTGGGCCAGCCCGTGCCCATCACGGCCGCACAAGACCATGTGTTTGGCGTGGCGCTGTTCAATGACTGGAGCGCACGCGACATCCAGGCCTGGGAATACCAGCCGCTGGGCCCCTTTCTGGCCAAGAACTTTGCGTCCACGGTGTCACCGTGGATCGTCACGCTGGAGGCCTTGTTGCCGTTTCGCAGCGCTTTTGTGCGCCCGGCCGCTGACCCGCAGCCACTGCCCTACCTCGACTCACCCGCCAACCGGGCCTCGGGCGCGATCGACATCAACCTGGAGGCGTGGCTGCAAACCCCCAAGATGCGCGCCGCCGGCCAGCCGGGGGAGCGCTTGAGCCAATCCAACTATCAGGACGCCTACTGGACCCTGGCCCAGCTGGTGGCCCACCACACCGTGAACGGCTGCAACCTGCAAAGTGGCGACCTGCTGGGCACCGGCACCTTGTCCGGCCCGGCGCCGGCGCAGGGCGGCTCACTGCTGGAGCTGAGCCAGGGTGGCCAACAGCCGCTGCAACTGGCCAACGGCGAGACCCGCCGCTTTCTTGAAGATGGCGACAAGGTGATGCTGCGCGGCTACTGCCAGCGCGCGGGCAGCCGGCGCATCGGTTTTGGCGCTTGCGCCGGCACCGTGTTGCCGGCGCTGCAGGTGGGCGCGTGATGCCCAAGCCGGACCCCGACCAGGCGCGCCAGGTGTTGGCGCCGCTGGCCCACCGGCGGCGTGACCAAGCGCGCGGTTCCATCACCCTCAGATAGTGCCCCACCAACGCCGCCCACCCACAGGCGTCAGGTCGTATTCCAGTTACTCGATTTCGATTCTGCGCATCCACGTATTTTCACCAACACACCCCTCAGTCGCCATCGGCGATCACCCCGCCGGTGGCGCTTTATCGAGGTGGGGTCACAAATTCAGGAATATGTAAAGGCTTCCCCCGACCTGATTCGTCACGAGCCTCAGCCAGGCTCATCCAGTGAGCCCTCAAAGCGTGAAGTCGTAGTCCACCGTCAGTGGCGCGTGGTCGCTGAAGCGCTGGTCCAGGTAGATGGCCTCACGCCGCGCCAGCGCAGCAATCGCCGGCGTGGCCAGGTGGTAGTCCAGCCGCCAGCCCACGTTCTTGGCCCAGGCCTGACCCCGGTTGCTCCACCAGGTGTATTGCTCAGGGTGGGGGTTGAGGCTGCGGAACACGTCCACCAGCCCGGCCTCGTCCAGCAGGCGGGTCATCCAGTTGCGCTCCTCCGGCAAAAAGCCCGAGTTCTTCAGGTTGCCCTTCCAGTTCTTGAGGTCGATCTCCTTGTGGGCGATGTTGATGTCGCCGATCAGGATGAACTCACGCTCGGCCTTGAGGGCCAGCAGGTGCGGGTAGACGATGTCGAGAAACTGAAACTTGGCGGCCTGCCGCTCTTCACCCGACGAGCCGCTGGGGAAGTAGCAGCTGATGATGCTGAGCTTTCGGGTGGGGGTGTCAAAGCGCGTCTCCACATACCGCCCCTCGGCATCAAACGCCGGGTGGCCCAGGCCTTTGATCACCGCGCTGGGGGTCTTGCGGCTGTACACAGCCACGCCGGAATAGCCCTTTTTATCGGCGAAGTGAAAATGGCCTTGCAGGTCACCCAGCACATCGAGCTTGCCGGCCACGTCAGCGGCCTGGGCTTTGAGCTCCTGCACACCGATACAGTCCGCGCCCGATTGCGCGGCCCATTCCACAAATCCCTTGCTGGCAGCTGAGCGGATACCGTTCAGGTTCAGCGTGACGAGTCGAAAAGCCAAGAGCACTCCATGAACACTCTCCCCCAACCCCAGCCCCTTGCCGCCGCACTGGACACCACGCCGATGGCGCAGGAGTTTGTGCAATTTGCCGTGGCGGCGGGGGTATTGCGGTTTGGCGAGTTCAAGACCAAGGCGGGGCGCCTGTCACCCTACTTTTTCAACGCCGGTCTGTTTGACGACGGTGCCAAGCTGGGCAGGCTGGCGGGATTTTATGCACGCAGCCTGCTGGCCTCCGGGCTGCAATTCGACATGCTGTTTGGCCCGGCCTACAAGGGCATCCCGCTGGCCGCCGCAGTGGCCATCGAGCTGGCGCGGCTGGGCCGCAACGCCCCGTTTGCCTACAACCGCAAAGAGGCCAAAGACCACGGAGAGGGCGGCACCCTGGTGGGCGCGCCGGTGTGCGGCCGGGTGCTGATCGTCGATGACGTGATCTCCGCCGGCACGTCGGTGCGTGAGTCGATTGCGATGATTCGCGCTGCCGGTGCCACACCGGCCGGGGTGGCGATTGCGCTGGACCGGCAAGAGCGCGCCAGCGACGACAGCCCCAAATCGGCCGTGCAATATGTACGTGAAGAGCTGCAACTGGATGTAGTGTCGGTTGCCACCCTGCGGGACCTGCTGCAGTATCTGCAGCTCACCAGCGCGGCCGATTTGGCGCCGCACTTGCCGCGTGTGGCGGCTTACCGCGATCGATACGGGGTTTGATTTGAGACGGGTTTGCCGGGCGCCAAGTGGTTTTTGCACCGACCTTGCGGTGACACGTCTTGCACTGACAGGGTTGGCATGGGCAGCGCTGTTCGGCTTGTCCATCCACCGGCCAGTGGCGGCACAAACCAGCGCGACACCCGCCAGTAGCATCTACACCTGCGTGGACAGCCAGGGCCGGCGCCTCACATCTGACCGGCCGATCAACGACTGCAGCAGCCGCGAGCAAAAGGTGCTCAACCGCGACGGCTCACTGCAACGGGTGCTGCCCCCCACCCTGACTGCCGAAGAGCGCGCCGACCGCGAGGCCGCCCAGCGCCAAGCCGACCTGCAACGTGCCGCTCAGGCGGATGCGGTGCGGCGTGACCGCAACTTGCTGGTGCGATTCCCCAACGAGGCGGTACACCGCAAATCCCGCGAGGCCGCGCTGGACACGGTGCGCCTGGCCACCCGCGCCACTGAAAAGCGCGTCAAAGAGTTGTCCGCCGAGCGCAAGCCGCTGCTGCAGGAAGCCGAGTTCTACAAGGGCCGGCAATTGCCGGTGCGGCTCAAGCAATCCCTCGATGCGGTTGAGGCCGGTGTTGAAGCCCAACGCGGCGCAGCGGCCAACCAGGAGGCTGAGGTGGTGCGCATCAACCGGCTGCACGATGTAGAGCTGGAGCGGCTGCGCCTGCTGTGGGCCGGCGCGCAGCCGGGGTCGCTGGGGCCTGTCGGGCCGGTGGGAGTGCCGGCCAAGGCCGCAGTGGCAGCGCCGGTGGCACCGGCCACCTCCGGCATCAAGCCGGCATCGGCAGCCGGGGCCAAACCGCTGTCCTGAGGGCTGGGCTGGGCCGGGCAGGCTGCTCAAGCGGCCAGCCGCGCCTTCAAAACCTCGTTGGCCTGGGCCGGGTTGGCCTTGCCCTTGGACGCTTTCATCACCTGGCCCACCAGCGCGTTGAAGGCTTTGTCCTTGCCGGCGCGGTATTCGTCCACCGACTTGGGGTTGGCCGCCAGCACCTGGTCCACGATGGCCTGCAGCGCGCTGCTGTCGTTCATCTGCTGCAGGCCTTTGGAGGCGATCAGCGTGTCCACTTGCGCCGCAGCGCCTGCCCCCGCGCCTTCACCGGCCCACAGCGCGTCAAACACCTGGCGCGCGGCATTGTGGCTGATGGTGCCGTCGCCGATGCGGCGCAAGAGCGCGGCCAGCGTCTGCGCGTCCACCGGGCTTTGCGTGATGGTTTTGTCCTCGGCATTGAGCCGGCGTGACAGTTCACCCATCAGCCAGTTGGCCACCATCTTGGCGTTGCCGCAGCCATCCCGCGTCGCCTCGTAGAACTGCGCAAAGTCCAGGCTCTGGGTCATCACCGCCGCGTCATCGGCGGCCAAGCCGTCGCGGGTTTGAAAGCGCATGACCATGGCCGCCGGCAGCTCGGGCAGGCTGGCGCGCACCTGCTCAATCCACTCGGGCGAGATCACCAGCGGCGGCAGGTCGGGGTCGGGGAAGTAGCGGTAGTCGGCCGCGTCCTCCTTGCTGCGCATGGCCCGCGTCTCGCCGGTGTCGGGGTTGAACAGCACGGTGGCTTGCTGGACGCCCAAGCCGTCTTCGATCTGGTCGATCTGCCAGTTGATTTCGAAGTCGATCGCCTGCGCCATGAAGCGGAAGGAGTTGAGGTTCTTGATCTCGCGCCGGGTGCCCAGCGCCGCGCCGGGCCGGCGCACCGACACGTTGGCGTCGCAGCGGAAGCTGCCCTCCTGCATGTTGCCGTCGCAGATGCCCAGCCACATCACCAGCGCATGCAGGGCCTTGGCGTATTCCACCGCTTCAGCGCCTGAGCGCATGTCGGGCTCGGTGACGATCTCCAGCAGTGGTGTGCCGGCACGGTTCAGGTCGATGCCGGTCTGCCCGTGGTAGTCCAGGTGCAGGCTTTTGCCGGCGTCTTCTTCCAGATGGGCGCGGGTCAGGCGCACGCTGCGCGGTTGGCCGTCCAGCAAAAAGGGGACGGACCCACCTTGCACCACCGGAATCTCGTACTGGCTGATCTGGTAGCCCTTGGGCAGGTCAGGGTAGACGTAGTTTTTGCGCGCAAAGATGGACAGCGGCGCCACCTTGGCACCCACGGCCAGCCCGAAGCGGATGGCGCGGTCTACCGCCGCGCGGTTCATCACCGGCAGGGTGCCGGGCAGGGCTAGATCCACCGCGCAGGCTTGCGTGTTGGGCGCGGCACCAAACGCGGTGCTGGCGCCCGAAAAAATCTTGCTGAGGGTGGACAGCTGGGCGTGGGTCTCCAGGCCGATGACGACCTCAAAACCACGGATCAGGGCAGGGGCGGTTTGCATGTGGAGGTTGAAAGCGTCAAACGCCGGTCGTCTCAAACACCGGCCGGCGCCTGGGCATGCCAGTCGGTGGCTTGCTGCAGGGCATGGGCGGCGTGTAGCAGCGTGCCCTCGGCAAAGTAGTTGGCGATCAGTTGCAGGCCCACCGGCATGCCGTGCGCGCCCAGGCCGGCAGGCACGCTCATGCCGGGCAGGCCGGCCAGGCTGGCGGGCAGGGTGAAGATGTCAGCCAGGTAGGCCTGCAGCGGGTCGTCACCCTGCTCGCCCAGCTTCCAGGCCACGTTGGGCGCCACCGGGCCGGCAATCACATCGCAGTGCGCAAAACACGCCTGAAAATCATCGGCAATCATGCGGCGCAGCTTTTGCGCCTGCAGGTAGTAGGCGTCGTAATACCCGTGGCTGAGCACGTAGGTGCCGATCATGATGCGGCGTTTGACCTCAGCGCCGAAGCCCTCGGTGCGCGATTGTTTGTACATCGCCATCAGGTCACCCGGCAGGGCGCTGCGGTGGCCAAACTTGACACCGTCAAACCGGCTCAGGTTGGAGCTGGCCTCGGCCGGCGCAATGATGTAGTAGACGGGGATGGACAGCTCGGTGCGGGGCAGGCTGACAGACACCAGCGTGGCGCCGAGTTTCTCCAACTCGGCCAGCGCGGCCTGCACGGCGCGGGCCACATCGGCGGACAGGGTGGCCGGGAAAAACTCTTTGGGCAGGCCGATGCGCAGGCCTTGCAGCGGATGGCCCGGCGTGGCGCCAGCGCGCTCGGTGCGCATCTGGGCGGCAAAGTCTTGCGCCGGGCGCTGCGCGCTGGTGGCGTCACGCACATCAAAGCCGCTCATGGCCGACAGCAGCAGCGCGCAGTCTTCGGCTGATCGGGCCAGCGGGCCGGCCTGGTCCAGGCTGGACGCAAACGCGATCATCCCGTAGCGGCTGCACACGCCGTAGGTCGGCTTGATGCCGGTGACGCCGGTGAAGCTGGCCGGTTGGCGGATCGACCCGCCGGTGTCGGTGCCGGTGGCCGCCGGCAGCAGCCGTGCGGCCACTGCAGCGGCGGACCCACCGGATGAGCCACCCGGCACGCGCCGGGTATCCCACGGGTTATGCACCGCGCAGTACGCCGAGTTCTCGTTGCCCGAGCCCATCGCAAATTCATCGCAATTGAGCTTGCCCAGGCTGATGGTGCCGGCACCACCCGCGCCCAAGCCCAGCCGCGCCACCACGGTGGCGTCAAACGGGCTGCGGTAACCGGCCAGCATTTTTGAGCCGGCAGTGGTGGCGTGCGCCGTGGTGACAAAGATGTCTTTGTGGGCGATGGGCACACCCAGCAGCGGGGCGGCATCACCGGCGGCGCGGCGCGCATCGGCGGTTTTGGCGTCGACCAGTGCGGCCTCGGCATCCACTTGCAAAAACGCGCCCAGCGCGCTGTGCAGGTGGATGCGGCCCAGCAAATGGCTGGTGATCTCCACGCTGGACACCGATTTGTCAGCCAGCGCGCGGGCCAGGTCGGCCACGCCCATCGTGTGCAAGCTGGTGGTGGGCAAACTCATTCAATCACCTTTGGAACCAGGAACAGCCCGTCTTCCACCAGCGGTGCGTTGCGCTGGTTGGCTTCACGGTCATTGGTCTCGGTCACCACATCGTCACGCAGCCGCAACGTCACGGCCTGGATGGCCGACAGCGGGGTGTACAGCGGCTCAACGCCGGTGGTGTCGACTGCGCTCATCTGCTCAACGATGGAAAAAAAACCGTTCAGCTTGGCCAGCATGTCCGGCGCTTCAGCGGCCGGCAGGTCGAGTCGGGCCAGGTGCGCAATGCGGCTGGCGTCTTGCAGGGTCAAGGCCATCGGTGACGATCAAGGGGGCGATCCGGACGGATCAGTGAGGGTCTGTGTGGAGTGCAACAGCAGGTTTGTTGGTGCCTGGAACACTGGGGGTATAGGGTATTATCTCTGGTTATCCATGCGCTTTGACGCCCGTGGCCAGGCCACCAGTTTGGTGGGTTTGCGCCACCAAATTTGCCCATTCGTTGCTGCCCGGTGCGTCGGCCCTGCCGCGCCAACCGGGCCCGCCCCAGACAACCGACAACCGGCCCGCTTTGCAGCCGCCCGCGTGCTTCCAAGGCCGCGGCCGTGCAACCCGCCGCTTGTCCTGACCGCCCGACAGTCCCATGTACGGATTCCTGCGCAGCTACTTCTCCACCGACCTGGCCATTGACCTGGGCACCGCCAACACGCTGATCTACGTGCGTGGCAAAGGCATCGTGCTGGTCGAGCCCTCCGTCGTCGCCATCCGCCATGAAGGCGGCCCGCAAGGCAAAAAAACCATCCAGGCGGTGGGCAAAGAAGCCAAGGCCATGCTGGGTAAAGTGCCCGGCAACATCGAGGCCATCCGGCCGATGAAAGACGGCGTGATCGCCGACTTCACGGTGACCGAGCAAATGCTCAAGCAGTTCATCAAGATGGTCCACCCGCGGTCCGTCTTGCGCCCCAGCCCACGCATCATCATCTGCGTGCCGTGTGGGTCCACCCAAGTTGAGCGCCGCGCCATCCGCGAGTCGGCGCTGGGCGCCGGCGCCAGTGATGTTTACCTGATTGAAGAGCCGATGGCTGCGGCCATCGGCGCCGGCTTGCCGGTATCGGAAGCGTCAGGCTCAATGGTGGTGGACATCGGCGGTGGCACGACCGAGGTGGGCGTCATCAGCCTGGGCGGCATGGTTTACAAAGGCTCGGTGCGGGTGGGGGGTGACAAATTCGATGAGGCCATCATCAGCTACATCCGCCGCAACTACGGCATGTTGATCGGTGAACCCACGGCGGAGCTGATCAAGAAGAGCATCGGCTCGGCCTTCCCCGGCAGCGAGGTCAAGGAGATCGAGGTCAAGGGCCGCAACCTGAGTGAGGGCGTGCCACGCAGCTTCACCATCTCGTCCAACGAGATTCTTGAAGCGCTGACCGATCCGCTGAACCAGATCGTCTCGGCCGTGCGCAGCGCGCTGGAGCAAACCCCACCCGAGCTGGGCGCCGACATCGCCGAGCGCGGCATGATGTTGACCGGCGGTGGTGCTTTGCTGCGCGATCTGGACCGCCTGCTGGCCGAAGAAACCGGCCTGCCGGTGCTGGTGGCCGAAGACCCGCTGACCTGCGTGGTGCGTGGTTGCGGCATGGCGCTGGAGCGCATGGAGCGGCTGGGCTCCATCTTCACCTCCGAGTGATGCGGCGGGCGCTGCGCTGCTGCGGCAGCGCGCCGCCTGCGGCCCGCAGCGTGCGGCCAGTTGCACCAGCCCTGACCCCTGACCCCTGACCCCAGACCACAAGCCCGAGCGCTGATTCACCATGCCGCTGGGCACGATAGACCGCACCCCACCGCCCTTTTTTCGACAAGGGCCGTCGGCGTTTACCAAGCTGGCGCTGTTCTCCGCCTTGGCCGTCTTTTTGATGGCGGCCGACAGCCGCTGGCGTGTCACCCAGCCGCTGCGCGCCGCGCTGGCCACCGGCCTGCTGCCGGTGCAAGGCGCACTGCAGGTGCCGGTGGACCTGGTCAACAACGGGCTGAGTTATCTGCAAGGCATCAAGGCCGCGCAGGCCGCTGAAAACGCCGCCCGCTTGCAACTGGCACGCCAGTCCGAGCGGGCCGCCCGCAGCGACCAACTGGCGGCTGACAACGCCCGCTTGCGCGCCTTGCTGGATTTGCAACCCGCGCTGCAGGTGCGCAGCCTGGCCGCCGAGATGCTGTACGAGGCGGGCGACCCGTATTCACGCAAGCTGTTCATCAGCCGGGGCGCCAGCCAGGGGGTGCGCGCCGGCGCGCCGGTGGTCAACGAGGCCGGTGTGCTGGGCCAGGTGACTGAGGTTTACCCACTCAGCGCCGTGGTCACGCTGCTGATCGACAAGGACGCGGCGATCCCCGTGCTCAACACCCGCACCCAGCAGCGTGGTGCGGCGTTTGGCGGTGCCGAGGGCGGCAGCGCGCTGGAGCTGCGTTACACCGCCGCCAATGCCGATGTGCAGGTGGGCGATGTGCTGAGCACCAGCGGGGTGGACGGTGTCTACCCAGCCGGCCTGCCGGTGGCCACCGTGGCCCGGGTGGACCGCCGCTCGGACGCCGGTTTTGCCCGCATCATCCTCACCCCTGCCGCCAAGCTGGACAACGTGCGCCACCTGCTGGTGCTAGAGCCGATGGGCCTGCAAATGCCCGCCCGGCCCGAGCCGCCAGTGCTGGACAAAGCGGCCAGCAAGGCGGCGGACAAAGCTGCGGCTCGGGCGGGCAACACGGCCGACCGGCCGGGCCAGCCTGGCTCCGCCGCCACCACCACGCAGGGGTTGCGGCCATGATCATGCCGCGCGGCGCCGACCAGCTGCTGCTGCCGGTCAACCCCATCTTCATCGGCTTCACGCTGCTGCTGGCGGTGCTGGCCGAGATGCTGCCCGGTGGCCGCCACCCGGCCGCACCCGACCTGCTGGCGCTGGTGCTGGTGTTCTGGAACGTGCACCAACCGCGCCGCGTCGGCGTGGGCCTGGCCTTCACCTTTGGCCTGGTGATGGATGTGCACCAGGGCGCGCTGCTGGGCCAGCATGCGCTGGCCTACACCCTGCTCAGCTACCTGGCCATCACGGTGCACCGCAGGGTGTTGTGGTTCAGCCTGCCGGCGCAGGCACTGCATGTGCTGCCGGTGTTTTTGGCCGGCCATGTGGTGGCCATGCTGGCGCGCCTGGTGGCCGGTGGCATGTTCCCGGGCTGGTGGGTGCTGGCCGCACCGGTGTTTGAAGCGCTGTTGTGGCCGGTGGCGGTGGTGATGCTGCTGGCGCCGCAGCGCCGGGCACCCGACCCGGATCAGAATCGGCCGCTGTAAGTGGCGGGCAGCAGCATGACCGAGCTCAAGAATCTGGAGCGCGAACTCGACCGGTTCAATACCCGGTTGATCGCCGCTGCCTTGTTTGTGCTGCTGTGCTTCGGCCTGCTGGGCGCACGCCTGTACTGGCTGCAGGTGGTCAAGCATGAGGAGTTGTCGCAGCAGGCCGAGGCCAACCGCACGTCCGTGGTGCCGGTAGTGCCCAATCGCGGTTTGATCCTGGACCGCAATGGCGTGGTGCTGGCCACCAACTACTCGGCCTACACGCTGGAGATCACGCCGGCCAAGCTCAAGGTCGGGCTGGAGGTGGTGATCGACAGCCTGGCCGAGCTGGTTGAAATCCAGCCGCGTGACCGGCGCCGCTTCAAGCGCCTGCAGGACGAGAGCAAGCGCTTTGAATCCTTGCCCATCCGCACCCGCCTGACCGACGAAGAGGTGGCCCGCTTCATGGCCCAGCGCTACCGGTTCCCGGGGGTGGACGTGCGGGCACGGTTGTTCCGCAACTACCCGGCGGGTGAGGTGGGTGGCCACTTGATCGGCTACATCGGCCGCATCAACACCGCCGAGAAAAAGGCGATGGACGACTGGGACGATGAGGTGCTGGCCAACTACCGGGGCACCGATGTCATCGGCAAGCTGGGGCTGGAGCAGCACTACGAGCAAGCGCTGCACGGCACCACCGGTTTTGAGGAGATGGAAACCTCGGCCGGCGGGCGCGCGGTGCGGCGCCTGCGCAGCCACCCGGCCGCACCCGGCAACACCCTGGTGCTGTCCATCGACATCAAGCTGCAGGCCCTGGTGGAGCAAATGTTTGGTGACCGGCGCGGCGCGCTGGTGGCGATGGACCCGCGCAATGGCGAGATCCTGGCGTTTGTGAGCAAGCCCAGTTATGACCCCAACCTGTTTGTCGACGGCATTGACGCCGACAGCTGGCGTGAGCTGAACGAAAGCCTGGACAAGCCCCTGCTCAACCGGGCGCTGCGCGGCACCTACCCACCCGGCAGCACCTTCAAGCCCTTCATGGCGATGGCCGCGCTGGCCAGCGGCAAGCGCAGTGCCGGCACCATCGTCCATGACGGCGGCAGCTTCAACTTTGGTGGCCATGAGTTCCGCAGCCACGGTGACCACGGCTTAGGCGCGGTGGACATGCGCAAGTCCATCGTGTTGTCCAGCAACGTGTATTACTACTCGCTGGCCAACGAGATGGGCGTGGACCTGATGCATGCACAACTGGGACCGATGGGCCTGGGCCGCAAAACCGGCATCGACCTGGACGGTGAGGCCAGCGGGCTGCTGCCATCGACTGCATGGAAGAAGCGAGCGTACAAAAGGCCCGAGCTGCAGAAGTGGTACGCCGGCGAGACCATCTCGCTGGGCATCGGCCAGGGCTACAACAACTTCACCATGCTGCAGTTGGCCAGCGCCATGTCCACGCTGGTGTCGGGTGGCCAGCGCTTTGAGCCACGCCTGGTGCGCGAGGTGCGTGATGTGGTCAACCACAGCGCCGCGCCGCCGCCGGCTGACGCGTTGGCCGCGCTGCCGTTCAAGCCCGAGCACGTGGCGGTGATCAACAGTGCGCTGTACGGCGTGACGCAGGAAGGCACGTCCAAAGCGGTGTTTGTGGGCGCGCCCTACCGCAGCGGTGGCAAAACCGGCACCGCCCAGGCCGTGGGCGTGCGCGCCAACGAAAAATACAACGCCGCCAAGTTGACCGAATACCAGCGTGACCACTCGCTCTACACCGCTTTTGCGCCGCTGGATACACCCACCATCGCGCTGGCCGTGGTGGTGGAGAACGCCGGTTTTGGCGCCGCCGCCGCCGCCCCCATCGCGCGCCGGGTTTTCGACTATGTGCTGGCCGGCCAGTGGCCCAATGACGCTGACATGGCGGCCACCCAGGCCGGTCGCAGCGGCGCCCCGATGGGCACTCCGCGCCGCGCCGAGGACGTGACGATGAACGAGATCGGCTTGCCTGCTGGCCTGCCAGTGGCACAGGCCGCGCCCGTGCTGGCAGCGCCAGCGGTGGCGGCCGCACCCGTCCCAGTCGCATTCACGCCAGGCAAGCCAAGGCCGACTGCGCCTGCGCCCGGACCCGCGCCCACGGCCCCCATCACACCACCCCAGCCCAGCGCCACCATCGGCCCCACCGCCGCAACGCCGCTGCCCCGCAGGCTGCCATGAGCGCCGTGTTTGAGCGCCCATCCCTCTGGCTGCGGCTCAAACCCGTGGTGCAGGGCTTTGACTGGCCGCTGCTGCTGGTGGTGCTGGCGCTGGCCGGGCTGGGCATGGTCACCATGTACTCGGTGGGTTATGACCACGGCAGCCGCTTTGTGGACCACGGCCGCAACATGCTGCTGGCCGCAGTGCTGATGTTTGCGGTGGCCCAGGTGCCACCGCAGCGCCTGCTGGCGCTGGCCGTGCCGCTGTACGCCGTGGGCGTGGCGCTGTTGGTGGCCACCGCGCTGTTTGGCATCACCAAAAAGGGCGCCACCCGCTGGCTGAACCTGGGCGTGGTGATCCAGCCCAGCGAGATCCTCAAACTGGCCATGCCGCTGATGCTGGCCTGGTGGTTTCAGCGCCGCGAGGGCCAGTTGCGCCTGCTCGACTTTGTGATTGCCGGCCTGCTGCTGCTGGTGCCGGTGGGCTTGGTGGCCAAGCAGCCTGACCTGGGCACCTCGCTGCTGATCTTGTCCAGCGGCCTGTACGTGATCTTCTTTGCCGGCCTGTCGTGGCGGCTGATCGCGCCGCTGCTGCTGCTGGCCGTTTTGGCGATTGCTTTCATCGTGGTCAGCGGCGACGCACTGTGCCAGCCCGAGGTGCAGTGGCACGGCATGCGCGACTACCAAAAACAGCGCGTCTGCACCCTGCTGGACCCGACCACTGACCCGCTGGGCAAAGGCTTCCACATCATCCAGGGCATGATCGCGATCGGCTCGGGTGGCCTCACCGGCAAGGGTTTCATGAGTGGCACCCAGACCCACCTTGAGTTCATCCCCGAGCGCACCACCGACTTCATCTTTGCGGCCTTCTCTGAGGAGTTCGGCCTGGTCGCGGTCAGCGCCCTGCTGCTGGGCTTCACCTTCTTGATCCTGCGTGGGCTGTGGATTGCAGCGCTTGCGCCCACCGTGTTTGCGCGCTTGCTGGCCGGTGCCTTGAGCCTGGGTTTCTTCACCTACGCCTTTGTCAACATGGGCATGGTCAGCGGCATCCTGCCGGTGGTGGGCATCCCGCTGCCCTTCATCAGCTACGGTGGCACGGCCATGGTCATCCTGGGCGTGGCGCTGGGCATGTTGATGTCGATTGCGCGCAGCCGGGGCTTGATGCGGCGCTAAGCCGGCGCGGGCCGGCGGCTCAAAACAAAGCGCACGGTGAACAGCGTGCCCGGCCCCATGCCCTGGGCCGCTGCACTGCCGCGCGGCCGGGCGTCACCAATGGTCATCTCGGCGCCGTGCTGCAACACGATTTCATTGACGATGGCCAGGCCCAGCCCGCTGCCATCCACATTGGTGCCCAGTGCCCGGTAAAACGGCTGCAACACCAGCGCCCGCTCGGCCTCGGGGATGCCGGGGCCGGTGTCCTCTACCTGCAGCACCACCACCTGGCCAAACGGGTCGTCCGTCACCCGCGCCGTCACCGTGCCACCGGCCGGTGTGTACTGCAGCGCGTTGTCCACCAGGTTGCGCACCAGCTCACGCACCAGCGTGGGCTGGCCCAGCATGCGGGTCTCGGGGCTTGCCAAGGCATCGGTGCCGGCGTCAGCGGGCTTGGCTGGCGCGGCCTCGTCCGGCCCCTCGTAGCCCAGGTCAATGCGTTTGTCCATGGCCTTGGGCACAAAGTCGCGCACCGTCTCGCGCGCCAGTGCGGCCAGGTCCACCGGCTCATTGGGCCTGGCTTGGCTCTTGGCGTCGGCCCGCGCCATGGCCAGCAACTGGTTGACCATGTGCGCCGCCCGCTCACTGGCATGGGCGATGTGCTGCAGTGAGCGTTTCAGCTGCACCGGGTCATGCTCACCGGCGTCGATCTCGCGCTGGGCCAGCTCGGCCTGCATGCGCAGCCCGGCCAGCGGGGTTTTCAGCTGGTGCGCCGCGTCGGCCAAAAAATGCTTCTGGGTGCTCATGGACTGGTCTAGCCGGCCCAGCAAATCATTGATGGCGCTGACCAGCGGAGCCACCTCTTCAGGCACATCGCGCTCGGCCAGCGGGCTCAAATCATTGGCCTCGCGGCGGCGGATGCGCTGCTGCAGTTCATTCAACGGCTTGATGCCACGCGCCAGCGCAAACCACACCAGCAGCACCGCCAGCGGCAGCACCACAAACTGCGGCACGATCACACCTTTGATGATCTCGGTGGACAGGCGTGAGCGTTTATCCAGAGATTCCGCCACCTGCACCAGCGGCTGCGCTTCACCCGGCACGCCGGAGGCTGGCAGCCACAGGTAGGCCACCCGCACGGCGTCGGCGTGTACCTCGTCGTCGCGGTACTTCAGGGTCTGCGGCGGGGCGGGGGGCTCGTCGGGCACCGGCAGGTCACGCTCACCCGAGACAAATTCACCGCGCACCCCCAGCAGCTGGAAGTAGACCTTCTCCACATCATCCGCACGCAGCACCTCGGCCGCCACCTCAGGCACCCGCAGCCGCACCGTGCTGGGCTTGCCGCCCACCCCGGGCAGCACTTGCACCTGGCGCGCCACGGTGCGCGCCATCTCGGCCAGATCACGGTCAAAAGGCCGGCTGGCAATGTTTTGCGCCACCAGCCAGGTCAGCGCCACGCTCATGGGCCACAGCAGCAGCAGCGGCGCCAGCATCCAATCCAGGATCTCGCCAAACAGCGAGCGCTGCTCTTTGGGTCGGATCTCGGGGTCAGTAGAGGCTGGCATGGCTGGTGCCAGCATAGGGGCAGCCCGGCTCTAGCTTGGTATTTTCTCGAGGCAGTAGCCCAGGCCACGCACCGTGGCAATGCGGATCGGGCCTTGCTCGATCTTCTTGCGCAGGCGGTGGATGTAGACCTCGATCGCGTTGTTGCTGACCTCTTCGCCCCACTCGCACAGCCGCTCCACCAACTGGTCTTTGCTGACCAACCGGCCAGCGCGCTGCAGCAGCACCTCCAGCAAGCTCAACTCGCGCGCCGACAGCTCGATCATCTGGTCGGCGATGTAGGCCACGCGGCCGGTGGCATCAAAGGTCAAGGGCCCGTGTTTGATCACGCTGCTGGCCGTGCCCAGGCCACGCCGGGTGAGGGCACGCACCCGGGCCTCCAGCTCTTGCAGCGAAAACGGCTTGGCCATGTAGTCATCCGCGCCCAGGTCCAGCCCCTTGACCCGCTGCTCCACGCTGTCGGCGGCTGTCAGGATCAGCACCGGCACCGATGAGCCCCGGCCACGCAGCTTCTTGAGCACCTCAAAACCGTGCATCTTGGGCAGGCCCAAGTCCAGGATCAGCAAATCAAACTCATGTGACGCCAAAGCCGAGTCGGCCTCGCTGCCGCTGCCCACCCGGTCCACCGCGTAGCCGGTGGCACGCAGGGCGCGCAACAGGCCATCAGCCAGCACTTGGTCGTCTTCCGCAATCAGAATCCGCATCGCCTGTCTCCCGCTGGTGGGCGCCCGCGGATGGGACGCCTGTGACAATCGATTCTAGGCAGTGGCCATCACCCACCCGCATGAGCACTGTCAAGCCAGGTGGGTGGCCCGGTTTGCAAAAATGCGGGCTGAAAACCACTGTACAAACATCCAGCCCATCAACATAATGGTGACTCGTTTTTAGGAGAGCCGCAATGGACGCACCCGTGAAAGCCTTGAACACCGAAAAAGCCAAAGCACTGGCTGCCGCCCTGGCCCAGATTGAAAAACAGTTCGGCAAGGGCTCCATCATGCGGCTGGGCGCGGGCGAGGTGGTTGAGGCCATCGAGGTGGTGTCCACCGGCTCGTTGGGCCTGGACATCGCGCTGGGCGTGGGTGGCCTGCCACGTGGCCGGGTGGTTGAGATCTACGGCCCTGAATCGTCCGGCAAAACCACGCTCACGCTGCAAGTGGTGGCCCAGATGCAAAAGCTGGGCGGCACCTGCGCCTTCATCGACGCCGAGCACGCACTGGACGCGCAATATGCGCAAAAGCTGGGCGTCAACCTGCAAGAAATGCTGATCAGTCAGCCCGATACGGGTGAGCAAGCGCTGGAAATCGTGGACGCGCTGGTGCGCTCGGGCTCGGTCGATCTGGTGGTCATCGATTCCGTGGCCGCGCTCACGCCCAAGGCCGAGCTGGAAGGCGAAATGGGCGATTCCTTGCCTGGCCTGCAAGCCCGGCTGATGAGCCAGGCCCTGCGCAAGCTCACCGGCGTCATCAAAAAGACCAACACCATGGTCATCTTCATCAACCAGATCCGCATGAAGATCGGCGTGATGTTCGGCAGCCCCGAAACCACGACCGGTGGCAACGCGCTCAAG
>JANPOW010000320.1:0-8719 GCA_031428185.1 Betaproteobacteria bacterium | reverse complement strand
CAGGCCCATAGTTCAACTATGGGACAAAAAGCCGGTAAAAAATGGACCGCTGAGGCCGTTTCGCAGCCGACGTTCCCCAAGCCCGACAGGCGCCTAGACCATGCCCTGGTGGCGCAGCAAGGCGTCGATGCTGGGCTCGCGGCCACGGAAGGCCTTGAAGCTGTCCATCGCTGGCCGGCTGCCACCGGCTTCCAAAATCTCGCGGCGGAAGCGCTGGCCCACGGCGGGGTTGAACACGCCTTGCTCCTCAAACGCGGCAAACGCATCCGCCGACAGCACCTCGGCCCATTTGTAGCTGTAATAACCGGCCGAATAACCGCCAGAAAAGATGTGCGAGAAGCTGTGCTGGAAGCGGTTGAAGGCGGGCGGTGGGTTGACGGCCACCTCGGCCCGCACCTCGTCCACCACCGCCTGCACCCGGCTGGCGGCGCCGGCCTCGGTGTGCAGCCGCATGTCGACCAGCGAGAACTCGACCTGGCGCAATGTCTGCAGCCCACTCTGGAAGTTGCGCGCCGCCATCATGCGGTCATACAGGGCGCGCGGCAGCGGGGCGCCGGTATCCACATGGGCGGTGAGGCGGGACAGCACATCCCACTCCCAGCAAAAATTCTCCATGAACTGGCTGGGCAGCTCTACCGCGTCCCATTCCACACCCGAGATGCCGGCCACCGCCATCTCGTCCACCTGCGTCAGCATGTGGTGCAGGCCGTGGCCAAACTCGTGGAACAGGGTGATCACGTCGTCATGCGTCAGCAGCGCGGGTTTGTCGCCCACCGGGGACGCAAAGTTGCACACCAGGTGCGCCACCGGGGTTTGCAGCGCGCCGGGCGCTGTGGCGTCCGGCCGCAACCAGCGGCTGCGCACCACATCCATCCAGGCACCAGGGCGCTTGCCGGGGCGGGCGTAGGGGTCGAGGTAGAACTGGCCGACCAGTTGTGGTGCGGCGTCCCCTGCGCCTTGCAATGCCGGGCGCTCGATGCGGTAGAAGCGCACACCCTCGTTCCACACCGGTGCCTGGTCCGGCCGGATGCGCACCTCGAACAGGGTTTCAACGATGTGGAACAGGCCGTCCAGCACCCGGGGCTCGGTGAAGTATTGCTTCAACGCCTGCTCGCTGAAGGCGTAGCGGGCTTCTTTCAGCAGCTCGGACGTGCGGGGTTGGTCCCACACCTGCAGCGTGCCGGCTGTCGGGTTGTTCGCCACAAAAAACGCCTGCAACTCAGCAAAATCCCGCTGGGCATGCGGCCGGGCGCGCTGCGCCAGATCCCGCAAAAAGCTGTTCACCTGGGCCGGGGATTCGGCCATCTTGGGCACCAGCGACAAATGGCCATAACTGGCATGGCCCAACAGTGCGGCTTCTTCAGCGCGCAGTTGCAGCAGCTCGGTCATCAGCGCGCCGTTGTCCAACGCGGCGGGGCCAAATTCACTGGCCCGGGTGGCGTAGGCGCGGTAGAGCTGCTCACGCAGCGCGCGGTCTTGGGCGTACTGCATCAACGGCAGGTAGACCGGCATGTGCAGCGTGAGTTTGTGGCCGGTTTTGCCGTCGGCCTGGGCTGCTGCGGCGGTCTGCTGGCACACGTCGTCGGGCACACCGGCCATCTGCTCGGCCGTGGCGTACAGCGCAAAGCCGTCGGTGGCGTCCAGCACATGCTCGCTGAACTGCTGGCCCAGCTCGGCCATGCGCTCTTGCAGCGCGGCAAAGCGGGTTTTGGCCTCGCCTTGCAACTCAGCGCCCGACAGCACGAAATCGCGCATCGCGTGGGCCAGGGCCTGGGCGCGGGCCGCTGCCAGGGTGCAGGCGGCCGGGCTTTGCGCCACGGCCTTGTATTTGGCGTACAGCCGCTCGTCAGCGCCGAGACGGGTATGGAACTCAGTGATGCGCGCCAGGTTGGCGTTGTAGGCCTCGCGCAGCGCGGGGCTGTTGGCCACGGCGTTGAGGTGGCCCACGGCGCCCCAGGCGCGCGACAAGCGCTCCAGCGGCACGTCCAGCACGGCGGACAAGGCGTCGTAGTCAGCCGCTACCTCGGCGCTGACCGCACGCTCCAGCGCGGCTTCAGCGGCCGGCAGCAACAAATCCAGCGCCGGGCCGATGTGCTCGGGCGCGATGGCGTCAAACGCGGGCAGGCCGGCGGGTGAGAGCAGGGGGTTGGTCATGGGCATGGCTTTCTTGCAACGTCGGGTCTGACAGGCAGCGGATAGAGCAGGCTTAGTTGGCGGCGCGTTCAGCCGATTCAACCGTGTTGACCAACAACATGGTGATCGTCATCGGGCCGACCCCACCGGGCACCGGGGTGATCCAGCTTGCCACGCGGCTGACGCCGGCAAAGTCCACATCACCACAGAGTTTGCCGGCTTCATCGCGGTTCATGCCCACGTCGATGATGATCGCGCCGGGTTTGACCATGTCTTGCGTCAGCGTGTTGCGCCGGCCCACGGCGGCCACCACCACATCGGCCTGCCGGGTGAACGCGCCCAGGTCGGGCGTGGCGCTGTGGCAGATGGTGACCGTGGCATTGGCCTGCAGCAGCAGCAGCGCCATCGGCTTGCCCACGGTATTGCTGCGGCCGATCACCACCGCATGTTTGCCACGCAAATCCACCCCGGTGGACTCAATCAGCTTCATGCAGCCAATGGGCGTGCAGGGCCGCAATCCTGGCAGGCCGGCCATCAGGTCACCGGCGCTTTGCACCGAGTAACCGTCCACGTCCTTGCTGGTGGCAATGGTCTCGATCACCTGTTGCGCGTTGATGTGCCTGGGCAGCGGCATCTGCACCAGGATGCCGTGGATGGCCGGGTCGGCATTCAGCGCCTGGATGCGGGTCAGCAGGTCGGCCGCGCTGAGCGTGGCGTCGTACTTCTCCAGCACCGAGTGCAGGCCGTGCTCGGCACAGGCCTTGACCTTGTTGCGCACATACACGGCGGACGCCGGGTCGTCGCCAACCAGGATCATCGCCAGGCCGGGTGTGGTGCCACGGGCGGTCAGCGCTGCGGCGCGGCGGCCCACGTCAGCCCGCAGGTGTTGCGACAGTGCGGTGCCGTTGATCAGTTGGGCGGGCATGAACAGATCTCCAAAAACAAAGAAGGCCGCTGGGCGGCAGCGGCCTGGTGTTGCGTGGGCTGTGGACGCGGGTTGTTCACCCGCGCTGTGACAGCCCGGCGTTGATGCTCAGGCCTTGGCCGGAGCGCTGTTGGCGCCCAGCGCGATCTTCAGCAGGTCGGCCACGGTATTGGCGTTCAACTTCTCCATGATGTTGGCGCGGTGCGCCTCCACCGTCTTGATGCTGATGCCCAGGTCATCGGCAATCTGCTTGTTCAGGCGGCCCGCCACGATGCGCTCAAGTACCTGCGCTTCACGCGTGGTCAGGCGGCTCAGCAGGGCGTCGCGGCTGGCTTGCTCTTGGTGGTGGCTGAAGGCGCTGCGGGCTTGATCGAGCATGCGCTCCACCAGGCCGATCAGTTCGTCCTCCTTGAACGGCTTTTCGATGAAATCCATCGCGCCTTTTTTCATCGTGGTCACGGCCATGGGCACATCGCCGTGGCCGGTGATAAAGACCACCGGCAGCGGGCTCTTGCGCTCCAGCAGGCGGTCTTGCAATTCAAGCCCGCTCATGCCGTCCATGCGGATGTCGGCGATCAGGCAGGCCACCTCACGCGGGTCGAAGCGGGACAAAAACGATTCGGCCGAATCAAAACACTTGACCCGGTAGTCCTTGCCTTCGAGCAGCCACTGCAGTGAATCGCGCACGGCCTCGTCGTCATCAACGACATAGACCGTACCCTTTTTTGGAATCAGGCTCATGGAAGGCTTCTCGCGGCTGGGCTGCTGGGTGCGGATGGGAGGCGGTTGATGACGCTGTGCGTGGCGTCAGATGCTGCTTGCCCGGGTGGGTTTGCGGCTTCATGTGGCTTAGCCAAGGGCTTGCGGCTGGGTCATTTCTTCATGCCGCACAGCGGTTTCAACCGGCAGGGTGAAGGCAAACCGGCACCCCGAAACTGTGGGTCCATTGTAGAGGTTCTGCGCTTTGATCCGGCCCCGGTGGCTCTCGATGATGGACCGGCACAGCGACAGCCCGATGCCCATGCCGTCCGCTTTGGTGGAGAAAAACGCCTCGTACAGCCGGCGCATCACTTCGTCGGGCAGGCCTGGCCCCATGTCGGTGACGCTGAACTCGATGACACCCCCTTCATCCGGGTTGTGGCGTGGGATCACGCGCAGCTCGATGTGGCGGCGTGAGGCTGGCAGGCCGGCGTTGTCGATGGCTTCAGCCGCGTTCTTGAGCAGGTTGAGCAGCACTTGCTCGATCAGGATGGGGTCGCAATTGATATCGGGCAAGCGCTTGGCCACGTAGTGGTGGATGGCCACGTTGCGGCGCCGTAGCTCGATGCCGGCCAGCTCCACCGCGTCTTCCACAATGTGTTTGGCCTGCGCGGGCTGGCGCTGCGGCTCGCTCTTTTTCACGAAGGCGCGGATGCGGTGGATGATCTGGCCGGCGCGTTCCGCCTGGCGGGCTGTTTTGCCCAGCGCGGCAATCAGCGCCTCGCGGTCGATGGTGTCGGCCTTGACACGCGAGACCATGCCGTTGCAGTAGTTGGTGATGGCGGTCAGCGGCTGGTTCAGCTCATGCGCCACGCTGGACGCCATCTCGCCCATGGTGATCAGGCGGCTGCTGACCTGGGCTTTTTCAGCCTGCTGGGCGGCCAGTTCTTCAGCGCGGCGGCGGGCGGTCACGTCGGTGGCAATCACCATCTGGGCCAGCCGGCCGTCAGTCCACTGCAGGTAGCGGGCGCGCACGTCAAACCACTTGTCCAGCGACGGGGCGTACACCTCACGCGGGTTGGCCATGCCGGTCAGCTCTTGGGTGGGCAGGCCGGACAGGTCGTCCTCATCCTCGTGGTCGGTCACGGCAATGGGCAGCGTGGGCGCGGTGCCGGTGGCGAGCAGCGCGTGGCCATGCGCGTCGGCGCCAAACCAGAGCCGGTAAGAGCGGTTGGCAAACAGCAGCTCACCCTGTTGCACCGACAGCACAGACACCGCCGCCTCCAGCCCCTCCAGCACGGTGGTAAAGCGCTCATGCGACGCGCTGAGCTGGTCGCGAATCCTTTTGGCCTCGGTGATGTTGGTCATCGAGGTCATCCAGCCGGTCTGCTGGCCACGCGCGTCCACCAGCGGCGACACATACATGCGGGCATCAAACAGCGTGCCGTTTTTGCGCATCACCTTGACCTCGATGCCGCCGGCCGGGCTGCGGCCTTGCAACTCCTGCTGCAGCAGGCGGGTGTTTTCGTCGATGCGGTCGGCCGGCCAGTAGGGGTAGGGCGGCGGGCGGCCGATCAGCTCTTCATCGGTGAAGCCGGTCATGGCGCAAAAGGCCGGGTTGACATAGCTGACCATGCCTTCCACGTCCATCGCCCGCATGCCGGTGAGCATGGAGTTCTCCATCGCCCGGCGGAAGTTGGTCTCTTGCACCAGTGCGCCCTGGATCTGCGTGCGGCGGCGCATGTGGCGCCAGGTGCCCAGCAGCATCCACAAGGTCAGCACCGACAAGGCCACCACCATCCAGAACAAGGTGTTGCCGATCAGACCGACCGAGCTGCGGTGGCCGCTGCCACGCAGCACCAGGCCGTTGGCCACCGGCGCCACCGGCACGTCATGCACGATGGCCGCACGCTGGCGCGCCCCGCTGGGCAACGGCATCACGCTGCTGGCCACCAGGCGGCCAGCGTCGTCCACCAGCGCCATGGCGTGGCGGCGCGTCACGTCGGCGGTGACATGGTGGCGCAGCAGCGCCTCCACGCTGTAGTCGGCCACCAGCACGCCGGCAAACTGGCCACGTGCCAGCATCGGCACATGGACCTGGAAGACCACCGTGCCGTGGCGGTCCTTGAACGGCCGTGAGTAGATGGGCTGGCGCAAATCCCGGGCGGCGATGAAGGCCCATTCCGTCTCGCTGCGGCTGGGCGCGCTGGCAGGGGTGCGGGGTAGCGCGGCAGCAGCGCCGGGTGGCAGGGCGCCGTCTTCCCGCTCGGCCTGGGCCGAAAAACGCACGTGCGGCTGGTGGTCTGCGCCCAGCCAGGCCAGTTGGGTGATCTCGGGCCTGTCGTTGGCAAAACCGGCGGCCTGGGGGGTGAAGTCGGCCACCGCCAGCTCACGGGTGACAAATTCGCGCGCCATGCGCACCAATTGCTCCTGGTTTTCGATCAGGCGCAGGCGGATTTGCTGCTGGGCGATCTCGGTGTCGCGGGTGACGGCCTCCACCTCGCGCTCCAACTCCTCGTTGCGCAAGTACCAGAAGGCAGAAATGATGGCCGCCAGAAACAGCAACACCGACGCCAGCGGGCCAAAGGTGGCCAACCTGTCCTGCCGCGCCGGTGACTGGCGCCGCCACCAGCGGCCCAGCAGGCGGCGCTGGCCAGTGGTGGTGCTGCCGCCAGCGGGGCCGCTGCGACCGGATTGGGAGGGAACCATGGCCGGATTATCTGGTGCGCTTGGCGTGACAAACTGCATGCGCCGGCTCCGGGCTGTGTTGTGGATTACCACAATATGAAATCAACTCGCGCCATTTGAAAATACGCCAGCTTTGTGCCAAACTCCGCGCCGGCTTAAACGCACTCACTTTGCCCGTCCGTCAGACCACCCAGCCAGACCATCCACCCGACCCCGATCGAGGAGACAACCGATGTCCGCATTGCCGCAATCCTTTCTTGGCGCTGCCGCCAACGACACCGACGCCCAGGAAACCCGTGAATGGCTGGAGGCGCTGGACGCCGTCATCGCCAACGAAGGCCCGGCGCGTGCCCACTTTTTGCTGGGCCAATTGATCGACGAGGCTAGACAGGCCGGTATCGACCAGCCGTTTTCGGCCACCACCGCCTACGTCAACACCATCCCCACCGACCAGGAAGAGCGCTGCCCCGGCAACCTGGACATTGAGGAGCGCCTGCGCGCCTACATGCGCTGGAACGCGATGGCGATGGTGGTCAAGGCCAACCGGCTGGACCCGGCCGACGGTGGTGACCTGGGTGGCCACATTTCCTCTTTTGCGTCTGTCGCCACGATGTTTGGCGCCGGCTTCAACCATTTTTGGCATGGCCCGACCGAAGACCACGGTGGTGACCTGCTCTACATCCAGGGCCACAGTGCGCCCGGCATCTACGCCCGCGCTTTCATGGAAGGCCGGTTGACTGAAGCGCAATTGCTGAGCTTCCGCCAAGAGGTGGACGGCAAGGGCTTGAGCAGCTACCCGCACCCCAAGCTGATGCCCAACTTCTGGCAGTTCCCCACCGTCAGCATGGGTCTGGGCCCGTTGATGGCGATCTACCAGGCGCGCTTTTTGAAGTACCTGCATGCACGTGGCATTGCCGACACCAGCAAGCGCAAGGTGTGGGTGTTCTGCGGTGACGGCGAGATGGACGAACCCGAAAGCCTGGGCGCCATCGGCCTGGCCGCACGTGAAAAGCTGGACAACCTGATCTTCGTCATCAACTGCAACCTGCAGCGCCTGGACGGCCCGGTGCGGGGCAACGGCAAGATCATCCAGGAGCTGGAGGGTGAGTTCCGCGGCTCGGGCTGGAACGTGATCAAGCTGCTGTGGGGCGGCTACTGGGACCCGCTGCTGGCGCGCGACAAAGAGCATGTGCTGCGCAAGATCATGATGGACACGGTGGACGGTGACTACCAGGCCATGAAGGCCAACGACGGCGCTTTTGTGCGCAAGAACTTTTTTGGCCAGCACCCCAAGGCGCTGGAGATGGTGGCCAAGATGAGCGACGAAGACATCTGGCGCCTGCAGCGGGGTGGCCATGACCCACAAAAGGTGTACGCCGCCTACCACAAGGCGGTACACACCAAAGACCAGCCCACGGTATTGCTGATCAAAACCGTCAAGGGCTTTGGCATGGGCAAAGCAGCCGAGGGCAAAAACACCGCCCACCAGGCCAAGAAGCTGACCGACGACGACATCAAGGGCATGCGGGATCGTTTCAACATCCCCATCTCGGACGAGGTGTTGGCGCACGGCATCCCGTTCTACAAACCGGCCGACGACACGCCCGAAATGCGCTACCTGCATGAGCGCCGCCAGGCCCTGGGTGGTTACCTGCCGCAGCGCCGCGCCAAGGCCGATGAGCAGTTCACCGTGCCGTCGCTGGACACCTTCAAGGCGGTGCTGGACCCCACAGCCGAAGGCCGCGAGATCAGCACCACGCAAGCCTATGTGCGCTTTTTGACGCAGTTGCTGCGCGACAAGGCACTCGGCCCCCGCACCGTGCCCATCCTGGTGGACGAGGCCCGCACCTTTGGCATGGAAGGCCTGTTCCGCCAGATCGGCATCTACAACCCCGAGGGGCAGAAGTACACCCCGGTCGACAAAGACCAGGTGATGTACTACCGCGAGGCCAAGGACGGACAAATCCTGCAAGAGGGCATCAACGAGGCCGGCGGCATGGGCAGCTGGATTGCTGCGGCCACTAGCTACTCGACGAACAACCGCATCATGGTGCCGTTCTATGTCTACTACTCGATGTTCGGCTTCCAGCGCATCGGCGACATGGCCTGGGCTGCCGGCGACATGCAGGCGCGGGGCTTTTTGCTGGGCGGCACGTCTGGCCGCACCACGCTGAACGGTGAAGGCCTGCAGCACGAGGACGGCCACAGCCACATCCTGGCCGGCACCATCCCCAACTGTGTGTCCTACGACCCGACCTTTGCGCACGAGGTGGG
>JANPOW010000319.1:0-1736 GCA_031428185.1 Betaproteobacteria bacterium | reverse complement strand
GAAGAAGGCACGCTGCGCCAGCGCGTGACCACCGACATCGCCACCAAGGGCGGCCAGTTCGACATCATGACCATCGGCATGTACGAGACGCCGATCTGGGGCAAGAAGGGCTGGCTGCAAGAACTCAAAACCGACGCTGCGTATGACGTGGACGACCTGCTGCCCGCCATGCGCAACGGCTTGAGTGTGGGCGGCAAGCTGTACGCCGCACCGTTTTACGGTGAAAGCTCGATGCTGATGTACCGCAAGGACCTGGCCGACAAAGCCGGCATCACCGTGGCCGACAAGCCCACCTGGGCCGACATCAAAACCCTGGCCGCCAAGATCCACGACCCGAAAAACGGCGTCTACGGCATCTGCCTGCGTGGCAAGCCGGGTTGGGGCGACAACATGGCCTTCTTGACCACGCTGGTCAACACCACCGGTGGCCAGTGGTTCGACATGAACTGGAAGCCACAGATTGACAGCAAGCCCTGGCATGACGCGATCAACTTTTATGTGGATCTGCTGAAAAACTACGGCCCACCGGGGTCGGCTGCCAACAGCTTCAACGAGATCCTGGCGCTGTACAACGAGGGCAAGTGCGGCATGTGGATTGACGCCACCATCGCGGCCAGCTTCATCAGCGACCCCAAGCAAAGCAAGGTGGCTGACAAGGTGGCGTTTGCCCAGGCGCCCACTGCCGTGACGCCCAAGGGTGCCAACTGGTTGTGGGCCTGGTCGCTGGCCATCCCCGCCGGGTCAAAGAAGGTGGACGCGGCGCAGAAGTTCATCAGCTGGGCCACCAGCAAGGACTACATCCAATTGGTGGCCAAAGAAAAGGGCTGGGCCAGCGTGCCTACCGGCACCCGCAAGAGCACTTACGCCAACCCCGAGTTCCAGAAGGCGGCCAAGTTTGCGTCGGCTGAAAAAGCAGCCATCGACAGCGCCAACCCCAATGACAGCACCCTGCCCAAGAGCCCGTATGTGGGCGTGCAGTTTGCGGCGATCCCCGAGTTCCAGAGCATTGGCCTGGCTGTGGGTCAGCAGATGAGCGCGGCACTGGCCGGCAAGACATCGGTCGACAAAGCCTTGAAGGCGGGCCAAGCCGCTGCCGAGCGTGAGATGAAGAAAGCCGGCTACTACAAGTAAATGAGGCAGGCCGCCCGCTGCCCTGGTGGCGGCGGGCAGCATCACCCCACCAAGCACTTCACCAAGCACTTCACCAAGCACTCCACCAGGGCCCGCACTGGCCCTTGGCCAACCTGCTCACGCCCATGCAACGCACCGCCCCCCGCTTGTTGCCGCGCCTGTTGATGGCGCCGGCTGTGGTCACGCTGTTTCTGTGGATGATCGTGCCGCTGGTGATGACCCTGTATTTCTCGGTCATCCGCTACAACCTGATGCAGCCCGAGCAGACCGGTTTTGTCGGGCTGGCCAACTTTGAATACTTCATCACTGACCCGTCTTTTGGCACGGCGGTGATCAACACCCTGCTGCTGCTGGGCAGCGTCATCCTCATCACCGTGGCCATGGGTGTGGCGCTGGCTTTGCTGATTGATGAGCCCTTCCCCGGCCGCGGCATCGTGCGGGTGCTGCTGATCTCGCCGTTCTTCGTGATGCCCACCGTCAATGCGCTGCTGTGGAAGCACATGATGATGAACCCGCTTTACGGCGTGCTGGCCCAGGTGTGGTTGTTCTTTGGCGCGCAGCCGGTGGACTGGCTCACTGACTTGCCACTTTTCAGCATCATTGTG
>JANPOW010000318.1:0-4704 GCA_031428185.1 Betaproteobacteria bacterium | reverse complement strand
AAAGTGGCGCCTGCGCTGGCGGCGGGCTGCACCGTCGTCATCAAACCCGCCGAGCAGACGCCTCTGTCGGCGCTCGCCGTGGCCGAACTCGCGCAACGCGCCGGCATGCCGGCCGGGGTGCTGAACGTGCTGACGGCCGACGCCGCGTTATCCATCGAGATCGGCAATGTGTTGTGCTCCAGTGATGTGGTGCGGCACCTGTCGTTCACCGGGTCCACCGAGGTCGGCCGCATCTTGGCCCGCCAGTGCGCGCCCACGGTCAAGAAGATCAGCCTCGAGCTGGGTGGCAATGCGCCCTTCATCGTGTTTGACGATGCCGACATTGCCTCAGCGGTGGACGGTGCCATGGTCAGCAAATACCGCAATGCCGGCCAGACCTGCGTCTGCGCCAACCGCTTTTACGTGCAGGCCGGCATCTACGACGCGTTTGTGGCGCAACTGGCGGCCAAGGCCGGCGCCATCACGGTGGGCAATGGCTTTGACGCCGGTATCCAGCAAGGCCCGATGATCGACGCCCAAGCGGTGGCCAAGGTGCAGGCCCATGTGGCCGATGCACTGGGCAAAGGCGCCCGGCTGGTGACCGGTGGTGCGGTTGTGCCCGACACGGGTGATCGATTCTTCACACCCACGGTGCTGGCCGATGTGACGGGGGACATGCTGTGCGCCAAGGAAGAGACCTTTGGCCCGGTGGCGCCGGTGTTCAAGTTCAGCACCGAGGCAGAGGCCGTCAGCCTGGCCAACGCCACCGAGTTTGGCTTGGCCAGCTACTTCTACACCCGCGACATCGGCCGGGTGTTCCGCGTGGCCGAGGCGCTGGACTACGGCATGGTGGGCATCAATACGGGCCTGATCAGCACGGCCGAAGTGCCGTTTGGCGGTGTCAAGCAATCCGGCCTGGGCCGCGAGGGTGGGCATGCCGGCATTGACGACTACGTCGAGTCCAAATACCTGTGCCTGGGTGACATTCAGAAGTAGGCGGCACGGCGCCAGCGCTGGCCGCGGCGCCGCAATGCCACAGCGGCGCAACAAGCGCGAGGCTTGGCTATTCGTCGTTGGCTGCAGCGCCGCTGCGTGGCCTCAAGCCCGCCCGGCCCATCGCCTGGCCATCACCCGCCTGGCCCAGCGCGCGGCGCATCAGTGTCTCGGCGTCCTTGCCGTGCTGCGGGTATTGCGCCACGCCAGCGCACACGGCCACCGCCACATCCTGGCCCGCAATGCTGAACGGCCGCTGCAGTGACTGGGCCAGCTTGATGGCCACCCGGTCGGCGTTGGCCGGGTCGTCGATCCAGGCCAGCAACACGACAAAACAATCGCTGCCCACCGAGGCCACCACATCACTGGCACGCAGGCCCGAGCGCAGCCGCACAGCCACCTTGCGGCGCAGCACATTGGCGGCCTCGGTGCCCAGCCTGGCTTCGGTGGCGCCCAGGCCCTCGATGCGCAGCGCCAGCAGCGCCATGGCAGCGGGTTCACGCTCACGCAGGGCCAGCAGGTGGCTCATGTGCTCCATCAACTGCGCGTGGTTTGGCAGGCCGGTGGCCAGGTCGGTGGCGTAGGCCTTGCGGGCGGCCTGCTCCAGCCGTTTGCGCTCGACCGCCAGGCGCACGGCGCGGGCCAGATTCTCGGGCTGGGCCTCACGCCGGGGCAGCACATCCTGCACACCCAGCTGCAAGAGGCGCACAGCCGCTGCCAGTGCTGGCTCAGGTGCCACCACCAGCACAGCAGCGTCCAGCACGGCGCGCGACAGGCGGGCCCAGCCGGCCAGCGCGGCCAGTGCGTCTGGCTGGGCTTGTGACAGCACCACCGCGTCGTAGCTCTGGCTGTCCAGCGCAGCGTCCAGCTCGTTTTGCGTGGCCAGGCCATGCACCACAAACGGGCCGTAGGCCGATGTGCTCAAGTCGGGCGTGCCTGGGCCCAGGTGCAGCAGCAAAATAGGGTCGCTCATGGTGTGTGACAGGCATCATGCCGCAGCCGGCTGCGTGGCGCCACGCTGGCAACTACGCACACCGGCCGCCGCCGCCGCCGCACGGCATGCCGCTAGAATCGCGGTCTTTAGCGGGTGTAGTTCAATGGTAGAACGGCAGCTTCCCAAGCTTCATACAGGGGTTCGATTCCCCTCACCCGCTCCAACGCTGATGTGTTTCCTTTTCTCCAGTTGATCCGCTTGATCCACTTGCAACAGGCCCCTTGATGGGCCTTTTTCATGTCCGGTCATCACACCCCGCACCACCCCACGTTTGCCGGCCATGTCTGACTCCATGCTCCCCGCCGATCTGCCGCCGCCCGAGGCCCCGGTGGCCACGCACCCACACCGCCCCATGCGCAGTTTTGTGCTACGTGCCGGCCGCATGGGCAGTGGCCAGGTGCGTGCGCTGCAAGACCTGGGGCCGCAGTTCTTGGTGCCCTATGCGCCAGCCCTGGTGGACTGGGACGCGCAGTTTGGCCGCAAGGCCCCCCGGGTACTGGAAATCGGATTTGGCATGGGCCAGGCCACCGCACAGATTGCTGCGGCCAGGCCAGAGGTCGACTTCATCGGCGTTGAGGTGCATGAGCCCGGTGTGGGCGCCCTGCTGCGCGAGATCGGCTCGCGCGATTTGCGCAACCTGCGCCTGGTGCAGCATGACGCGGTGGAGGTGTTGCAGCAGATGGTGGCGCCGGTTTCACTGGCGGGGCTGCACATCTACTTCCCGGACCCGTGGCACAAGAAGCGCCACAACAAGCGGCGCTTGATCCAGCCGGCGTTTGTGGCCACGCTGGTGCGCTACCTGGCGCCTGGCGCCTACCTGCACTGCGCAACTGACTGGCAGCCCTATGCCCAGCAGATGCTGGAGGTCTTGTCGGCCGAGCACGCGCTGTGCAACACGGCGGCGGGCTACGCACTCAAGCCCGACTGGCGGCCGTTGACCAAGTTTGAGAACCGCGGTCTGCAATTGGGCCACGGCGTTTGGGACTTGCTGTTCACCCGGCGCTGAATGGGTCTGGCCTGCCCCGGCAGGCCCTGGCCGTCCGGGTCAACACACCATCAATCAGCCCACTGCACCGCGCCGGTGTACCAGGTCACCAGCACCACCAGGCCAAAGGCGATGCGGTACCAGGCAAACGGCACAAAGCTGTGGCTGGAGATGTAGCGCAGCAGCCAGCGCACACAGAAAAACGCCGAGATGAATGACGTCGCCATGCCCACGGCCCACATGCCCAGGTCATCAGCGGACAGCAATGCCCGCTCTTTGTAGAGCGAATACGCACCCGCCAGCGCCAACGTGGGGATGGCCAGGAAGAAGGTGAACTCGGTGGCCACTTGGCGCGACAGGCCAAACAGCATGCCGCCGATGATGGTGGCACCCGACCGGCTGGTGCCGGGAATCAGCGCAAAGCACTGGCACAGGCCGACCTTGAGCGCGTCCAGGCCCGACATGTCGTCCACCGCCAGCACCCGCACCGCATGCTGGCGCCGCTCGGCCCACAGGATGATGAAGGCACCCAGGATGAAGGTGGTGGCCACCGTGGGCGCGTTGAACAAATGCGCCTTGAGCGCCTTGCCAAACAGCAAGCCCAGCACGGCCAGCGGCACAAAGGCAATCGCCACATTCAGCAACAGGCGGCGGGCTGCTGCGTCGTGGCCCACATTGGCCAGCACGCTGGTGATGCGGCTGCGGTATTCCAGCACCACGGCCAGGATGGCGGCCGACTGGATCACGATCTCAAACAGCTTGCCGCGTGCGTCGTTGAAGTGCAGCAAGGCACCCGCCAGGATCAAGTGCCCGGTCGATGACACTGGCAAAAACTCGGTCAGCCCCTCCACCACGCCCATGATGGCGGCCTTGCCCAGCAGCAACAGATCCACGGTGCGTCCTTGTGCAAAAGCGGCGGATGATAGCGGCGGGGCATGGCTGAGCCGGGGCTGATCGGCCGGGCCGGCGTGGCCGACGCTCAGCTACCCAGCGGCACCAAAATGAGTTGCAGCCCGGCCGCCGTTACCCGCACCGTGCCGGGCTGCAAACCCAGTTGGCGCAGGCGGGCCTGGCGCTCCGGGCTGAGGCGGTAGAGCGGCAAATCCTCCAGCGCCCGTTCGGCCAGCGCCAGGCCCAGGCGGGCGGCGTTGCTGGCCGGCATGGCGCCGGGGTCGCCGACACCCACCGGTGGTGCAGGCGGGGATGGTGTTTGTGGTGTTTGTGGTGTTTGTGGCGTCGGTGGCTGGCTGGCATCCAGCGCCGCCGTGCCGCTGCCACCGTCCAGCCGCAGTTGCTGCACCCGCACCTGGGCCAGGCGGATGGTGGCCTCAGCGGCATCCCAGCGCAGTGCCGCGTCAAAGCGCAGGCTGCCCCTGGCGCTGCGGCCAAACACCCGGTCCTGGGTGCTCACCACCAGCGCCACCGCCAGGCGGTTGACATCGGGCAGCAGGCGTAGCTGGGGCGCGCTCATTTGCACGTCCAACAACTCCAGCACCCGGCGCTGCAGCGGGAAAGCGCGGCCGATCAGCGCATTCAGCTCGGCTTCGCTCAGTGTGAGCGTCTGCGGACCCACCCAGCCGGCGCAGCCTGCCAGGCCGGACACGGCGCTGAGTGCGGACATGCCGGCCGCTGCCAGCAGCAGCCGGCGCCGGTTGGGGTTGCAGCAGTCCGCAGCGCGCATGCCGCCAGTCTAGGAGCCTGTCGGGCTTGGGGCGTCGATAGCGAGAAACGGCCCCAGCGAGGACAGTTTTTG
>JANPOW010000317.1:0-40162 GCA_031428185.1 Betaproteobacteria bacterium | reverse complement strand
GTGGCCATCGAGTTTGGCCGCAAGGTGCTGTTCTCGGGTGACCGCCCAAGCTTCAGTGAGCTTGAAGCCCATGTCAAAAAGAAGTAATCAAGAAGTAGGGCAGGGAGAGCGCCATGGCCGGAGACGCGAAAAAGTTACAACCGATCATCATCAAGAAGATCAAAAAGGGCGGCCATGCGGTGCATGGTGGGGCGTGGAAGATTGCCTACGCCGACTTCGTGACCGCGATGATGGCTTTCTTCTTGTTGATGTGGCTGCTGGGCAGCACGTCCGAGGGCGACAAGAAGGGCATCGCCGACTACTTTCAAAGCCCGCTCAAAGTGGCCTTGCTGAACGGCGGTTCGGGCTCGGGTGATTCGTCCAGCGTGCTCAAGGGTGGCGGCCAGGACTTGACCCGCTCGGGTGGCCAGGTCAAGCGCGGTGACGTGGAAGCACCACGCAACACCATCAACCTGCAGGCCTTGCGCCACGAGCAGCGGGTGGCCGAGGCCACCAAGCTGCAAGAGCTGAGCGAGCAGCTGGAAAGTGAGCTGAAAAACAGCGCCAAGCTGGCCCAGTACGCCTCGCAGATCAAGCTGGACATGACACGCGACGGCCTGCGCATCCAGATCGTGGACGAGTTGAGCCGGCCCATGTTTGACTCGGGCAGCGCGGTGGTCAAACCGCATATGCGTGCGCTGCTGCAGGCCATCGGCAATGTGCTGGTAGAGGTGCCCAATCGCCTGACGCTGGAGGGCCACACCGACGCCGTGCCATTCCCCGGTGGCGACCGCGGCTACAGCAACTGGGAGTTGAGCGCCGACCGGGCCAATGCCTCGCGCCGTGAGCTGGTGGCCGGTGGCCTGACCGAAGAGCGGGTGTTGCGCGTGCTGGGCCTGGCCAGCAGCCAGCCCTTCAACCGCGATGACCCGGCCGAGCCGCAAAACCGCCGCATCAGCATCATCGTGATGAACCGCGACGCTGAAGACCACTTTTACCGGCCCACCGCCGATCTGGTGGAACCGATGGCAAAAACCACGACCGAACCGCTGATCAAACCCGACAAACCGACGCTGGTCTCAAGTCCATCCAGTGCGCGCCGATAAGCCCGCAAGGCTCGCCCATTTGCGACACCCGTCTACCACTTTGCCCCAAGCCCGAGGACTGACATGAGCAATCCCTCCGACCTCAAGTTTCTGGTCGTCGATGACTTCTCCACCATGCGCCGCATCGTGCGTGGCCTGCTCAAGGAAATGGGCTGCAACAACGTGGACGAGGCCGAAGACGGCGCCGTTGCATTGCAGATGATCAAAGGCAACCACTACGACTTTGTGGTGAGCGACATCAACATGCCCATCATGAACGGCTTCGATCTGCTCAAGGCACTCAAAGCCGAGCCCAGCTTGAAGCACATCCCGGTGTTGATGGTCACTGCCGAGGCGCGCAAAGAGGACATCTTGCTGGCCGCCCAGAGCGGTGCCGCAGGCTATGTGGTCAAGCCCTTCACCAAGGCCACGCTGGAGGAGAAGGTGACCAAAATCCTGCAGAAACTGGCCATCACCGCCTGACCGGCCAGCAGGACGATCACCATGAAGATGGAAGACAGCGCCACGCTGGCGCCTCAGCGCGGCAGCGCAACAGCGGCCAGCCATCTGGCCGGCACATCCGCTGCGGCGGCGTCACCTGCGGTGTTTCAGCAGTTGGGCGCGCTGACCCGCTTGTTGCACGACACCCTGCAGCAACTGGGCGTGATGTCCAATCTGCAAACCGCCGCCGGCGGCTTGCCTGACGCGCGCAGCCGCCTGAGCTACATCGCCACCAAAACCGCAGCGGCGGCCGACAAGGTGCTCAACTCGGTTGAAAAAGCCAAAGCCGAGCACAGTGCCATCGCCGCGCAAACCCACTTGCTGGCCGCGGCCTTGGTGGCCGACCCGGTCAAGGCGGTGGCGTCGGGCGCGGTGTTCAATTTTGTCAACGATGTGGAGTCACGCACCCGGCTGATTGACGGCCACCTGACCGACATCATGATGGCGCAAGACTTTCACGACCTGACCGGCCAGGTGGTGGCCAAGGTGGTGGCGCTGGCCAATGACCTGGAGGACAGCCTGGTCAAACTGCTGGTGCAGGTGGTGCCGCCAGAGCAACGCGACAAGGTGGATACCAGCGTGCTGAACGGCCCGGTGGTGGACCCGCACGGCCGCACCGATGTGGTCAGCAACCAGGGCGAGGTGGACGACTTGCTGGCCAACCTGGGCTTTTGAGCCCGGCGCGGGTTGGCACAACCAACCCAGCGCAACGCAACAGCGGCCTGCGGGCCGCTTTTGCGTTTTCAGCGCGGCGGTGTTGGCAACAGGCCTGAATAGCGCCGGCTTGCCCTGGCTTTTGTGCTGCTTGCCGGGCAAGTGCCACTCCTACCATGGCCCGACCACTTTCCGTGCTTGAGAGCGCCCCCAGGCCGACGACATACGTCGTCCGCCCCCCGAGGGGGTTGAGCAAAGTGGCCAAGCAACATTTACTCAAGAGATGCCATGCCTGATGCCTTGTTGAGCCCTGCTGCGCTGTCCACTGCGCTGCCCACTGACCAGCCCACTGACCTGGACATCCCGCGTTTGAGCCTGGGTGAGCTGGTCAATGCCGCGCACCGCCTGCAGCAGGCCGGGCAGGTGGACGCCGCCGTGGCGCTGTACCAGCGCTGGATCGCGCACGGCGCGCCGGCCATGCGCCATGTGGCCTGCTTCAACCTGGGCACCTTGCTGGGGGCCCAGCAGCGTCCGGCCGAGGCCGAGGCCGCTTACCGCGCCGCAGTGGCGCTGCAACCCAACTTCCCGCATGCACGGCTCAACCTGGGCCATTTGCTGGAGCGCGCCGGCCAGACCGAGCCCGCGCTGGCTGAATGGCGCGCGGTGATTGCCGCCAACGCGGCACCTGACCTGCAAGTGCATGCCTGGAACAACCTGGGCCGGCTGCTGGAATCGCAACGCCGCTACCCCGAGGCCGAGGCCGCGCTCAAGCAAAGCCTGCAACTCGACGCGCGCCAGGGCAGCGTGGTGCAGCACTACGTGCACCTGCGCCAAAAGCAGTGCGCCTGGCCGGTGTACCAGACCGTGGGCGATGTGACACCCCATCTGCTACTCACCGGTACCTCACTGCTGGCCATGATGAGCGCCAGTGACGACCCCGCGCTGCAACTGCTCTCAGCCACCCGCTTTGCGCATGAGCGGGTGCCCAAGCTGCAGCCGGTGGCGCTGCACACCACCATGCCGGCACGGCAGGGCAAGGTGCGCATCGGCTACTTGTCGGGTGACTTGCACATGCACGCGGTGGGCCTGCTCACGCCCGAGTTGTTTGAGCTGCATGACCGCAGCCGCTTTGAGGTCTGGGCGTTTTGCTGGACACCCGAGAGTGAGCAGCCGCAGAGGAAACGCATCCTGGCCGCGATGGACCACCATGTGCGCCTGGCCGGCGTGGACGACAGCACCGCCGCACGTTTGATTGCCGAAGCCGGCATCGATGTGCTGGTCGATTTGCAAGGCCTCACCAGCGGCGCCCGCCCCGCCATCCTGGGCCACCGCGCCGCGCCGGTACAGGTCAGCTACCTGGGCTTGCCGGGCACCTCAGCCGTGCCGGGGGTGGACTGGCTGATTGCCGACCACTACGTGATGCCACCCGAGCTGGAGCCGTATTGCACCGAAAAACCCATCCGCCTGCCGCATTGCTACCAGGTGAGTGACCGCCAGCGCGCGGTGGCACCACGCCCGCTGCGCAGCACTTACGGCCTGCCGGACGGGCAGTTTGTCTACTGCTCGTTCAACAACAACTTCAAGTTCACGCCCGAGGTGTTTGGCGCCTGGATGCGCATCCTGGCCCAGGTGCCAGCCAGCGTGTTGTGGCTGCTGGCCGACAACGACACCGCGCGCGACAACATGCTGCGTGCGGCCGATGGTGCCGGTGTGGCGCGTGATCGACTGATCTTTGCACCCCGCGTGGCGCCGCCTGAATACCTGGCGCGCTTCCAGTGTGCCGATCTGGTGCTGGACACCTTCCCGTACAACGCCGGCACCACCGCCAGTGATGCGCTGTGGATGGGCACACCCATCGTCACCTTGAGCGGGCGCAGCTACATCAGCCGCATGGCCGGCAGCCTGCTCACCGCTGTGGGCCTGCCCGAGCTGGCCACCACCACGCTGGCCGACTACGAACGCCTGGCCGTGACGCTGGGCCAGCAGCCGGCGCGGGTGCGCTCGTACCAGCGCTACCTGGCCGAGCAGGGCCGCAGTTCGCCGCTGTTCGATTTGCCGCAGATCGTGCGCCACATCGAGGCCGAGTTTGAGCGCCTGGCCCTGGCCCACCGCAACACCGCTTGACGCGACCAGCGCGTTGGCCTTCAGCCATCCCGCCATCCCGCCAGCCCGCCAGCCAGCGCCCCTGATCCCCGCCCCCGCCCTTGTCCGCCCGCGACGACCCCACGCTGCAGCTTGCGCCTGACCCGGTTGATGCCGGGCCGGGCGCCAGCCTGGTTGAAGACGCGCTGGCCCAGTCGCTGGTCTGGCTGACGCGCCACCACGGCAACGAGCGCTCGTTGGCGTCGCTGTTTGAGGGCCAGCGCATCAGTGGCCTGGTGGGGCCTGACCAAGCCTTGCGCGCGCTGCGTGATGCGGGCTACAAGACCGGCCTGGTGCAACGTGCGCTGGCTGACATCCATGACTTGCTGCTGCCGGTGGTGCTGCTGCTGAAAAGTGGTGATGCGGTGCTGCTGGTGGCGCGCCGGCAACAAGCCAGCGGCCCGGCGCTGTGTAGCCTGGTGCTGCCCGGTGCCCAGCCGCGCAGCATGGACGCCAGTGATGACGAACTGGCCGGTGAATATTCAGGCATCGCGCTGCTGGCCACACCGCTGCCGGCCGCACCCGCGCCGCCGCCCAACGCCAGTGTTGACGAGGCAGCGGCGCTGCTGGACCCCAACAGCCACTGGCTGTGGGGCACCATGCGCCGCTTCATCCCCTACTACCGCTCGGCCTTGCTGGCCGCACTGCTCAGCAACACGCTGATGCTGGTGACCGGCACCATCACCTCGGTGATTTACGACAAGGTCATCCCCAACCAGGCCTTTGTCACCTTGTGGGCGGTGGCTGCGGCGGGTGGGTTGGCGCTGGTGTTTGACCTGGCGGCACGCCAGTTGCGTGCGCACTTGATTGACCTGGCGGGCAAAAAATCGGACCTGATCGTGGGCACGCTGTTGTTCCGCCAAAGCCTGGGGGTGCGCATGGAATGCCGGCCCGAATCGGCCGGCGCCTACAGCCACATCGTGGGCCAGATCGAGCAGGTGCGCGAGTTTTTCTCGTCCGCCACCTTGTCGGCGGTGTCGGATCTGCCCTTCATCGTCATCTTCATCGCGATGACCTTTGTGATGGGCGGCCCGCTGGGCTGGGTGATGGTGGTGGCGGTGCCCTTGATCCTGGGTGCATCGTGGTTGATCCAGGGCACGCTGCGCCGCGCCACCAGCAGCAACCTGCGCCAGCAGGCCGACCTGCACGGTTTGCTGGTGGAGGCGGTGGAGGGCATTGAGGACATCAAGGCCACTGGCGCGCAAGGCCGCTTTTTGCACCACTATGAGCAGGCGTCTGCGGCGGCGGTGGACAGCCAATTGCGCAGCCGCCGCATCAGCAGCCTGACGATGAATTTGTCCATGCTGTCGCAGCAGGCCGTCACGCTGGTGATGCTGGTGTGGGGTGTGTATTTGATCGACGCCAAAATCATCTCGGCCGGTGCGCTGATGGGCGGCGTGATGTTTGCGATGCGCGGCTTGGGGCCGCTCACATCGATCGTGATGTTGTCCACCCGCTACCAGGGTGCGCGTGCCGCGATGCGGGCGCTGGACCGGGTGATGGCCCAACCCACCGAGCGTGAAGCCGGCCGCAACTACCTGCCGCTGCCGGTGATGAGTGGGCGCATCGGCCTGCATGACGTGGGTTTCAGCTACCCGGCAGCGGCCGGGCAGGCTGCACCCAAGGTCTTGAAGGGTGTGACGCTGCGGTTCGAAGCGGGTGAGCGCGTCGCCATCCTGGGCCGCATCGGCAGCGGCAAGTCCACCATCCTGCGCTTGACCGCTGGCCTGTACCGCCCCAGCGAAGGCTCGGTAGAAGTGGACGGCATCGACCTGCGCCAACTCGACCCGAGTGACTTTCGCACCGGGGTGGGCTATGTGCCGCAAGACTCGCGCTTGTTCAACGGCACGCTGCGCGACAACGTGCTGCTGGGCCGCGCCACGGCCGATGCGTCGCGCCTGGCAGCAGTGGCCAAACTCACCGGCCTGGCCCGCGTGGCGGAGGGCCATCCGATGGGCTGGGATCTACCCGTGGGCGAGTCTGGCGGGCTGCTGTCGGGTGGCCAGCGCCAGTTGGTGGCGCTGACACGCAGCCTGATCACCGAACCCAAGATTTTGCTGATGGACGAGCCCACCAGCTCGATGGACGCGCAGAGCGAGGTGGCCTTCTTGCGCCAGCTCAAAGAGGCCGCCACCGGCTGCACCCTGGTGATGGTGACGCACCGCCCCGCTGTGCTGGAGTTGGTGAGCCGCATCGTGGTGGTGGACGCCGGCAAGGTGGTGATGGACGGGCCCAAGCAGGCGGTGCTGGCGGCCTTGTCAGGCGCCAGGCCAGCGGGCCAGGCGGCACCACCGCAGGCCAATGGTGCGGCAGCACCAGCCACCAATGTGCACCGCCACCCCAGCACGCAACCCGCTGACAGCAAGGCTGCAGTCTGATGCCACCGATCAGCAACGTACGCGCACCGCTGCAACGCGGCGACATCGCTTTTTTAAGCGCAGTGCAAGCCGCGCAAGAACACGAGCCCGCCACCGCTGCCACCTGGGCCATCTACCTGATGCTGGCCGCGCTGGCGATGGCGCTGACCTGGGCCGGCCTGGCCACCGTGGACATGATCACCCGCACCGACGCCCGGGTGGTGCCCGCCGGCCGTGAGCAGGTGATTGCCAGCCTGGAGGGCGGCATCCTGCGTGAGCTGAAAGTGCGGGAGGGTGAAGCGGTGTCGGCAGGCCAGCCGCTGGCGCTGCTGGACCCGACCCGGGTGGAGGCGCAGCAAAACGAAGGCCGCTTGAAACGCTTGGCCATGTTGGCCACCGTGGTGCGGCTGCAGGCCGAGGCCACCGGCAAGCCCCTGAGCTTCCCGCCCGAGCTGGCCGCCGTGTCGCAGGTGGTGCAGGGCGAGACCGACTCGTACCACGCACGCCAGCGGGCGCTCAATGAAGGTGTGGCTGTCAGCCAGCGCAACCAGCGCCTGCTGGAGCGGGAGCTGGGCCTGTCCGAGGCCATGTCCAGCAAAGGCTTGATGAGTGATGTGGAGGTGATGCGGCTGCGCCGCCAGGTCAACGACATGGCGATGCAGACCCAGGAGCGCATCAACCGCTTCAGGCAAGACGCCAGCGCCGATTTGGTACGGGTGCAAACCGAACTCACCATGCTGGGTGAGCAGCAAGTGGTGCGTGACGACATCCTGCGCCGCACGGTGCTGACCTCACCGGTGCGCGGCCTGGTCAAGAACATCCGCATCAACACGCTGGGCGGGGTGGTCAGCCCCGGTGCTGCGGTGATGGAAATCGTGCCGGTGGGTGAGCAGGTGCTGGTGGAGCTGCGCATCAAACCGTCCGACATCGGCTTCATCAAGGCCGGCCAAGCGGTGGAGATCAAGTTGAGCACCTACGACTTTGCGGTCTACGGCAGCCTGCACGGCAAGGTGGAGACAGTCAGCCCGGACGCCCTGGGCGACAGCGAGCGCAGCCCCGGTGCAGGCGCTGACAGCACCTGGTACCGCGCACTGGTCAAGGCCGACCCCGGCAGCCTCAAAGCCGCCGGTAAACCGCTGACGGTGCTGCCCGGCATGGTGGGCACAGCCGAAATCCGCGTGGGCCACCGCTCAGTCTTGAGCTTCTTGCTGCGGCCGATGATGAAGGCGCAAGAGGCGTTTACCGAGCATTGAGCATTTACTTCGGCTCGGGCATGGCCGATGAATGGTGGTGCGCGATCAGCCATTGGCCGTCACGGAACTCATAAACATAGCTGTAGCGCGCCGAGACCTTGCTGCCGTCCTTGAAGCCGAAGGTGTAGGTGCCAACGTCTTGTGCCACGTTGCAGCCAATCTTGATGAAGCGCTTGTCAATGCTGCCTTGCGGTTGGTTCTTCAAGAACTTGACGAAGTAGTCATTGATCTCCGCGTGGTTGGTGCGCGGTGTGTTGGACACCGTGGGCAGCAGCACCCCATCAGCGGCATAGTTGGCCGTGACTCTGGCCGGGTCCAGTGTCCGCAGTGACGCATTCCAGCGGTCAAACAAGCCGGCGATGGCCTTCTCATCGGTGACTTGGCAGGTCTCGGTGCGGGCCTGGGCAGCGCCCGATGCCAGCAGTGCAATGGCGGCCAGGGCAGGGATCAAACGGACAGCCATTGAACGGGCAGCGGTGCAACGGGCGGGCAAGGTTTTCATGGTGGTTCAGACTTTCTTCAACGGGTTGGCCTTTGGGGGCATGTGCCGCAGCGGCTGGGCAAGCGCTGGGTTGAAGAGAGTGTTGCCAACGGAAATGAATCGCAGCAAAGCCGGCGCGTTAACGCTGGCTGCTGGCTTGATGAACGCCGGATGAACCCGGCGGGTCAGCTGTGCGGCGCCACTTCCAGTCGATAGCCCAGCCCACGCACCGTGTGGATCAGCGGTTGTGCATTGCCGTCATCGATCTTGCTGCGCAGGCGTCTGATGTACACATCCACGACATTGGTGAGCGGGTCCTCGTTGGTACCCCACACGTTGGACAGGATGCGTTCGCGGCTGAACAGCCGGCCCGGGGTTGACATCAGCAATTCCAGCAAGGCCAGCTCGCGTGCGGTGAGTGTGAGCTGCACCGCTGCGCGTGTCACACGCATGGTGTCGCGGTCCAGCACCAGATCGGCCACCACCAGGCGTGACGACAGCGCCGGTGCGGTATCGCGTGAGCGCCGCAGCAGCGCCTCAATGCGGGCCAGCAACTCCTCAAATGCAAATGGCTTGGCGAGGTAGTCGTCGGCGCCCAGACGCAGGCCCGCAACGCGGTCTTCCAATGCACCCAGTGCGGACAGCATGAGCACCGGCAATTGCACACCGCCGGCACGCAGTGCCTGGCAGACCTCCAGACCGGTCATGCCGGGCAACATCACATCAAGCACCAGCAAGGCGGGTGTGGCGTCGATGTGCATTTGCTGCGCCACTTCACGCGCCTTGGCCAAGCCTTCAGTGCCGCTGCGGGCCACCTGCACCCTATAGCCTTCGGCGCGCAAGCCGCGCTCCAGAAAAGCCGCAACACGGGCATCGTCTTCAACAATCAGAATATTCATGAGATGGCTGCTGCGCCCGGTGTGTCGATCAGGATGGGCAACCGCAGCTTGAATGCCGTGCCGGGCCCGGATTGGCTATCGACCTCAATGTGGCCGCCATGTGCCCTGGCCAGCCTGGCGGCAATGGCCAGGCCCAAGCCGCTGCCATCAGCCCGGTGCAAGCGGGCCCGTGCGCCACGGAAATTGCGTTCAAAAAGGCGCGGCAGGTCGTCGGCATCAATGCCAATGCCCTGGTCGACGATGCAAAGCTCCCACAACAACCCGTCTTCCGGGTCCATCACGTTGCGGGCCCACACCTGCACCAGGCCATCGCGATGGGAGTAGCGCACCGCGTTGTCCAGCAGCAGCGTGAACAACTGGCGCAGCCGCTGCGGGTCTGCCAGTAGGGGCACGCTGTTGGTGTCACCCAGGTGGCTCTCAATGCGCACACTGCGGTCCCGCCCCAGCGCCTGGGCCTGCTCAATGGCGTCGCGCAGCGGCTCTGTCACGTTCAGGGGCGTTCGGCTCAGCGCCAGCGCGTCGATATCGCTGCGCGCCATGGTCAGCAGGTCATCGATCACAACACCAAGGTGTGTTGATGCGTCAACAATGCGCAGCAGTGCTGCTTTGTATTCATCCACCGGCTTATCACGGCCGCGCAGCGCAATCTCGGCCTCACCGCGGATGGCCGTGGTGGGCGTTCTCAGTTCGTGGCTGATATCGGCAAACAACTGACGCCGCCGCGCATTGAATTGCTGCAATGTCAGCAACGCCTGCTGCAGTTCTGCGGTGCGCACTTGGACCAAGTCTTCGAGCCGCTGGCGGGCTGCAGCCTCACGCTGGCGGTGTTGGGCCAACTCATCCGTCATGGCGTTGACCCGGGTTGCGAAGCGTGCAAACTCGTCGTGCCGGTTGTCGGGGATACGGTGCTGCAGGTCACCCCGTTGCAGCGCTTCGGCACCCGCGCTGAGTTCATCCAGCGGCCGGCGCAGTGCGCGTGCAAAGTACAAGGCCAACAAGGCTGCCGCCAAGGCGATGGTGACCGTGGCCCCCAGTGCAAAACCACGCACAAGGCCCAGCGACCGATCCGCCGCTGCGCGGTCGCGCGCCACCGCCGCACGCTCACGTGCAATGCTGTCGGCCAGCAGCGACCGCAAATCCTGGCCCTGCGACAGGTTGAACACGCGGGTGAGTTCCGTCCAGGCCGCGCCAGCGTTTGTGCCGGTCGGCAAGGCACGGGCAGTGTGCATGGCCAAGCTGAGTTCTTCAAGGCTGCGGCGCAAGATCACCAAAGCACCTCGGCGCTGAAGGTGCTCAGGGTTGCTGCTGGCGCGGTCACCATCCAGCTGGGTGGCCGTCATCTCCAGTGCCTCCAGGCCGGTCAGCGTGGTAGCCATGTCGGCCTGCAGCCGGTCGCGTTGCTGCGGATCGGCACCCGCATCCAGCAAGGCCTGAGACAACCAGGTGCGCAGGCGCTGCTTGGTGGCGGACAGCTCCAAGAAGCCTGCCAATACATCACTGGCCACGCGGCCGCGCTGCACATTGTTTGCGGCGGCATCAATCGCCCACCACGCAACCCCGCCTTGCAGCAGAGAGGCGATGGCCAGCGTCACCAGGGCGATTGCGAGTTTCTTGCTGAACATGGGGCATTGTCGATGGCCGGGGCGCAGCCACATGAACGGCGGATGACGGGTGAATGAACGTTGTGGCATCGGGCCCGGTGTTGAGGCTTAGCCGCCGCAACCCCGCACCGATTAGGCAGGTGAAGCCGGCGGGATTCACCAGATCAAGGGCAGGGCGGCCATCGTCTACTGGGTGCCCAACACCTGGGCCCTGCGTGGGACCACTGTTGGCTCTCTGTTCGCCCACTGTTCGCCCACTTTTGGCCTACCCGATGACGCTGCTCCGGCCACCGCAACCCCAGCCCACTGCTGCCGCAACGGCGCTGCCGCGTCGCGCGCTGTATCCCGTGTCAAAGCTGCTGGCATGCGCCGTGCTGGCCGGTGTTTTGCTGCCACTGCAGGCTGCTTGCATCGACGACGACAAGCCTGACCCGGCCTTGCCGGCTACCAGCGTGACCGGGGCCGCAGCCAACACCCCACGCCCCGAAGCGCGTGACCCACGCCGCCAGCTGCAGACGCTGGTGCAAGACGCCTTGCAGCGCAGCAGCGGCATCGGTGCAGCCCGCCTGCTGGCCGACGCCGCACTGCAGGACGTGGACGAGGCCAAGGCCGCCAAGCTGCCGCAAGCCAGCGCCTTTGCGTCGATCAACCCCAATCTGGTGGCCAGTGGTGGCAGGGGTGGTGACAGCACCGGCTCGCAACTGCAGGCGCGCGCCGGTGTCAACCTCAGCCAGACCCTGCTGGACGGTGGCCGCGCTGACCGCCTGATCGACTGGCGCCGTCAGCAGGCCGAGGTGGCGCGGCTGGGCACTTTGTCCACCCAGGAGCAACTCAGCCTGTCCACCACCTCGCTGGCGTTTGAGCGCAGCCGTTTCCGCATGCAGGCCGTCATCTGGGGCCAGCATGTGCGCAAGATGGGCTGCCTGGTGGAGGCACTGGACAGCATCGTGGCGGCCGACAAAGGCCGCACCAGCGAGCTGGTGCAAGCCCGCAAACAACTGCAGCAGGCCGAGCTGCAGCAGGTGCAGTCCGCCTCTCAAGCACGCCAGGTCGAGGCCAGGCTGCGCCGCATTGCGGGTGACGGCCTGCCCGGCACCGAGGGTATGAGCACCTTGCTGCTGGCCGTGCCGGACCTGCCCGGGTTGCTGGCCGCCGCCGAGCGATCGTCTGACATCGCCCAACTCGATGCCAACACCGCCGCGCTGCAGGAGATGGCGCGCGCGGTAGAGGCGGGCACCAAGCCCCAAGTCAGCTGGAACCTGGGCAGTAGCGCGCTGCTGGCCGCAGGTGGTGGCAGCCCACGCAATGCCAGTATCACGGCCGGTGTGTCGGTCAACATCCCGTTGTTCAACCCCGGCATCGGCAATTCGATCCAGGCGGCCCGCAAACGGGCTGAGGCCGCTGGCCTGCAGCGCGCCGACACGCTGGAGCAGCGGCGCCAGCGCATCGTGGACGCGCACGAGCAGGCCACTGCGGCGTTTGACCGCCTGCGCCGTGTCAGCCTGGTGCTGCGTGACAGTGACCGGCTGCGCAACTTCACCCTGCAGCAGTGGCAGCAATTGGGCCGCAGATCGCTGTTTGATGTGATTGCCGCCGAGAGCGACCACTACAGCCTGCGGGTGCAATACATCAATGCGCTGCATGACGGCCAGCAGACCAATGCCACGCTGTTGTCGTTGGGCAGTGGCCTGGCGGGCTGGTTGCAATAGCGGCCCAAGTCTGCCAGCCCACTGCGCATTCAATACTTGCTTGAGGATTCACCATGACCGTCGGTCTCCATCGCCAGCACAACCCTCTGGTCAGCATCGTCATCCCCACCCATGACCGGCCGGACTACCTGGTGCTGGCCCTGCGCAGCGCGCAGGCGCAAACGCATGAACACATCGAGATCATCATCAGCGACAACAGCGGCAATGGTGCTGCACGTGCCGCCGTTGCTGCGCAGATGGCAGCTGACCCACGCATCCAGTTTTATGCCCAGGAGGGCGGTGGCTACATGGACAACTGGCTCAACGCGCTGGGGCGGGCCAAGGGCGAGTACGTCAATTTCTTGATGGACGACGATTTGTTCCACCCCACCAAAGTGGCGCGCATGCTGCACTACTTTGTCAGCTTCCCCACGGTGGGCCTGGTCACCTCGTTTCGCCAGTTGATTGATGCCGACGGCAACGATTTGGCACCGATGGCCGGCACCCAACGTCTGTTTGAAGCAGACACAGTGTTGGAGGGCCGATCCTTTGGTGAGACGATCTTGAAAAATGGCATGAACCTGGTGGGTGAACCCACCACCGCGATGTACCGCCGGGCCGATATCGGCGCAGGCTTTGGCCGCTTCTGCGACAGGCAGTACGCCGTGATGTCCGACCTGTCCACCTGGCTGGAGTTGATGCATGGCCGCCACTGCGTCTACATCGGTGAGGCGCTCAGCTACTTCCGCATCCACGGCGGGCAAGATCAGCGCAAAAAATCGACCGCACTCAATGCCAATCTGGAATGGTTGCAATTGCTGATGGACGGCCACGCCACCGGCAAATACATGCTGGACAAGGGTGAGTACCGTGAACTGCTGGCCGGCAAGTTGTCGCGCATGGTGCCGTTCATCGCCGGCCAGCACAGCGAGATCCGCAATGGGCCGTATGACGTGGACGCCATCCAGCACCTGGTGCGGCGTGGGCTGGATGGCTTGTTCAAGCATTGATGGCGCAAGCAAGCCTGTTCACGCCACCAACCCGAGACGGACACCACCATGAAGACCCGGCCCTACATCATCGTCACGCCCAGCTATTGCGTCAGTGCCGGTGTGCGTGTCATGCACACGCTGTGCCATGAGCTCAATGCGCTGGGCTTCGATGCCAAAGTCTTGCTCACCCACAACCTGTCACCCAGCCCCGAGCAACTGCTGAACCCGGCGCTCAACACGCCCTGCATCAATAGCCAGTTTGAGCAGCTCTGGCCCACCCTGAATGACGACGCCATCGTGATCTGTGCGGACGGCTTCCGCGGCCATCCGTTTGGTGCAAAGCGGGTTGTGCGGTATGTGCTGGGCAAAGAGGTGGCGCGGCCGGACGACAACCCGGCCGACTACAAGGTCTACTACTCCAAGGCCTTCCCGGCCGACAAGGCGGGTGGCCACCGGGTGCTGTTCCGCCTCAATGCTGACCTGGCCGACTTCAATGCCAACGGTGTGGACGACCGCACGCAAGACATGCTGTGGTTGGTTAAGGGTGCTAAATTTTGTGTTGAGCGTCCAGCCAACTGTGTGGACATCAGCTACACCTGGCCACCCAGCCGCAAAGAACTGGCGCAGCAGCTCAAAAAAACCCGCTACCTCTACAGCTATGACACGCTGAGCGCCACCAACTCTGAGGCCATCCTGTGCGGCGCCATCGTGATCCTCAAACACATGAGTTACCACGACTGGGACTGGACCCGGAAAGACCTGGAACTGATGGAACACGGCTCAGGTGGTTACGCCTTTGGCGACAGTGAGTTTGAAATTGATCGCGCCTTGCGTACCCGCAGTGAAGCGGTGGAGCGCCTGCGCCACCACAACGCCAACTACCGCAATACGCTGCTGGTGTTTGTGGAGGACACGCAGCGGCATTTTCGGGGGTGATACCCGGACTGGCGTACTGCGACGTTTGACTTGATCGGAGCGCGCACAGGCCGCCGGGGCGCTGTACTCCGCGAATGTCCCCCGTCGCCGGCCAAAAGCGGCCGGCGCCTCCTCCTTTATTTCGCTGCGCACAACGCCCCACCGGCCTGTGCCTTCCACCGCTGGTGGCGGTCGATGGGTTTGAATTGCGGATGCCAGGGTGAGGTGGGGCGGTGGCAGTGGGTGACCGGCTGCCGCAAGTATTAGGAGGAACCGGCGGCGGCTTTCGGTCGGCGGTGGGGGACATGGAGGCAGCCGGTTGCCCGCTGGCGCCGACCTTGCGCCAACCAGGCTTTGGACCCACACAGCCGAGCGCCAAAACAAGCCACAGAACTGGCCCCCAAAGCCGCTGTTTACTCGGCGTTAAACGCCCTCAAGTCCTGGCTACCATGCTTTTCATCGGGGCGACAGCCCCTGGCAGACCAACCCCGGGGCCGCCGTGCGCGAACACACCATCCGACTCGTCAACGGCAAACAGTTTGCCGCCAAGCCCGATGTCACCTTGCTGGACGCAGCCCTGGCCGCCGGCCTGACGCTGGAGCACGGTTGCCGCACCGGCCGCTGCGGTAGTTGCAAAACCCATGTCACAGCGGGCCAGACTGAGCGTATTCGCCCTGACAGTTATCTGAGCAGCAGCCAGCGCCAGGACGGCTGGATCCTGACCTGTGCTGACGCGGCACGCAGTGACGGTGCTATTGAAGCGGAAGACCTGGGCGCGCTGTTTGGCATCAGCGCCAAGACCTGGCCCGCCCGCATTGACCTGATCAAGCTGCTGGCACCTGATGTGTGCCGCGTGGTGCTGCGCCTGCCGCCCAATGCTGGCCTCAAATTTTTGGCTGGGCAATACGCCAACATCATTGGCCGACACGGGCCGCGCCGCAGTTATTCAATGGCCAATGCGCCGCAGGCCGATGGCAAGCTGGAGTTTTTCATCCGCCGGGTCGATGCCGGCTTGATGAGCGGGTACTGGTTCGACGAAGCCCGCGCCGGTGACCTGCTGCGCATCGACGGCCCGCACGGCAGCTTCTTTTTGCGGGATGTGGCAGGGCAGGATGTGATCTTGCTGGCCACCGGTACCGGCATTGCGCCCATCAAGGCCATGCTGGCGGATTTGGCTAGCCGGCCGGCCGTGCAACTGCCCCGCACGCTGCAGTTGTTGTGGGGCGGGCGCGTGCTGTCGGACTTGTTCTGGTCGCCAGACGCCGGTTTGCCCGGCCTGCAGTACACGCCGGTGTTGTCACGCGCCGACGCAAGCTGGGCCGGCGCCCGTGGCCATGTGCAAGACGTCTTGCTGCGCCAGGCGCCCCGGTTGGATGCAGCCCAGGTGTACGCCTGCGGCTCACCCGCGATGTTGGCCGCAGCGCAACGCAGTTTGCTGGCAGCAGGGCTGCCGGCGCAGGCTTTTCATGCGGAGGCGTTTGTGTGTTCAGACGCCGATGCCGACGTGAATGCCGGCGTGAATGCTGTCCCTGCCTGAGCAGCACACCTCAAACCTTGTCCAGACCTCAGGAGACCCACCCGATGAAAGCCGTGATCCTTGCCGGTGGCCTTGGCACTCGATTGAGTGAAGAGACCGCGACCCGCCCAAAACCCATGGTGGAGGTGGGCGGCCGGCCGATTCTTTGGCACATCCTGAAGATGTACGCCCACCACGGCATCAATGATTTTGTGATCTGCTGCGGCTACAAAGGCTATGTGCTGAAAGAGTACTTTGCCAACTACTTCTTGCACATGAGTGACGTGACATTCGACATGCGGTCCAACCGCATGGAGGTGCACCACAAACGCGCCGAGCCGTGGAACGTGACGCTGGTGGACACCGGGGAAAACTCGATGACTGGCGGCCGGCTCAAACGGGTGGCGCAGTATGTCGAGCGCGACGAAGCCTTCTGCTTCACTTACGGCGACGGCGTCAGCGATGTGGACATCAGCGCCACGCTCGACTTTCACCGTGCCCACGGCAAGGCAGCCACCTTGACCGGCACCTACCCGGTTGCACGGTTCGGCGCGCTGGAAACGGACGGCAAGCGTGTGCTGCGTTTCAAAGAGAAACCACGCGGTGAGGGCGGCATGATCAACGGCGGGTTTTTTGTGCTCAAGCCACAGGTGATCGAGTTGATTGATGGCGACGCGACGATCTGGGAGCAAGAACCACTCAATACCCTTGCCGCACGCGGCGAGTTGATGGCGTATGAGCATGACGGCTTCTGGCAGCCGATGGACACGCTGCGCGACAAGCAGTTGCTTGATGATTTGTGGGCCAGCGGCAAAGCGCCGTGGAAAAAGTGGGATTGATCCCAGGCCTGCCTATCAAACACGCCAACCCCGCCCAAGCCACCACGAGACACCGCATGGTCAACCCTGACTTCTGGCGCGGCAAGCGCGTTTTTCTCACCGGCCACACCGGCTTCAAAGGCAGTTGGTTGGCCTTGTGGCTGCAGCAGTTGGGTGCCGATGTGCATGGCTTTGCACTGGCACCGCCCACCACAGCCAATCTGTTCAGCGTTGCGGCTGTGGCGGCTGGCATGCAGTCGACGTTGGCCGACATCCGGGATGCTGCGGCGCTGCGCCAAGCGGTGCTGGCCTGCCAGCCGCAGATCGTGTTGCACCTTGCTGCCCAGCCGCTGGTGCGCCAAAGCTACCGCGACCCGGTGGGCACCTACGCCACCAATGTGATGGGCACGGTGCATGTGCTAGAGGCCGTGCGGGCCTGCGCCACGGTGCGTGCAGTGGTCAACGTCACCACTGACAAGTGTTACGAGAACCGCGAATGGGTGTGGGGCTACCGCGAGGACGAGCCCATGGGCGGCCATGACCCGTACAGCAGCAGCAAGGGCTGTGCGGAACTGGTCAGCAGTGCGTACCGCCTGTCATTCCTCGCGCCCGCCGGTATTGCCCTGGCCACCGCCCGCGCCGGCAATGTGGTTGGTGGTGGTGACTGGGCCGCGGACCGACTGGTGCCTGACATTTTGCGGGCCTTTGCCCAGCAACAGCCCGTGGTGCTGCGCAGTCCTCTGGCCAGCCGGCCCTGGCAGCATGTGCTGGAGCCTTTGAGCGGCTATTTGTGCCTGGCTGAGCAGTTGTTTGCCAATGGACAAGCCCAGGCCGAAGGCTGGAACTTTGGCCCGCGGGCGGAAGACGTGCAGCCGGTGCAGTGGATCGTCGAGCACCTGGCCCGCACCTGGGGCGCCGGTGCCACCTGGGCGCTGGACGGTAGCGCGCAGCCGCATGAAGCCACGGCCCTGCGGCTCGACATCAGCAAAGCCGGTCAACGTCTGGGCTGGCATCCGCGCTGGGCGCTGGCCACTGCGCTGGACCACACGGTGGCCTGGCACCGCGCTTGGTTGGCCGGGCAAGACATGCAGGCGCTGTGCCTGCAGCAGATTGCGGCCTACGCCCCTGCTGCCGCCGCGCCTGCCGCCAGCAGCAGCACTGCCACCACCGCCACCGCCACCACCACCACAACCCCGGCATCCCCCATCACCACCTCTCTGGAATTTGCATGAGCCTGCCCACCACACTCGCCCAACCCGCGGCCCAAACCCCGGCCCTGGCCGACCTGCGCAGCCAGATCAGCGCGCTGGTGCAGCAGTACGCCAGCATCGCCCATGCACCGCAGCCATTCATCCCGGGTGAAACCGTGGTGCCCGTGTCCGGCAAGGTGATTGGTGCGCTGGAGCTGCAATACATGGTGGACGCGTCGCTGGACGGCTGGCTCACCACCGGCCGCTTCAACACCGCGTTTGAAGCGGCGCTGGCCAAGTTTTTGGGTGTGCAGCATGTGCTCACCGTCAACTCGGGTTCGTCCGCCAACCTGGTGGCGTTTTCCGCGCTCACCTCACCACGCTTGGGGCATCGGGCCATCAAGCCGGGTGATGAGGTGATTGGTGTGGCCGCAGGCTTCCCCACCACCGTCAACCCCATCCTGCAGTTTGGTGCAGTGCCGGTGTTTGTCGATGTGGACCTGGCCACCCACAACATCGATGCCAGCCTGATCGAGGCGGCCATCACACCCAAGACCCGGGCCATCATGCTGGCCCACTCACTGGGCAACCCGTTCAACCTGGATGTGGTGGTGGCGCTGTGCAAAAAGCACAATTTGTGGTTGGTGGAGGATTGCTGCGACGCCCTGGGTGCCACCTACCGTGGCCAGATGGTGGGCACGTTTGGTGACATTGCCACCCTCAGTTTTTACCCGGCCCACCACATCACGATGGGCGAGGGCGGCGTGGTATTTACCAACAACCCTGAGCTGAAATTGATTGCTGAATCATTCCGCGACTGGGGCCGGGATTGTTATTGCCCGCCCGGCAAAGACAACACCTGCAACAAGCGCTTTTGCCACCAGCAAGGCCAGTTGCCCCAGGGCTACGACCACAAGTACACCTACAGCCACCTGGGCTACAACCTCAAGATCACCGACATGCAGGCCGCTTGCGGCCTGGCGCAACTGGCGCGGGTGGATGAGTTCATTGCCAAGCGGCGCGCCAACTTTGCCTACCTCAAAAACCGGCTGCGCAGTTGCACTGATTTTTTGATGCTGCCCGAGGCCACGCCCAATGCCGAGCCATCGTGGTTTGGTTTCCCGCTGGTGTTGCGGGCGTCGTCAGGCGTGCAGCGCAGTGATTTGATCAACTATCTTGAGCAGCACAAGATCGGCACCCGCTTGCTGTTTGCCGGCAACCTGAGCAAGCAGCCCTACATGATGGGCCGCAACTTCCGCATCAGTGGCAGCCTGACGCACACCGACACAGTGATGAACCAGACCTTCTGGCTGGGCACCTTCCCAGCGCTGGGCACGCCGCAGCTGGACTACATCGCCGAGCGGCTGGAAGAGTTCTTCGGGCTCAACTTCTGACCGGCTGGCCCATGCCTTTGGCCTCTTCTTCATTCGGCCTGCCGCAGGCTGACCTGGACCATGTGCAACACGGCGTGGGCTCCGCTTGGTGGGCCTTGCGTGGCCAGCACTTGCTGATCACCGGTGGCACCGGCTTTGTGGGCAAATGGCTGCTGGCCAGCCTGTTGCACGCTGACCGGGCCTTGGGCCTGGGCCTGCGGGTGACGGTGCTGACACGCGACACCGCACGCTTTACTGCCCAGCATCCGGGGCTGGCGCTGGCTGCACCCGTCACGCTGCTGCAAGCGGATGTGCGCAGCTTTGTGCTGCCGGCTGGCCTGCACATCAGCCACATCATCCACGCGGCCACCGACGTGGTGGCACCGCATTCACTCGCCGAGACCTTCGACACCTGCGTGCGTGGCACCCAGCAGGTGCTGCAGCAGGCCCAGCGGGCGCGGGCGGAGCGCCTGCTGCTGCTCAGCTCCGGTGCGGTGTACGGCGCCACGCCACCTGGCCTGCAGCGCCTGGCGGAGGACCATGCCGGCGCGCCCGATTGCCTGCAGCCGGCATCGGCTTACGGTGAAGGCAAACGCGCTGCTGAGTTGTTATGCGCCATGGCCGCAGCCAACCTGGGCCTGCAGATCCCGGTAGCGCGCTGTTTTGCCTTTGTCGGGCCACACCTGCCGCTGGACAAACACTTTGCCATTGGCAATTTTCTTGGCGCCGCATTGCGTGGTGAGCCGTTGTTGATCCAGGGTGACGGTACAGCCCTGCGCAGCTACTTGCATGCGGCTGACCTGGCGCTGTGGCTGTGGACATTGCTGCTCAAAGGCCACAGCGGCACGGCCTACAACGTGGGTGGTGACGAGGCCGTGTCCATCGCCGCGCTGGCCCAGCGGGTGTGTGCGGTGCTGGGCTCAAGCTCGCGTGTCGAGGTGGCCAAAACCCCCGTGCCTGGCGCGCCGGTGCAGCGTTATCTGCCTGAGCTGGGCCGCATCGCGCAGCAGTTTGGCCTGCGCCCGCACATCACCTTGGACCAGGCGATTTTGCGCACTGCCGAATGGGCCCGCCAATCCACCACACCGCTGCACAAGCACAGCCCGGAGCACAGCCCATGCTGAGCCAAGCCCACCACAGCCCGGCCATGCAAACCGTGTTGGCCGCTGACATCCAGGCCGTGCTGGCGCGCGATTTGCCGTGGCAGAAACTCTCAGGAGCCCGGGTGTTGGTGACGGGTGCAGCCGGTTTTCTTGGTGGCCACCTCACCCGCACCTTGCTGGCCCTGCATGCCTCAGGCCAGGTGGACAAGCCAGTGCAGGTGGTGGCCCTGGTGCGTGACTTGGCCCGAACCCAAGCCCGCTTTGCGGACCTGCTGCAGTGCCCCAATTTCAGCCTGCTGGAATGGGACTTGAACACCATCGCCGTGCCCGATATCCAGGGTTGCAGCCATGTGCTGCACGCTGCCAGCCAGGCCAGCCCACGCTTCTACGGCACAGACCCGGTGGGCACGCTGCTGCCCAATACCGTTGGCACCGCAGCGCTGCTAGAGGCCTTGCACCGCAGCGGCAACGCCCAGGCCTTTTTGTTTGTCAGCAGCAGTGAGGTTTACGGCGCCGTGTCTGCCCAGGCCAACCTGACTGAGGACGGCTACGGCGTGGTCAACCCCGCCACCGTGCGTGCCTGTTATGCCGAGAGCAAGCGCATGGGCGAAACCCTGTGCGTGGCCTGGCACCAGCAGCATGCCGTGCCGGCCTACATCGTGCGGCCTTTCCACACTTACGGCCCGGGCCTGCAGGCCGATGACGGCCGGGTGTTTGCTGACTTTGCATTCAACGTGCTGCGCAACGAGCCCATCGTGATGGCCAGTGACGGCAGTGCACGCCGGGCGTTTTGTTATGCGTCGGATGCGGTGGCCGGGTTCTTCAGCGTGCTGCTCAAAGGCCAACCGGCCGTGCCCTACAACGTGGCCAACCCGGCGGGTGAGCTGTCGGTGGTTGAGCTGGCCCAGTTGCTGGTGCAGCTGTACCCCGACCGTGGTTTGCAAGTTCAACGCAGCAGCAGCGCCAGCGGCGCCAACTACCTGCCCAGTGCCTACAACCGCCTGGTGCCCGATGTCAGCCGCCTGCAGGCCTTGGGTTGGCGCGCCCACATCAGCCCCGCCACCGGGTTCCGCCGCATGATCGAGGCTCATCAACAATGACATTCCAAACGCTCAAGCAGCAGTTCCACGCCGGCCTGGTCAGCAAGCCGGATTTCATCAATCAAGCGCTGCAGCAACACCGGGCGCTGTTTGACTATGTGGCTGTGACCCGCAGCACCGATGTGCGCGAGATCCACATCAGCGCGCAGGGCGTGCGCTTCCGCGTTGCCGAGCCCGAGCAGGGCGAGACGAGCCAAGACACGGTTGGTGTCTGGCTGCACTGCCCACCCGACGAAGCCCGCGTGGCCCCCATTGAGGTCATGAACTTTGACCACTACGAGCCGGATGAGACTCGGGTGATGGACTTGCTGGCCGCCGGTGCACGGCAGATTCTGGACGTGGGCGCCAACCTCGGTTGGTACGCGGTGCGTTTTGCGCAGCGCCAGCCGCAGGCCCAGGTGCATGCGTTTGAGCCCATGCCCACGGCGTATGCCTATCTGCAGCGCAATGTGGCCGCCAATGGCGTGGCCGGCCGGGTGGCTGTTTACAACCACGGCTTGTCAGACACCAGTGGTGCGGTCAACTTTTTCATCAGCCCGAGGAGTGGCACCAATGCGTCGCTGCTCAACGTGGCCGCTGCGCAAGACGCGCGCAGCGTGGTGGGCTTGACGCTCACTTTGGATGATTGGGTGGCCAACCACGGCATTGCGCCCGACTTCATCAAGTGCGACGTGGAAGGCGCTGAACTGCTGGTGATGCGCGGCGGTGGCCAGACCCTGGCACGCCACAAGCCGATCATCTTTGCCGAGCTGCTGCGCAAATGGTCTTTGCCGTTTGGCTACCACCCCAACGACATGCTGGGCACTCTGGCGGACCTGGGTTACCGCTGCTGGGCTGTCGGCCCCAACGGTGTGCGCCGCATCGAGTGGGTGACCGACGACACGGTGGAAACGAACTACGCGTTTCTGCATGCCCAACACCATGCGGCATTGATTGCCCAACTCAGCACACTGCAACCAGGAGCCGGCCATGACGCGCGCTGAGCACGCGGCCCGTACCGGCGCTGACCAAATCGCCAAAACCACCGAACTGGCCCGCCGCATGCGTGTGCAAGCGCTGCGCATGGTGCACCGGGCCAAGGCCTCGCACGTGGGCAGTGCGCTGTCGATTGCCGACATCGTGGCCGTGCTGTATGGCGCCGTGCTGCGGGTGCGGCCGCAACAGCCCAACTGGGCCGGCCGTGACCGGTTCTTGCTCAGCAAAGGCCACGCCTGCGTGGCGGTGTATGCGGCGTTGGCTGAATGCGGCTTTTTTGAGACGGCCGAACTGGAGCGCTACGGCCAAGACCATTCGCGCCTGATGAACCACATCAGCCACCAGGTGCCGGGGGTGGAGTTTTCCACCGGCTCATTGGGCCACGGCCTGCCGTTTGGCACCGGCAAGGCGCTGGCCGCCAAACGCCTGGGCGCAGATTGGCGCACGGTGGTGCTGCTCAGTGATGGTGAGCTGGGCGAGGGCAGCAACTGGGAGGCCATGATGTTTGCCGCCCACCACCGGCTGGACAACCTGGTGGCCATCATCGACTACAACAAACTGCAAAGCCTGACCACGGTTGAGAAGACGCTGCGCATTGAGCCGCTGGGCGACAAGCTGCGCGCGTTTGGCTGGGCCGTGCGTGATGTGGACGGCCACGACCATGCGGCGCTTGCCGATGCACTGACCCGCGCGCCCTGGCAGCCCGGCCAGCCGTCGGTGCTGGTGGCCCACACCACCAAAGGCAAAGGCGTCAGCTTCATGGAAAACAGCGTGGACTGGCACTACCGCTCACCCACCGCCGACCAGCTTGCCCAAGCCCTGGCCGAGCTGCAGGAGACCAGCCATGCGTAACGCCTTCATCCAGCAGCTGGTGGTGCTGGCACGCCAGCATCCACACATTGCACTGATCGTGGGTGATCTGGGTTACTCGGTGATCGAGCCGTTTGCCGATGAGTTCCCTGACCGTTTCATCAACGCCGGTGTTGCAGAGCAGAACATGACCGGGCTGGCCGCCGGCATGGCGTCTGAGGGCTACCACGTCTTCACCTACTCGATTGCCAACTTCCCCACTTTCCGCTGCGCCGAGCAAATCCGCAACGATGTGGACTACCACCGCCTGCCCGTCACCGTGGTGGCCGTGGGCGGCGGGCTGGCCTACGGCGCGCTGGGTTATTCCCACCACGCGGTGCAAGACTACGCACTGCTGCGCACCCTGCCCAACATGCTGATTGCCGCCCCCGGTGACCCGCATGAGACCCGGGCCTGCCTGCGCTACCTGGTGGACAACCCGCAGCCGTCCTACCTGCGCCTGGGCAAGGCCGGTGAGCCGTGTTTCCATGCGGATGTGCCAACGGTCGCGCCCGGCCAATGGCTGCCCGTGCGGCCACCCCGGCAAGACGGCAAAACCACCCGGGCATTGCTCAGCACCGGCGCAGCACTGGGCATTGCGCTGGACTGGCAAGCAACCCCCGAACATGCTGACCATGCCGTCTACAGCATGCCGCTGTGGTCACTGGCAAGCAAACGCGCCCAGGCCGCCAAGCTGCAAGGGTTTGATGAAGTGCTGACCGTTGAAGACCATCTGCAAGACGGCGGTTTTGGCTCGTGGCTGCTGGAGGCCCGCGCCCAAGACCGCAGCCTGGCCGGCCTGCACCTGGGCCAGCTTGCGCTGGACCCCGCCGTGTGTGGCATGGTGGGCTCACAGGCCACGCTCAACCACCTGGGTGGCCTGACGCCGCGCTGATCCAGCGCGCCACGCCTGCAAATTAGGCCCCGGGGAAAACCGGGGCGCGCAGCAGCCACAGGCCGTGCAAGATGATGTTTGGTGGGCACGGCGATGGGCGCCGTTGGCCGCACCAACTATCAGGAGCTTGCACATGGCGGATGCTCAAAAGTCGGCTGGTTCTCAAATCCGGGCCGAATCCCAACCCGGCGGGCCAGCGGCCCAGTCTTCGAACCTTGACGTGGTCGTGGTCGGCGCCGGTTTTGCCGGCCTCTACATGCTGCACCGCCTGCGCCAGCTGGGCTTGTCGGCGCGGGTGCTCGAGGCCGCTGGTGATGTGGGTGGCACCTGGTACTGGAACCGCTACCCCGGTGCGCGCTGCGACATCCCCACCACCGACTACACCTACAGCTTTGATGCCGAGCTGGAACAGGCCTGGGCCTGGTCTGAAAAATACGCCACCCAGCCCGAGATCCTGCGCTACGCCCAGTTTGTGACCGAGCGCTTTGACCTGCGGCGCAGCATCACGTTCAACACCCGGGTGGATGCCGCGCATTGGGACGACAGCAGCGGCCAGTGGCGCCTGCGCACCAATACCGACGAGCAGATCACCTGCCGCTATTTTGTGATGGCCACCGGCTGCTTGTCGCAACCCAAGGCGGCCGAGATCAACGGCGCCAGCCGCTTCAAGGGCGAGGTGTACTTCACCAGCCGCTGGCCGCACGCCGGGGTGGATTTCACCGGCAAGCGGGTAGCGGTGATCGGCACCGGCTCATCGGGCATCCAGTCCATCCCCCTCATTGCGGCCCAAGCCAGCCAGCTGACGGTGTTCCAGCGCACACCTAATTTCTCGATCCCCGCCGGCAACGGCCCGGTGGCCCCAGAGCGCCGCGCGCCGCTGGACGCGGACCGCAGCGCCTACCGCACGGCAGGCAAATGGTCACGCGCCGGTGTGCCCAGTGAGCCGACCCAGATCTACGGCCGCTACAGCCCGCCCGAGGTACACCGCCAGCGCTTTGAGGCGGCCTGGCAGACGGGTGAACTGATCCCCATCCTGGGCGTGTTTGCCGACCAAATTTTGTTCCCCGACGCCAACGCCATCGTCGCTGGCATGGTGCGCGAGAAGATCGGCGCGGTGGTGCATAACCCCGAGACCGCCGCACTGCTCAGCCCCACCGACCACGCATTCGGCACCAAGCGGCCCTGTCTGGACACCGGTTATTACGCCACCTTCAACCAGCCGCATGTGCGGCTGATCGACTTGCGCAGCCGGCCCATTCAAAGCATCACCGAGACCGGCATTCAACTGGCGGACGAGGTGATGGACTTTGATGCCATCGTCTACGCCACCGGCTTCGATGCGATGACTGGCGCCATCGTGGCGGTGGACATCACCGGCCGCAACGGTGTGTCGCTGAAAGACAAATGGGCGCACGGCCCCACCACCTACCTGGGGCTGATGAATGCCGGCTTCCCCAACCTGTTCACCCTCACCGGGCCGGGCAGCCCGTCGGTGCTGTCCAACATGATGGTGTCGATCGAGCAGCATGTCGATTGGGTGGCCGATTGCCTGGCCAACCAGCGCAGCCTGGGCCTGCGCACCATCGAGCCCACGGCGGCGGCAGAGGCCGGCTGGGTGACGCATGTGAATGACTGCGCCAACATCACGCTGTTCCCCACTGCCAACTCCTGGTACATGGGCGCCAACGTGCCCGGCAAACCCCGGGTGTTTTTGCCCTACGTGGGCGGGGTGGACGCCTACCGCAAGGCCTGTGACGAAGTGGTGGCACGTGGTTACCTGGGTTTTTTGCGCAGCGGCCCGCAGGGCGATGTGTGCAATGACGGCCTGGTGCGCCGCCTGCAACCCGACGTGGCGATGGTGCTGGACATGATGGCCGCGATGGGCCTGCCCACGTTTGAGTCGATGCCGGTGGACGGTGCCCGTGGCTTCCTGGCGCAACTCTCTGCCGCCAGGCCGCCCGGCCCGTCGGTGGGTGACGTTGTCGATGGCACATTGCCCGGCGCCGCTGGCCCGCTGGACTACCGCCTCTACCGCCCGGCCACCCCCGGCCCGCACCCGGTGGTGGTGTATTTCCACGGCGGCGGCTGGGTGCTGGGCAGCCATGACTCAGACGACCCGCTGTGCCGCGACCTGTGCCAACGCTCGGGCGCGCTGATCGTCTCAGTCAACTACCGCCACGCACCCGAAGCGCGTTTCCCGGCCGCTGCCGATGACGGCCTGGCCGCCTTGCGCTGGGTCTCTGCCCATAGCGCCAGCCTGGGCGGCCAGCCCGGCCCGGTGGCCGTGGCCGGCTGGAGCGCCGGCGCCAACGTGGCCGCCGTCACTTGCCAGCAAGCGCGTGATGCCGGCGGCCCGGCAATTGCCGGCCAACTGCTGCTCACCCCGGTGACCAACAGTGACATGGCCACCGCGTCGTACCAGGAAAACGCCGACGGCTATGTGCTGACCGCACCGCTGATGCAGTGGTTCTGGGACCACTACGCTGACCCGGCTGACCGCAGCCACCCCAAAGCATCCCCGCTGCAAGCCAAGAGCCTGGCCAACTTGCCACCCGCCTGCGTTGTCACCTGCCAATTCGACCCGCTGCGTGATGAAGGTGCGGCCTACGCCAAAGCCATGACCGAGGCCGGTGTGCCGGTGCAGCACATCAGCGCCAGAGGCCACACCCACACCTCACTGACGATGGTGGATGTGGTGGTGTCGGGTGAGCCGGTGCGCCAGCAGATGGCGGACGCCATCAAGGGCTTTTTCAAGGCCGAAGTGCCCGCCTGAGCCCCACGCAGATGCCGCGCCACCGCAGTGGCCGGCGCAGACCGGTGGGGCGTTGTGCGGAGGGACATCAAGGAGGAGGCTGGGCGCAGCCCGACCGGGGGACTGAGCCCGGACTCAAACAGTCTTGAAGACTGTTTGTGCCTGGCGAAGGACCGGGGCCTCTGGCCCCGGGCAGGAGCGGAGTACAGCGCCCCGCCGGTCTGTGCACGCTGCGCTCGACACGCACTGCGCTCTGCGCCGCACTGAAAAAACCGCCGACCTGACGCACCCTTTCAAGTGCAGCAGGCCGGCGTTTTGCCTTGCCGCAGGCCAGCCCGAGATCGGGCCGGCCTGGCAAGGATCAGAGCAGCGACGACTGGTGGCGCAGCAGCTCATCGTCCAGTGAGGCTTGGCGCACCGCAGGCGCCGCATGCTCCACCGTGTGGTCCACCACCACAGCCGGCGTGATGGCTGCAGAGGTTGCCGCGTTTGCCGCCGGATGCGCCACCGGCAACGACGCCACCAAATCCGCCGGCGCGGCCGCCAGCAACTCGTCCAGCTTGGGCGCTGCGGCAGCCGTCCGCGTCTGGGCAAACCACACGTCCGCCATCTCGTGTTTGGCACCATCCGCCGTGGTGTAGCCCGAGATCAGGCCCACCGCGTTGCCGTGGTCCATGCGGTCTGATGCGTGGGCTGCCAAGTCCAGCGACGTGATGCCGAAGTCCACCAGGCCGTGCAGCTCGCCCAGGTCGGTCTTGCCGTCGTGGTTGGCATCCACCCAGAGTTTCAGCTCACCAAATGCGGCGTCCTTGGCGTCCAGCTTGTGGTCGTGGTTGCTGTCCAGGTCGGCCATGGCCAGGTAGCCGTTGCCGGCGCGCTGCCCGTTGGCCAGCACGGTGGACGTGCCAAACAGCTCATTGCCGCCGTTGATCTTGCCGTCGTGGTTGATGTCGCGCACCAGCAAACCGTCGCTGGCATCCACCCAGCCCACCTTCTGCGACTTGCCGGTGCCGGCCAGGTCGAAGTTGACGCCGTTGGCGGCCGCTGTGGTGTGTACGCCGTCGCCGTTCAGGTCCAGCACGATGGGGGACACGCCCGCCAGTGCGGCCCGCTGGCTGCCGCTCATCGCGTTGGTGCCGGCGGCGGTAAAGGCCATGGCCTGGGCCATGGACATGGCGGAGATGTCGGTCTCCTCCAGCGCCACCACCTGGGCCGTGCTCAGTGCGCTGATCTGCGCGGTGGTCAGCGCGGCGGCTTGGCTCTCGGTCAGCGCGCGGATATCACCCGTGCTCAACCAGCCCACCTGGCTGATGCTGAACGCCGCCACTTGGGCTGCCGACATGCCCTCAAACTCGGCCGTGGTCAACGCCTGCACCTGGCCCTGGCTCAGCGCCTGCACTTGCAACGTGCTGAAGTCGGTGATGTCAGCCGCGCCCAGCGCGGCGATGTCGGCGGTTTCGATGGCCCGCACCTGGGCGGTGGTCAGGCCCATGAGCTGGTCGGCCGACAAGGCTTTGAGTTCGGTGCTGGTCAGCGCCACGATGTTGGCGGTGTTGAAGGATCGCAGTTGCGCATTGCTCAGGGCGGTGAAGTCATCGGTCTCCAGGTGGTTGGCTTGGGTGGTGGTCAAGGCCGCAATCTGCGCCGTGCTGAAGGCCTGGAACTGCGTCGCGGTGAAGCTGTTCAAGTCATCCGTGCCCAGCGCTGCAATCTGCGCTGTGGCCAGGCCGTGCAGTTGCACATCACTCAAGGCCTGCAATTGGTCAGTGGCCATGGCGCCCAACTGGCCAGTGGTGAGCTGGCTGATCTGCAGGCTGCTCAGGCCCGCCAGTGCGTCCACGCTGATGCCGCCGATGTCGTTGGTCTCGATGGCGCGCAGCTGGGCGGATGTGATGCCCGCCAGTTGCTGGGCGGTCAGTGCACCGATGTCGGCGCTGTCCATCGCGGCGATGTTGGTGGTGCTGATGGCACGCAGTTGTGTCACCGTCAACGCCGCCAGGTCCTGGCTTTCCAGCTTGCTGATCTGGCTGCTGGTGATGGCCGCAATTTGCGCCGTGCTCAGCCAGTGGAATTGGGCCTCAGAAAGCGCATTCAAGTCGTCGGGGGCCAGGCTGGCAATCTGGGCGTTGCCCAGGCCGGCCACTTGCACCTGGCTCAAGGCTTGCAACTGGTCGCTGCCCATGGCACCCAGTTGGGCGGTGGTCAGTTGGCCGATCTGCGCAGCACTCAGGCTGGCCAGGGCGTCCACGCTGATGGCGCCGATGTCAGCGGTCTCGATGGCCCGCAGTTGGCTGGATGTGAGCACCGCCAGTTGGCCACCGGTCAGCGCGCCAATCTGGTCACTGACCATGGCCGCAATGTTGGCGGTGGAAATCGTCCGCACCTGGGTGGCGGTCAGGGCGGCCAGGTCCAGGTTTTCCAGCTTGCTGATCTGGGCCGTGGTGATGGCCGCAATCTGCGCCGTGTTCAGCCACTGGAACTGGCCTTCGGTCAGCGCATTCAGGTCGTCAGTGGCCAGCGCCGCAATCTGCGTGGTGCTCAGGCCTTGCAGCTGGGCCTGGCTGAGTGACTGCAGTTGATCCGTCGTCATCACCCCCAGTTGCTGGTTGGTCAGCTGGCCCAGCTGCGTGCTGGTCAGGCCCGCCAGGGCATCCACACTGATGGCGCCCAGGTCGGCTGTCTCGATGGCCCGCAACTGGGCCGAGTTGAGCGCACCCAGTTGGGTGGCAGACAGCACACCGATCTGCACACTGTCCAGCGCCGCGATGTTGGCGCTGCTCAGCGCCTTGACCTGCACGGCATTCAGCGCGGCCAGGTCAGCCGTCTCCAGCTTGGCGATCTGGCTGGTGGTGATGGCGCCGATCTGCGCGGTGCTCAGGTTGCTGAACTGGCTGTCGGTCAGGGCGGTGAAGTCATCGGTGGCCAACGCGGCAATCTGCGCCGTGGTCAGGCTTTGCACCTGGCCGGCACTCAAGGCTTGCAGTTGCTCAGAGTTGAAGGCACCCAGTTGGGCGGTGGTCAACAAGCCCATCTGCGCATTGCTCAGGCCGGCCACCGCGTCGGTGGTGAGGCCTTGCAAGCCCACCGCGGCGATGGCCCGCACCTGGGCGGTGCTCAACGCCGCCAACTGATCGGCATTGAGCAGGCGGATGTCGCTGCTGTCCAGCGACACCATCTGGTCGGTGGTCAGGCCTTTCAGCTGGCTGCCAACCAGGGCCTGCAATTGCGCTGATGTCAGCGCGTTCAACTGCTGCGTATTCAACGCACCCAGCTGGTTGCTGGTGAAGCCGGTGATCACACCGGCGTCGATGGCGCGCAGGTCGGCCGTCTCGATGGCCCGCACCTGGGCCGTGCCCATGGCGGCCAGTTGGTCAGCGGTCAGCGCGGCGATGTGTGCACTGTCCAGCGCGGCGATGTTGGCCGTGGTGATGGCCCGCACTTGCGCGGCAGTCAACCCGGCCAGGTCAGCGCTTTCCAGGCTGCTCATCTGCAGGCTGGTCAGGCTGGCGATCTGGGCGGTGCTCAATTCCTGGAACTGGCTGTCGGTCAGCGTGTTCAACACCGCCGTGCTGATGGCGGTGATCTGGGCCGTGCTCAGGCCACGCAGTTGGCTGCCGTCAAAGGCTTGCAACTGGTCGGTGCCCATCCTGGACAACTGCTCGGTGGTCAGCGCGCCGATCTGGTTGCTGGTGAAGCCGTTGATCACGTTGGCGCTGATGGCGGCAAAGTCCGCCGTCTCGATCACCCGCAATTGGGCGGTGGTCAACGCACCCAGTTGCTCGGCCGTCAGGGCGCCGATGTCGGCACTGCGCATCGCCACGATGTTGGCGGTGGTAATAGCGCGGATTTGCACAGCGGTGAGGGCGGTCAGGTCAGCGGTCTCCAGGTTGCTGATCTGCTGGCTGGTCAGCGCGGCAATCTGGGTGGTGGTCAGGGCCTGGAACTGGGTAGCCGTCAGGGTGTTCAGCCCGCCCGTGCCCATCGCCACAATTTGCGCCGTGGTCAGGCCCACCAGTTGGCTGTCGGTAAAGGCTTGCACCTGGTTGCTGGCCAGGTGGGCCAATTGGTCGGTGGTCAGCGCACCCAACTGCGCCGCAGTGAAGTTGCTGATGTTGCCGGCGCTGATGCCTTTGATGTCGGCCGTCTCGATGGCCTGGATTTGCGCGGCGCTGAGCGCGGCCAACTGGTCACCGGTGAGGGTGGCGATGTCGGCGCTGTCCATCGCCGCGATGTTGGCGCTGCTGATGGCGCGCACTTGGGGCGCGCTCAGCGCAGCCAGATCGGCCGTCTCCAGGCTGCTCATCTGCTGGCTGTTGAGGCCGGCAATCTGGTTGGTGGTCAGCGCCTGGAACTGGCTGGCGGTGAGCTTGTTCAGGTCATCGGTGCCCAGCGCGGCCAGTTGCGCTGCGGTCAAGCCGGCCACCTGGGCGCCGGTCAAGGCCTGCAGTTGCGACGAGTTGAGGCTGGTCACCTGCTCGGTGGTGAAGGCGCCAATCTGGTTGGCTGTCAAGTTGCTGATGCGGGCGGTGCTCAAGCCGGCCAGATCCGCCGTCTCGATGGCGCGGATCTGGGTGGCGCTCAGCGCGGCCAGTTGCTCACCGGTGAACACCGCGATGTCGTCACTGCCCAGCGCGGCGATGTTGGCCACGGTGATGGCACGCACCTGGGTGGCGGTGAGCGCGGCCAGGTCAGCCGTCTCCAGGTTGCTGATCTGCTGGCTGGTCAGGGCGGCCACCTGGGTGGTGGTCAGGGCCTGGAACTGGGCCGAGGTGAAGGTGTTCAGGTCTGCCGTGCTGAGCGAGGCCACTTGCGGCGTGGTCAGCCCGCTGATCTGGCTGTCGCTCAAGGCCACCAGTTGGCTGCTGGTCAGGTCGGCCAGTTGGCCGGTGGTCAGTGCGCCGATCTGGGTGGACGTGAAGCTGGCCAGCTTGACAACGCTGATGGCCGCCAGGTCGGTGGTGCTGATGCCACGCACTTGTGCGGTGTTCAGTGCGGCCAGTTGCTCACCCGTCAGGGCGTTGATGTGGGCGGTGTCCAGCGCGGTGATGGCGTTGACGTTGATGGCCCGCACCTGCTCAGCGGACAGGCCGGCCAGGTCAGCCGTTTCAAGGCTGCTGATCTGCAGCGTGCTCATGGCCGCAATCTGGCGGGTGGACAAGGCCTGAAACTGCGCCTGCGTCAGCGCATTCAAGTCGTCCGTGGCCAGGCTGGCCACTTGCGCAGTGCCCAGGCCGGCCAATTGCTCGGCGCTCAGGTTGGTCAGTTGTGCGGTGCCCAGCGCGCCCAGCTGGGCGCTGCTGAGGGCGGCTATCTGCGCCGTGCCCAGCTCAGCCAGCCTGGCCGCGCTGATGCCGTTGATGTCCGTGGTTTCGATGGCGCGGATCTGGTTGGTGGACAGCGCCAGCAACTGCTCGACCGAGAGCGCAGCCAGTTGCGCGCTGTCCAGCGCCACGATGTCGCGGCTGTTCAGCGCTGCAATCTGGTGGGTGCCCAGGGCGGCCAGGTCGGCGGTTTCCATCGCGCCCACCTGGGCGCTGGTCAGTGCGGCGATCTGGGCGGTGCTCAAGAACTGGAACTGCTCACTCGTCAGCTTGTTCAGGTCATCGGTGGCCAGTGCGGCCAACTGGCTGGTGCTCAAGCCCCGCAGTTGCGCGGCGCTCAAGGCCACCACCTGGGCGCTGCCCAGGCCGTCCAGTTGGGCGGTGCTCAAGGCCGCGATCTGCGCTGCGCTGAGGCCGGCGATGGCGTCACTGCCCAAGCCGATCAGGTCGGCACTGCCCAGAGCGCGCACCTGCAGGGTGCTCATCGCGCCAAGCTGCTCAGACGACAACACCACCAGGTCGGCGCTGTCCAGCACGCCCAGGCTGCGCGTGCTCAGGGCGCGGATTTGCGCGCTGGTGAGTGCGGCCAGGTCGTCGGTCTGCAGGTTGGCGGCCTGGAGGGTGGACAGCGCGGCAATCTGGTCCGTGCTCAGGGCCTGGATTTGCGCGGTGGTCAGGCGGTTCAGGTCATCGGTGCTCAGGGTGGCCAGCAGCGTGGCACCCAGGGCCCGCAACTGGCCCGAGCTGAGGGCCTGCAACTGGCTGGCGCTGAACGCCCCCAGTTGCTGGCTGCCCAGCGCGCCGAGCTGGGCGTTGGTCAGGGCGGTGACTGCAGCGGTGGTCAAGCCAGTGATGTCAGCCGTCTCGATGGCGCGGATCTGCTCGCTGCTGAGCGCGGCCACCTGGGCCGAGTCGAGTGCGGCCAGGTCGGCGCTGTCCATCGCGGCGATGGCGCGGGTGCTGAAGGCGCGGACTTGCGCCGTGCCCAGCGCGGCCAGGTCGTCAGTCTGCAGGTTGCTGGACTGGCGGGTGGACAGGCCGGCAATTTGCGCGGTGGTGAGGGCGGCAAACTGGTCGGTGGTCAGGGCGTTCAGGTCATCACTGCCCATCGCGCCGATTTGCGCGGTGCTCAGGCCACGCAACTGGTCGGTGCCCAGGGCTTGCAACTGGTTGGTGCCAAAAGCGCTCAGCTGGGCGGTGGTGAGTGCGGCCAACTGCACACTGCTCATCGAGTGGACCGAGTCGGTGCCCAGGCCGGCAATGTCGGCGGTGGCCAGCACCCGCACCTGGTCGGATGTGAGCGCGGCCACCTGCACCGCGGTGAGGGCGGCCAGGTCGGCGCTGTCAAAGGCCGCAAAGTCTTTGGTGGTGATGGCGCCGATCTGTGCGGTGCTCAGCGCGACGATGGCGTCCGAGCTGAGACTGCGGGCTTGCGCGGTGGTCAGTGCTGCGATCTGGTCGGTGCCCAGGCCGTGGATTTGCGCGGTGGTGAGCTGGCCCAGGTCATCGGTGGCCAGGCTGGCGATCTGGGCCGTGCCCAGGGCGCGCAGTTGGGTGGTGCTCAAAGCCTGCAACTGGTCCGAGTTGAACGCGCCCAGTTGCTGTGTGCTCAAGGCCGCCACTTGGGTGGTGCCCAGCACCTTGATGGCGTCGCTGCTCAGGCCAGCCAGGTCTTGCGTCTCGATGGCGCGGATCTGCTCAACGCCCAGTGCCGCCACCTGGCGGGTGGTGAAGGCGGCGATGTCGGCGCTGTCCAGCGCAGCCATGTTGCGGGTGCTGATGGCGCCCAGCTGGGCGCTGCTCAAGGCCTGCAACTGGTCCGCGCTGAGGCTGGCAAATTCCGCCGTGGCCAGCGCACGCAACTGGTCGCTGCCCAGCGCGGCGATCTGCTGGGTGCCCAGGGCAGCCAGGTCGGCGCTGTCAAACGCGGCCATCAGCTTGGTGCCGATGGCGCCAATCTGCGTGGTGCTCAGCGCGCCGATGGCCTCGCTGGTCAAGGCGCGGGCCTGGGCGGTGGTCAAGGCGCCCAGTTGCTCGGCGCTCAAGGCCCGCACCTGCACGGTGGCCAGGCTGTTCAAGTCATCGGTGGCCAGTGCTGCGATCTGCGCCGTGCTCAAGGCCCGCACCTGGGCTGTGCCCAGGGCTTGCAGTTGATCCGACGACAGGCTGCCCAGTTGCTGCGTGTTCAACGCGGCCACCTGGGCGTTGCCCAGCGCCTTGATGGCGTCGGTGCCCAGGCCGGCCAGGTCATCGGTGCCGATGGCACGGATCTGGGCGCTGTTCAGTGCGGCCACCTGGCTGGTCAGCAGCACGGCCAGGTCGGCGCTGTCCAGGGCGGTTATGCCCTTGGTGCTCAGCGCGCCGATCTGCAGCGTGCTGAGTGCGGCCAGGTCGTCGCTTTGCAGATTGGCCACCTGGTGGCTGCTCAGCGCGCTGATCTGCTCGGCGCTGAGGGCGCGGATTTGCTGGGTGGTCAAAGTGCCCAGGTCGTCGGTGGCCAGGGTGTTGATCTGGTGCGTGCTCAAACCACGCAGTTGTGTGCTGCTCAGCGCCTGCAACTGGTCGCTGCTGAGGGAGTCAAGCTGGGCGCTGCCCAGCGTGTCCAGCTGGCCCGCGCTGAGCGCACGCACCGCAGCGGTGGACAGGCCGGTGATGTCGTCACTGCCGATGGCCTTGATCTGCTCGGTGCTGAGTGCAGCCACCTGGGCCGAGCTGAGCACCGCCAGGTCGGCGCTGTCGAGTGCGGCGATGGCGCGGCTGCTGAGGGCGCGCACCTGCAGGCTGCTCAGGGCGGCCAGGTCGTCGGTCTGCAGGTTGCTGGCCTGCAGCGTGCTCAGTGCGGCAATCTGTTCGGTGCTCAACGCACGGAACTGCGTGGTGGTCAGCGCATTCAGGTCGTCGGTGCCCAGCGTGGTGATCTGCAGGGTGGACAAGCCACGCACTTGGGCGCTGCCGATGGCCTGCAGTTGGTCAGAGGTGAGTGCCCCCAGTTGCGTGGTGGTGAGTGCGGCCACCTGGGCGCTGCCCAGCGCGTGGATGGCGTCGGTGCCCAGGCCCACGATGTCGCTGGTCTCGATGGCGCGCAACTGGTCGCTGCCCAGCGCAGCCACTTGGCTTGCGGCCAGGGCGGCCAGGTCGGCGCTGTCGAGCGCGGCAATGTCCTTGGTGCTGAGCGCGCGGATTTGCGCCGTGCTGAAAGCGCCCAGGCTGTCGCTGTGCAGCGCGCCGGCCTGGCCGGTGTGCAGTGCGGCAATCTGGTCGGTGCTCAAGCTGCGAAACTGGTCGGTGGTCAGCGCGTTGACACTGTCGGTGCTCAAGGACGCAATCTGCGCCGTGCTCAGCCCGTGCAGCGCGCTGCTGCTCAAGGCTTGCAACTGCTCACTGCCCAGCTTGCCCAGTTGCAGTGTGCTCAGCGCAGCGGCCTGGGCGCTGCCCAGCGCATGCACGGCGGCGGTGGACAAGCCCACCAGGTCGGCCGTGGGGATGGCGCGCATCTGCTCAGCGCTGAGTGCTGCCACCTGTTGGGTGCCCAGCGCGGCGATGTCGGCGCTGTCCAGCGCGGCGATGTTGCGGGTGGACAAGGCGCGGACCTGCGCGGTGTCGAGTGCGGCCAGGTCGGCCGATTCCAGATTGGCGGCTTGCGCGGTGTTGAGCGCGGCGATCTGGGCGGTGGTCAGGGCACGGAACTGCTCGGTGCTGAGGGCGTCCAGGTCATCGGTGCCCAGGCCGGCGATCTGGGCCGTGGCCACGGCGCGCAGTTGGGCCGTACCGATGGATTGCAACTGGGCGCTGGTCAGCGCGGCCAGTTGGCCGTTGCTCAGCGCACTGACCTGGGCCACGCTCAAGGCCTTGATGGTCTCGGTGCTGAGGCCGCTGATGTCGGTGGTCTCCAGCGCGCGGATCTGCTCGGTGCCCAGGCCCATCATCTGGGCGGCGCTCAGCACGGCCAGGTCGGCGCTGTCCAGCGCGGCCAGGTTGCGGGTGCTGAAGGCGGCCAGTTGGGTAGCGCTCAGGGCGGCCAGGTCATCACTCTCCAGGCTGGACGCCTGGGCGGTGGTCAAGGCGGCAATCTGCGCTGTGCTCAAGCCCTTGAACTGGGCACTGGTCAGGGTGTTCAGGTCGTCACTGCCCAGGCTGGCGATCTGGGCCGTGCCCAGGCCACGCAGCGCGGCGGTGCTGATGGCCAGCAACTGGTTGCTGCCCAGGGCGCCCAGTTGCGCATTGCTCAAGCCGCCCAGTTGGGCGCTGCCCAGCGCGGCGATGGTGTCGGTGCCGATGGCGCCGATGCTGTCGCTGGCAATGGCGCGCAGTTGCTCCGATGTCAGCCCGCCCACTTGCTGTGAGCCCATCGCGGCCAGGTCGGCGCTGTCCAGCGCGGCGATGGCGCGGCTGCTGATGGCGCGGATTTGCGCGGTGCTCAGCGCGGCCAGGTCAGTTGATTCGAGGTTGGCCACCTGGGCGCTGGTCAGCGCGGCAATCTGCTGGGTGGCCAGGGCCTGCATCTGGCTGCTGGTCAGGGTGTTCAGGTCATCGGTGCCCAGCGTGGCAATCTGCGCCGTGCCCAGGCCGCGCAGCGCGCCGGTGTTGATGGCCACCAACTGGTTGCTGCCCAGTGCGCCAAGCTGGCCACTGCTCAAAGCGCCAAGCTGGCTGCTGTTGAGCGCGGCGATGGCGTCGGTGCCGATGCCGGTGATGCTGCTGCTGTTGACGGCGCGCAGTTGGTCCGCACTCAGCGCGGCCACCTGGGCCGAGCCCAGGGCGGCCAGGTCGGCACTGTCCAACGCGGCGATGGCGCGGGTGCTGAAGGCGCGCAGTTGGCCCGCGCTCAGCGCGGCCAGGTCGGCCGATTCCAGGTTGCTCACCTGCAGCGTGCTGAGGGCGGCAATCTGCGCCGTGCTCAGGCCCTGGAACTGGTCGCTGGTGAGGCTGTTCAAGTCATCGGTGGCCAGGCTGTTGATCTGGTTGGTGCCCAGGCCACGCAGTTGCGCGCTGCCCAGGGCTTGCAGCTGGGTCGGGCTGAAGGCGCCCAACTGGCTGCTGCCCAGGCCGGCCAACTGGCTGCTGGTCAGCGCCCGCACAGCGTCGGTGGACAAGCCGGCCAGGTCGGCGGCGTCCACCGCCCGCAGTTGCTCGCTGCTCAGCGCGGCCACTTGGTGGGTGCCCAGGGCGCCGATGTCGGCACTGTCCATGGCTGCGATGTTGCGGGTGGACAAGGCGCGGATCTGCACGGCGCTGAGTGCGGCCAGGTCAGCCGACTCCAGACTGCTGGCCTGGGCGCTGTTGAGCGCGGCGATCTGGCTGGTGCTCAGGGCCTGGAACTGCTCGCTGCTCAGGCTGTTCAGGTCATCGGTGCCCAGGCTGCTGATCTGCGTGCTGGTCAGGCCACGCAGCGCGGCGCTGCTGAGGGCTTGCAACTGGTCGGTGCCCAGGCCGGCCAACTGGCTGCTGCTCAAGCTGGCCACTTGCGCGCTGTTGAGGGCGTGCACGGCCTCGGTGCCCAGGCCGGCCAGGTCAGCCACCTTGATGGCGCGCACCTGGCCGCTGCTCAGTGCGGCCACCTGGGCCGTGCCCAGCGCGGCGATGTCGGCGCTGTCGAATGCGGCAATGGCTTGCGTGCTGAGGGCGCGGATTTGCAGCGAGCCCAGCGCGGCCAGGTCCGCCGATTCCAGATTGGCGGCTTGTTGGGTGTTCAGTGCGGCAATCTGGGCCGTGCTCAAGGCCTGGAACTGCGCACTGGTCAGCGCGTTCAGGTCGTCAGTGGCCAGCGTATTGATCTGGGCGCTGCCCAGGCCACGCAACTGGGCGCTGCCCAGGCTTTGCAGTTGGCCGGCCGTCAAAGCACCCAACTGGCTGTTGCTGAGCGCGCCGATCTGCAGGCTGCTCAGGCCGGCCAGCGCGTCGGTGCCCAGGCCGCTGATGGTGTTGGTGGTGATGGCGTGGATCTGGTCGGTGCCCAGCGCGGCCACCTGGGCGGCGCTGAGGGCGGCCAGGTCAGCGCTGTCAAAGGCGGCCAGTGCACGGCTGCCCAGCGCCCGCAGTTGGGCGGAGCCCAGCGCGGCCAGGTCAGCGGCGTCCAGATTGCTGGCTTGCAGGGTGGTCAGCGCGGCGATCTGGGCCGTGCCCAAAGCCTGGAACTGGCTGCTGGTGAAGGTGTTGAGGTCAGCACTGCTCAGGCTGGCGATCTGCGCCGTGCCCAGGCCATGCAACTGCGCGCCACTGAGCGACTGCAACTGGTTTGAGCCCAGCGCGTGCAACTGGCCTGCGGTGAGTGCGCCGATCTGCGCCGAGCTGAGGCCGGCCACGGTGGCGGTGTTGAAGGCGGCCACGTCGGCCGTCTCGATGCTGCGCAACTGCGCGGTGGTCAGCGAGGTGAGTTGTGCCGCGCTGAGCGCACCCAGCTCGGTGCTGGTGAGGGCGGCCACCGCCTGGCTGGACAGCGCGCGGATCTGCAGCGTGCCGAGCGCGGCCAGGTCCTCGGTCTCCAGCGTGCTGGCTTGCAAGGTGGTCAAGGCGGCCAGCTGGGCCGTGCCCAGGGCCTGAAACTGGCTGCTGGTCAGCGTGTTCAGGTCATCGGTGCCCAGCGCGGCAATCTGCGCCGTGCCCAGGCCACGCAGTTGCGCACTGCTCAAGGCCTGCAACTGGTCAGTGCCCAGGGCGGCAAGCTGGGCATTGCTCAGGCTGGCCACCTGCGCGCTGCTCAAGCCGGCCAGCGCGTTGCTGCCCATGCCACTGATGTCAGCGGTTTCTATGGCGGCCAGTTGGGCCGTGCTCAACGCGGCAATCTGGGCTGAGCCCAGCGCGGCGATGTCGTCACTCTCCAGCGCCTTGATGCCGGCGGTGCTGATGGCGCGCACCTGCTGGCTGCCCAGCGCGGCCAGGTCGGCCGATTCCAGCGTGCTGACTTGGGCGCTGTTGAGCGCGGCAATCTGTGCCGTGCCCAGGGCCTGGAACTGGCTGCTGGTCAGGCTGTTGAGGTCATCACTGGCCAGGCCGGCGATCTGGGCCGTGCTCAGACCACGCAACTGGCTGCTGGTCAGGGCTTGCAACTGGTCCGTGCCGAGTGCGGCAAGCTGTTCGTTGCGCAGCGCACCGATTTGCGCGCTGCCCAGGCCCACCAGCGCGGTGGTGCTGATGGCGGCCAGGTCGTTGGTCTCGATGGCGCGGACCTGCTGGCTGCTCATCGCGGCCAGTTGGGCCGCACTGAGGGCGCTGATCTGCGCGCTGTCCAGCGCGGCCACACCGGCGGTGCTGAGCGCGCGCACCTGGTGCGTGGCCAGGGCGGCCAGGTCGGCGCTGTCCAGGCGCGACACCTGGGCGGCGGTCAGCGCGGCAATCTGGGCCGTGCTCAAGGCCTGGAACTGGTTGCTGGTCAGCGCGTTCAGGTCATCACTGGCCAGCGCGGCAATCTGGGCGGTGGACAAACCCCGCAACTGCGCCGCGCCCAGCGCCTGCAACTGGTCAGACGACAGCGCGCCCAACTGCGCCGTGCTCATGGCGCTGAGCTGGCCGCTGCTCAGCCCGGCCAGTGCGGCAGTGCCCAGCGAGGCAATGTCAAAGGTCTCGATGGCGCGCAGTTGGCTGCTGCTGAGGGCGCCCAGCTGGGCGGCGCTCAAGGTGCCAATTTGGGCGTTGTCCAGCGCGGCGATGGACGCGGTGCCCAGGCTGCGCAGTTGCGCGGTGGTCATGGCGGCAATGTCCGCCAGGCTCAGGCTGGCCACTTGCG
>JANPOW010000316.1:0-2732 GCA_031428185.1 Betaproteobacteria bacterium | reverse complement strand
CAATACGGTTCGACCTCGTTCCAGCAACTGCCGATCGGCTACAGCGTCAAGCGCGGCGACCCCGGTGCCAGTGTCGACACCTCGGTGGCCGCCAGCTACGTCACGCGCGAGTACCAGGTCTGCATGAAGTGCCATTCGGACTACGGCTACGCCGACAACAACGTCTACCCGCTGGGCAACCGCCCGCCCCTCGGACGCCTGGGCGGCACGCCCAGCGGCACCAACAATCTGACGATCTACACCAACCAGGCCAAGGAGTTTCAGGCGCCGGTCACCCACCGCGGCGAACTGTCGACCACCGATTCGGGCGCTGCGCCGGCGTATGCAACCAACAACCACCGCTCATGGCATCCCGTGATGGACATCACCGGCCGCAACCCGGCGGTCCGCGGCATCAGCGTCAACAGTTGGCGTCTGCCGTGGCGCAATGCGGTCGGCGCGCAGACGATGTACTGCAGCGACTGCCACGGCTCCAACGTCACCTCTGCCACCTCGGTGATCCCCAATGGCGGCGAGAACGGCAGTCCCTGGGGCCCGCACGGCTCGAACAACAACTTCCTGCTCAAAGGTCTGTGGAACACCAGCACCGGCTCCGGGCAGCAGGCCACGGGGCTGTGCTTCAAGTGCCACGACTACGCCAACTACGGCACCTCGGGCGGCAACGGTGGTTCTGGTTTTTCCTCGGGCGGAACGAACTATCACACCCTGCATGTCGATCGCATCGGCAAGATCCGCTGCAACTGGTGCCACATCGCCGTACCGCATGGCTGGAAGAACAAGGCCTTTCTGGTCAACCTCAATGACGTCGGCCCCGAGGTCGGTTTGCCGCCCGGCACACAGGTGCGCAACAACACCACCGCGCCGTACAACAACGGCCCGTACTACATGAATGCGGTGCTCAAGATCCGCACCTTCCGCGCCAGCGGAACCTGGTCGCAGTCGAGCTGTGGCTCGGCCGGCGCGCCGGGCAACGGCCAGAGTGGGCAGAACTGGATGGCCGACGGCAGCGAGAGCTGCAAGAACGCGCCATGAGCATGGTTGCCAGCGTCGCCAAGGCCAGCTCGACCGCCCTGCCCGTGGGCTGGTTCGCGGCGCCCTGGCTCACGCGCCTGGCTTCACCGAAGCTGACGCTGGCCTCGCTTGCTGCGCTCGCCTCAGGCGTGCTCGCGTACTACCTTGCAACCGGGTTCGTGTGGCTGCTGGTCACGCCGCTGATGTTGTGCGCACTCAACCTGAGCGCAGTGGTGCTGACCAAGCCGGTGTTCCGCCAACAGACGGCGCTGTTGACTTTTCACCTGGCGCTGCTGGCCGTGTTGCTGCTGGTGGCCGCAGGCCGGCTGACCTACCTCACCGGACAACTCGAACTCGCCGAGGGCGAAACCTTCAGCGGCCAACTGACGCAGAGCGAGAGCGGCCCCTGGCACGGCGCCCAACTCGAACGCGCGGCGTTCACCAACGACGGCTACACCATCCGCTATGAAAAAGGGGTGCGCCGGGCGCAAACCCGCAACGCCGTGCGCTGGGTGGATGACGCCGCGGGCGAGCAGCGTGCGGTGATCGGCGACAACGAACCGCTGGTGCGCCGCGGCTATCGCTTCTACACCAGCGCCAACAAGGGCTTCGCGCCAGTTTTCCTGTGGCAGCCGCACGGCGGCGCGGCGCACCGCGGCAGCGTCAACTTGCCGTCCTATCCAACCCAGGAATTGCGTCAGTCGCTGGAGTGGACCTTGCCCACCACGCAAATCGCCGTGTGGACGATGCTGCAATTCGATGAAGTGGTCCTCGATCCGCAACAAGCTTGGCAATTGCGCGTGCCCGCGCAGCACAAGCTGGTGATGCGCATCGGCGAGGCGCGCCATGAACTGGTCCCGGGTGGCCGGATCACCCTGCCCGAGGGCGTGTTGACCTACGAGCGATTGACGCTGTGGATGGGCTACACCGTGTTCTACGACTGGACCTTGCCATGGCTGGCCGCCGCCTGTGTGCTGGTGGTGGCCGCGCTGGCCTGGCACTTCGGCCACAAGTTCGCGGCGCAAGCCTGGGATGCCTGAGCGATGACGACGGAGTTGCTGCTGCTGTGGAGCGCACTGGCCCTGTATGCGCTGGCGGGCTCGACCGCGGTCGGCGCCACCCTGGCGGCGCGGCGCATGCAGCGCGCGGTGCTGGCGCTGCTGGTCATCGGACTGGCCGTGCACGCCGCAGCCATTGGCCTGCGCTGGGAGCGTCTGGGCCACGGCCCGTTCATCACCCTGTTTGAAATCCTCTCGAGCAATGTCTGGAGCCTGCTGCTGATTTTCCTGCTGGCCTGCTGGCGCGTGCCCGCGGTCCGCCCTGCGGCCATGGTGGTGATGCCGATCCTGCTGTTGATGATTGCCTGGCTGCTGGCAACCAGCCCCGCCGACGGCCACCTGCCACCGACCTACCGCACGATCTGGCTCTACATCCATGTGCTGTTCGGCAAGGTCTTCCTCGGTTCGGTGCTGGTGGCCGTGGGCATCGCCGGCCTGATCCTGCTGCGGCATTGGGCCGTCTTCGCGCAGCGGCTGGCGCGCTTGCCCGACAGCGCACGGCTGGAGAACCTGGCCTTCCGTTTCATGATGCTCGGCTTTGCGTTCGAGACCCTGATGCTGATCGTCGGCGCGGTCTGGGCGCAGGATGCCTGGGGCCGCTACTGGGCCTGGGATCCGCTGGAAACCTGGGCCTTCCTGACCTGGCTCACGCTGGCCTTCTTC
>JANPOW010000315.1:0-6356 GCA_031428185.1 Betaproteobacteria bacterium | reverse complement strand
CCACTGACCCGGCCATCACCGCCCATTGGCAAGCCGTGCTGCAAGACCTGGGCAGCGGCGCTGCGGGTGGCGCACCCGACGGGGCACGGAGCAGCCCGCCCAGCACTGCCAACCCCGAAGGCGTGGCCCGGTGGCTGCTGCGCGCCATGGCCGACCTGCCACCCGGCGCGCTGGACCACCCGCTGGCCCAGCGCGCCTGGTACGGCGCCAACCTGCTGCTGGGTGACGCCAGCGTGCTGGGCAGCGCACCGCAAGCCTTTCTGGCCAGCAACGATTTCAGCTTTGCCACCCGGCGCCTGCCCCGGCGCACGGTGTTTGTGGGCCTGCTGGACGGCGCACTGCTGGTCAGCCCGCTGCGGCCCATCGAGCAAGGCCACAACATCGAGCTGCCGGCCACGCGGCCGTTGTGGTTGCAACTGGAACACCCTGAAGACCCGCAAGACCCGGCGCACCCCGATACCCCACCGCCCCAGGTGCTCATCCTTGACAGCCCCGCCCCGCACCACGCCACGATCCCCGGCAGCGCCGTGCGGCTGCGCGCGCTGGACGGCACTGCCTGGCTGCTGGCGCCGCCGCCGGCTGAACAAGCGGCGCCGCAGCAGCAAGACCAGCGGGTGCAATTGGGCTACAGCGTGGAGTTGGAGGGCCGCGAGGTCACCGTGCAACTGCCGTTTGTGGTGGGCGTGCTGGCGGATTTATCGGGCCAGCGTGCCAAGTCGACGCTTGGCTTGGCTGAGCGACGGTTTGTAGACCTTGACGCCGCTCGGTTTGATGCGTGTATGCAGGCCGTCGCGCCAGGGCTGAGCCTGGTGATGCCGCTGACACCACCCGACGGCGATCTGAAGCTGGAGTTGCAGTTCAAGCGCTTGGCGGATTTTTCACCTGCGGTATTGGCGCAGCAGATCGTCGCGGCGCTTGTGCTGACGGGGCTTCGTATTCCGTTGGCCCGCATGGGTTTCGTCATGCTCCTCAACCACGAAGCCAACTTGCTGGTGGGTCACTTGCTGCATGCCGCAGCCAGCGCAACGCGCCGCAGCAAGACCACGCAACACGACATGGCGGCCCACTTGGCCGCAGCGTTTGACCACCTTGACGCCGCCCTGCAGGCGTCGCTGCTGCAGCGCCTGCGAGCACTAGCGGCCGAAGCGGGATCCATGGCCACCAGCGTAGAAAACAACACGCCCGAGTCGCTGGGTGACGCGCTGGTGGACAGGGCCTGCGCTGCGTACAAAGGTCATGAGAAAACGCTGACTCGCCTCGTCGCCCAGGTACTGCACCACCCCGCCTTCCAGCGGCTGGAAAACGCCTGGCTGGGCCTGCACCACCTCGTGCAGCGCACTGCCACCGGCCCGCTGCTCAAGATCCGGGTGCTGGATGTCAGCAAGACTGAATTGGCCGAGGCCTTTGCTGCCGGCCTGTCCACCCACAGCGATGTCACGGCCAACCCGCTGCAGGCCAAGCTGCATGACGAGACCTATGGCACGTTTGGCGGTGAGCCCTTCGGCCTGCTGGTGGGCGACTACGCCTTTGATGCGTCGCCCGCCGATGTGGTGCTGCTGGGGGCGATGGCCACGCTGGCAGCGGCGGCCCACGCGCCGTTTGTGGCCGCCGCCAGCCCGGCGCTGCTGGGGCTGAAGAACTGGCAAGGCCTGGCAGGCACAAGCCCGCTGGACAAGCAGTTGAGCGATCCCGCGCTTGCCGCCTGGCAGGCACTGCGCCAGCGTGACGAGGCCATCTACATCGGCCTGGCGCTGCCGCGTATGCGCGGCCGGCTGCGCTACGGCGCCAGCACCCACCCGGTGGCCGGATTCGACTTCGAGGAGGCCGACGGCGGCCAAACCACCGGCTGGATCAACCCCGCGTACGGCATGGCCGGCAACATCGCGCGGGCCTTCGCCGACCACGGCTGGTGCGCCCGCATCGTGGGCCTGGAGTCGGGTGGTGTGGTGGACGGCCTGCCCGCCAGCACCACCTTGGCGCCCACCGAGGTGGCCATCAGCGACCGGCGTGAGGCCGAGTTGTCTTCCTTGGGCCTGATGCCCCTGCTCCAGCGCCCGGGCGGCATGTTGACGGCGTTCCTGGTCGCCCAGTCGCTGCACGCACTCGAGATGGATCCGTCTGACGACCCGGCATCCGCACGCCTAGCCGCCCGCTGGCCGCACCTTTTGACCGCCTGCCGCGTGATGCACCACCTGCGCTGCAAGGTGCGCGACGCGGCGGGCAGCTACCGCTCGCCCGTGGCGCTGACGCACGACCTCGTGGGCTGGCTGCAGCAATACGTCCTGGATCCAACGCAACCACTGGTCCCAAACACGCCAATGCAGCGTCCGTTGGCCCGCGCCGAGGTGCGGGTGTTGCCCATTGAGGGCCAACCCGGTTTCTGCCGTGTGCAACTGAGCGTCCAGCCCCACTATCAACTGGAGCGCACACCGGCCTGGTTGGTTCTGGAAACCACCATCGCCTTTGATCTGGCCAGCAACAAGGCCTGAATGACGATTGAGCTGCTGACCTGCGCAGCTATTCCGCCGCCGCCCCACGCCGCCAGCGCGCCCAGCGCTGCCGCAACAGGCGCTTGACCGCCCGCCCGCTGCGCCAGGCCCACGACGCCCGCACCTGCGCCAGCAGCGCATCCTTCCAGGCCGTCCAGCGGCCATAAATCCGCGCAAACCAGGCCAATTGCAGCAGCGCCGGCCGGGTCAGCGCAAACAGCCGCGCCACCACCGCCGTGCCCAGCAGCTTGGCCAGCACGATCACAGCCAAGCCCAGCAGCTTGTGGCCGTGGGCGATTGCCGCCAGTGCCAGCAGCTTGACGGGCAGTAACAACAGCGTGGGCAGCAAAAACACAGCCAGTGCTGCACGCGGTGGCAGGCGGGCGATGCCGGCCTCCAACTGGCGCAGCAGCGGCAGCCGGCCGACCCAGGCCAGGGCGCGCTGCAGCGGCTCCCAACCCCATTCTTCAAACAGGATCAGCAGCGCCAGCCCGGCGCTCAGGGTGTGGCGCAGGCCGGTGACCAGGGCGCTCAGCAGGGGCTTGAGCATGGCCGCTGGTGCCTCCTCAAGCCCGGCGCACGGTCAGGCCGCTGTTGTTGCCGCAGCCGCCACCGCCACCTGCAACAACTGCAACCACTCCACCAGCCGCTCACCCTGCAGATAGCCCCGGCCACCGTTGTCGGCCGGGCTGCGTGGTGCATCAGTGCGGCTGGCCAGGGTGTTGAACAGGCCGGCCTCCAGGCTGTCCTGCGCCAACAGGTAAATCCATTGCTGGCCGGGTGCCACGCTGTTGCGCGGGCCGGCCGGGTTGCGCCGGGTGCGCCAGGGCACACCCACCACCAGCACGGCGTCCAGGCCGGCCGGCAGGCTGTCGTCCGGCCCCACCAGATGCAGTTGCTCGGACGGCACCAGACGCTGCGCCAACTGCGTGCGGTCGGCTTGGCTGTCACACAACACGGCCACTTGCAGCGGGCCGGTGCCGGCCCAGTCGGCCAGTTGGGCCTGCAGCGCCAGCACGGTGGATTCGGCCAGCGCGCTGGCCTCGTCCAACGGGTCGGCGCGGTGGCAGGCCTGCCTGGCCAGGCGCAGTGCGCTGGCCAGGCGCCACTGGTCAGCATCGCTGCAGTAGCCGCTGTGCAACCAGCTGGCCAGGCCACGCTGCAGGGTGGCCAGGGACTGGTCGTGCACCGTGCGCTGGCCGGGCGCCAGGGTGACCAAGCGCTCGGTGTGCACCAGCGCCGGCAGTTGATCGGCCACATCGGCGCGCAGGCGCTGCAGCATCAGGCGCGACAGGCTGTTGGTGAGGCGCTCGATGTCGGCGTCGGTCAGCGCCCGGCCACTGCGGCTGGCGGCTTGCAGCTCACGCAGCGCGGCCAATGGCCCCAGGCGCTGCACATCCAGCCACTGCACGATGTTGTCCATCAGCTCGGGCAGGTCGGCCAGCGGCGCGCCGCACAACACCAGCGCGTGCGGGGCTTGCAGTTGGGCCCAGGCGGCAGCATCCAGCCCCAGGGCTTGCGGCTCGTCGATGATGATCAGGTCAGGCGCCCAATGTGCAAGATGAGCGGCATCACTGGCCAGCGCCTCGGGCGACAGGATGCGCACACCGGCAGCGCTAGACCACAGCGCCTGGCGCTGGTGCAGGCCACCGTCCATGCGTTGTGGCATGCCGTGTGCGGGGTCTTGGGGGTCGGCCTCCGCATCCGCCGTGCCGGCAAAGCGCAGCCAGGCGCGCTGCCAGGCGCTGCGCTGGCCAGCGGCGCACAGCACCAGCGTGCGGCGCACGCCGAAGTGGCGCTGCCATAGCCGAGCAGCGGCGATGGCTTGCACGCCTTTGCCCAGGCCACGCTCATCGGCAATCAAGGCCCGGCCGGCCACCACGGCAAACAAGGCGCCCTCAGCCTGGTAGGCCGGCAGGGCGGAACGCAGCAGGTGTTGCAGCGCCGCGCCGGCCGGGCCGCCGGGGTAGGCGTGGGCCAGCACTGCCAGCCGGGTGCGGGCGTCGCGGTGCGCGGCCAGGTGCGGCCACACGGCAGCATCCACCCGCACGCTGTGGCCGGCCTCAGACGCCAGACGCAGCAGCAGCGGCAGCGCGGCGTCGTCATCGGCTGCCAGGTGTTGCTGGGCATCCAGCCGGGCTTGTGCGGCCTTGCGCAAGTCAGCCGGGCAGGTTTGGCCGGGGCGCCAGGCCAGGGCGTTCTGGTCACCGGCGATCAGCAGGATCTCGCTGTGCGCGGCGCCTGAGGGCGGGGCGACCGGGGCCGGTGGGGCCGCTGCGGCCGGTGGCGTGGCTGGGCGATCAGGCTGCGCTGCGGGTGCGGCGGCCACCACGTTGGGCAGCGGGGCAGTGCTGGCCTCGGCCACCGGCTGCGGCGCATTGGTCAAGACCGCCAGCACCGCTGGTGCGGTGTCCAGCGCGGCTGCAGTGCCCACTGCCGCTGCGGCGGGGCTTGCCGGGCGCCGCTTGGTTGGCTGCGGCGCACGGGGCTTGGCCGGTGCTGGCTTGCTCGCCTTCTGCCGGGCCGCCTGGGGCTTGGCGGCGGCCTGCTTTGGCGTGGCTGGCTTGGGCGCGGCTGGCTTGACCGATTCGGTGACAGCGGCCGGCACTGCCGCCGGGGCGGGCTTGACGGGTTTGGCAGGCTCGGCGGCGGGCACTTTGGCCGGGCTGGGTGATGCAGCCGCCGTCTTGGCAAGCGGTGCTTTGGCAACCGGTGACTTGGCGGATGGTGACTTGGTAGCCGCTGATTTGGCAGCCGCTGACTTGCTTGCAGCCACCGTCTTGCCAGCAGCCACCGTCTTGCTAGCAGCCACCGTCTTGCTAGCAGCCACCTTGGCAGCAGCGGTTTTGGTGGCCGCATTCTTGGCCGCCGGGGCTGCTGTTGCCGCCTTTTTGGCCGCTGCTGTATTGGCCAGTGCAGCCGCTGGTGCGCTCACCGGGGCAGCCACGGGCGCAGGTGCGGCCACCGGCTTTGCCGCTGCTGTTTTTGCCTTTGCTTTTTTTGCGGCGGCCGGCTTGGCCACAGCCTTCTTGGCGACGGGCTTTTTGGCGGTCAATGGCGCTGTGGCGACATCAGCCGCCGGGGTGGCTTTGGGCCGGGATGTGGGTTTGCTCGCCATGGGGCGTGTGTGTCCGTGTGGTGGCGCCGCGCGGCGGGTTGCCGGGCGGGCGTGGTGTGGGTGTGTGGGGTGGGGTGGGGTGTGGGGCGCGGCTAGACGCCGCGCGCGCGGTCGGCGTTGAACTGGGCGCGGAAGGCCGCGAAGTGGCCGGCCTCCAGCGCAGCGCGGATCTCGCGCATCAGGTGCAGGTAGTAGTGCAGGTTGTGGATGCTGGCCAGCATCGGCCCCAGCATTTCACCGCAGCGGTCCAGGTGGTGCAGGTAGGCGCGGCTTACCGCGCCAGCCACGCCGCTCATCGTGGCTGCGGGGCCACCGGCGCAAGCCATGCAGCCGCAGCTTTCGTCAATCGGCCGCAAGTCCGTTTTGTGACGGGCGTTGCGGATTTTCAAGTCACCAAACCGGGTGAACAAGTGCCCGTTGCGGGCGTTGCGGGTGGGCATCACGCAGTCAAACATGTCCACCCCGCAGGCCACACCCTCCACCAGATCCTCCGGTGTGCCCACGCCCATCAGGTAGCGTGGTTTGTGCGCCGGCAGGCGCTGCGGCGTGTGCGCCATGATCTGCAGCATCTGTTCTTTGGGCTCACCCACGCTGACACCGCCGATGGCGTAACCGGGCAGGTCCATGTCCACCAGCGCGGCCAGCGATTCTTGCCGCAGCGACGTGAACATGCCGCCCTGCACGATGCCGAACAAGGCGTTGCGGTTCTCCAGCCGTTTGAACTCGCCGACGCAGCGGCCGGCCCAACG
>JANPOW010000314.1:0-9073 GCA_031428185.1 Betaproteobacteria bacterium | reverse complement strand
CCGTGCTGAGGGGCTGCACTGCTGGCCTGCACGGCCGTCCCCCACCCCTGCCCTCCAACCCCCCCAAAAACCCTCTCACTAAAAAAAACGCCAGGCTGCAAAGCCTGGCGTTGGGGAGTTGGGTCTGCCGTGCTGGCGCTGTGTTCTTTTTAGGCGCCCGGTCAGTCACCCGATGCTTGTGGTGTTGTGTGTCTCCTCAGTCCCCCCGGGCGGCAAGCGGCCCGCATTGGCCGGCTGAACCCGCCGAGTGGGCGCACTGTAGGCAGGGGCTTGCACAGCGTCACTGCGGAATAACCCCGCTGTGCTTGAAGGCAACACTTTTATCAAAGACGCCGGCAGCGCCGGTTGATACCAGCAGCGGCAGACAGCCGCCCTCAGCGGGTGGCCGCGCGCAGCCAATCGGCCGCCCGCTCGGCAATCATCAGCGTGGGCGAGTTGGTATTGCCGCTGGTGATGGTGGGCATCACACTGGCGTCGGCAATGCGCAGGCCGGCCACACCACGCACCCGCAGGCTGCTGTCCACCACCGCCTGCGCATCGCCCGCCGCGCCCATCTTGCAGGTGCCCACCGGGTGGAAGATGGTGGTGCCGATGTCGCCGGCCAACCGGGCCAGCTCCGCATCGGTCTCGAACTGCACACCCGGTTTGACCTCACGCGGCCGGTATTTGGCCAGCGCCGGCTGGGCCGCAATGCGGCGGGTCAAGCGCAGGGATTGCGCGGCAACCTGCCGGTCATGCTCAGTGGACAGGTAGTTGGGCTGGATCGCTGGCGCGTCCTCGGGCCGGTTGCTGCGGATCTGCACCTGGCCACGCGACGTGGGGTTCAGGTTGCACACGCTGGCAGTGAAGGCATCGGTGCGGTGCAGCGGCTCACCAAACGCGTCCAGCGACAGCGGCTGCACGTGGTACTGCAAATCAGGCCAGGCCAGCGCTGGTGATGACTTGGTGAAGCAGCCCAGTTGCGACGGCGCCATGCTCATCGGCCCGCTGCGGCGCAGCAGGTATTCCAGCCCGATCAAGCCCTTGCCCAACAGTGAGTTGGCCTGCGTGTTGAGCGTCTTGACACCCTGCACCTCAAACACCGCGCGGATCTGCAAATGGTCTTGCAGGTTCTGGCCCACACCCGGCAAATCATGCTGCACGCTGATGCCGTGCCGCTGCAGCAGCGCGGCCGGGCCGATGCCCGAGAGTTGCAGCACCTGCGGCGTGCCGATGGCGCCGGCCGCCAGCACAATCTCACCCGTGCCCGGCCGGCCATCACCACGCAGCCGGGCGATCAGCGGCGCACCGCGGTTGTGGTCATGGCCTTCGGGCCGCGCCTCCACCCCGGTGACCCGCAGGCCGGCGTCATCGCGCGCGCTGACCAGGCGGGTGACTTGCGCGCCAGTCCACAGCTGCAGGTTGTCGCGGTGCTGCACCGGCCGCAAAAACGCCTTGGTCGCGTTCCAGCGCACACCACCACGCTGGTTGACCTCAAAGTAGCCCACACCCTCGTTGTTGCCCCGGTTGAAGTCATCGGTGGCGGGGATGCCGGCCTCTTGCGCGGCGGCGGCAAAGGCGTCCAGGATCTCCCAGCGCAGGCGTTGCTTGTCCACCCGCCATTCACCACCCGCGCGTGCACCAGTGGCATCAAAACCGGGTGCGGCATGGTGGGCATTGGCGCCGCGCCAGTGGTCTTCGTGCTGTTGAAAGTAGCGCAGGCTGTCGTCCCAGCGCCAGCGGGCATCACCGCTGCTGGCGGCCCAGCCGTCGTAGTCCCGCTGCTGGCCACGCATGTAAATCATGCCGTTGATGCTGGAACATCCCCCCAGCACCTTGCCACGCGGGTAGCGCAGCGTGCGGCCGTTCAGGCCGGCGTCGGGCTCGGTGCTGTACAGCCAGTCGGTGCGCGGGTTGCCGATGCAATAGAGGTAACCCACCGGGATGTGCACCCACAGATAGTCGTCATTGCCACCGGCCTCGATCAGCAGCACCCGCTTGGTGGGGTCGGCCGACAGGCGGTTGGCCAACAGGCACCCGGCGGTGCCGGCACCCACAATGATGTGATCGTAGACCAGGCTGGAATCGGGCATCTTGACGCGCTGGCCGGCAGGCAGTCAGCGCAACGCGGCGCTGGCCAGGATGGGGAACAACTTGACCAGCCCGTCGGCCAGCAGCTCCACCGCCATCGCCGCCAGGATCAAGCCCATCAGCCGGGTCATCACATTGATGCCGGTGCGGCCCAACACCCGGGCGATGCGGCCGGACGCGGCAAACGCGGCGTAGGTGGCCAGGCCGATCACCACGCCGTAACCCACCAACACCGCGTGCTCCCAGAAGGTGCGGGTTTTTTCGGCATAGATCACCATGGTGGAGATGGTAGCCGGGCCGGTGAGCAGCGGGATGGTCAGCGGCACCACCGCCACGCTGGCACCGGCATCGGCCTTGTGCTGGCCCTCGTCCACATCGGCCTTGCCACTCTCGGCCGGCTGGGCGTTGAGCATGTTGAGCGACGAGATCAGCAACAACATGCCGCCACCAACCTGGAACGAGGCGATGGAGATGCCAAAGAAGCCGATGATCTGCAGCCCCGCCACAGCGCTGACGGCAATCACGCAAAACGCCGAAAACGCGCTCACCCGCAAGGTGTGCAGGCGCTGCTCACGCGTCAAACCCTGGGTGAACGCCAGAAAAAACGGCACGGCGCCCACCGGGTTGACGATGGCCAGCAGGGCGATCAGCGGCTTGATGAGGTCGGGCGACGAAGCGGGCATGTTGGGTGAGGGGTCAGGCCGGCACCAGCGGCGGGCGGCTGGTGCGTGACGCACCGCGATGATGCTTTTGGGCACGAAATACCCGCCGCCGCCGTGTCAATGCGGTGCGGTTGTACCCGCACGACAACACTCATGATACTTGCGGGTTTGCCCCCCTTCTGTCGCGCTAGTGGCGGTTTGTGTTTTGCCACCATAATGTTCAGTCGGGGCGTCATCGCTCCCGGCCCGTGTCTGGAGACGGCGCCTGAAGCTTGAGTGGTTCATGCCGGGATGAAGCTCCACATGGTTTACTTTTCTTGAGAAGGAGCTTCCCGCCATGGGAAACAAGCTTTACGTCGGCAACCTCGCGTACTCGGTGCGTGATGAATCCCTGCAGCAGTCATTCGGTCAATTCGGCACCGTGACCTCTGCCAAGGTGATGATGGACCGCGAAACCGGTCGTTCCAAAGGCTTCGGGTTTGTCGAGATGGCGTCTGACGCCGAAGCACAAGCCGCGATGAACGGCATGAATGGCCAGCCGCTTGAAGGCCGTGCCATCGTCGTCAACGAAGCGCGCCCACGCGAAGAGCGTCCGGGTGGCGGCGGTGGTGGTGGCTACGGCGGTGGCGGCGGCGGTAACGGCGGCGGTGGTGGCGGCCGCAGTGGTGGCGGTGGCGGCTACGGTGGTGGTGGCAGCGGTGGCGGTGGCAGCGGCGGCGGTGGTTACGGCGGTGGCGGCAGCAGCGGTGGTGGCGGCGGTTACGGCGGCGGCGGTGGTGGTCGCAGCGGCGGCGGCTACGGTGGTGGCGCTGGCGGTGCCGGTGGTGGTGGTGCCGGCGGTGGTGGTGGTGGGCGCAGCCCCTACGGCACCGGCCGCGGCGGCCCCCGTGGTGGCGGCAGCAGTGGTGGTGGTGGCGGCTACGGTGGTGGTGGCAGCCAAGGCTACTGATCCGGCCTGACCCGCAAGACAAACAAGGCGCCTTCGGGCGCCTTTTTCATGGCCGCGTCGCTTGGGCAACTGCGCTGCGGCTTGGGCGGGCGGCCCGTGCCGGCACGCGCGCACCCAGACGGATGCAAGCCGCGCGCTCAGCTCATTCGTGCTGGCGCCGCTTGCGCGCCCGGCCGGCAAACAACCGGTCAAACAGCGCGTCGGGTAGCACCCGCATCACGTTGGCCACCAGGCCCATCTGCCACGGGATGACACGGAACCGGTGGCCGGCTTGGATGCTGTGGAACGCGCGCTCGGCAAATTCATCGGCGCTCAACTTGAAGGGCATGCTGTAGCGGTTGCGCTGGGTCAGCGGGGTGTCGATATAGCCCGGCGCGATGGTGACCACCTTGACGCCAAACGGCCGGCATTCCCCACGCAGGCTTTCGCAATAGCTGATAACGGCCGCCTTGCTGGCGCAGTAGGCCCCGTGGCCGGGCAGGCCACGGATGCCGGCCACGCTGGCAATGCCCACCAAGGCGCCGCTGCCGCGCTGGCACATGGCCGCCACAAACGGCTGGAATGTCGCCGCCATGCCGAGATTGTTGGTCTCGAAGGTGGCGCGCAGCACGTCCAGGTCGGCCGCGTCCGCCGTGTCCATGCCGATGCTGATGCCGGCATTGGCGATCACCACGTCCGGCACCCCTTGCGCGGCGATCACGGCCCGGCCCATGGCGGCGATTGCGGCCAGGTCCCGCACATCGGCCGCATGGACCGAGACCGTGGCCGGCGCCATGCCATGTGCGGCAGCCCACTCGCGCAGCGCATCACCACGCCGCGCCACCAGCGCCAGCCGCCAACCGGCGCGGTGGTAACGCAGCGCCAGCGCCTGGCCGATGCCGCTGGACGCGCCGGTGATCAAGGCCAGCGGCGCGGTGTTGCTCATGGCGGCGTGGTGGGCGTGGCTGTGACGGCCGTGGCAACGGCAGGCGCCGCCTGGGCAGCCAACGCTGCGGGCCCCACCAGCGCTGGGCCGGACCCGGGCCGCAGCGTCATGCGCACCGGGCCCAGCAGTTGGAGCTGGCGCGCCAGGTGGTCATAGTCCAGCCCACCGGCGCGGGTGTCGCTGCCGGCGCGCCGCACCTGCACCGGCAGGTGCGAGCGCAGGCGCTCAAAGCGCAGGAAGGCGTGCAAAAACTCACCCTGCACCTCCAGCGTATCGGCGCCCGTGGCACCACCAGAAGTACCCCCCGAAGTACCACCAGAAGCACCGCCAGAAGTACGCCCCAATTGGCTGACCACCCTGGCGCCGCCCAGCAGTTGCACCTCGCTGCCATCAGCGTTGGACAAGGCCCGGCGGGCGCTGGCGTCGGTGATGCGGCCGTCGGGCGCGTAGGCGCGGATGCGCACGCCCTCGATCTCCAGCTGGTCGGTCAGTGGGTAGTGGCGCAACACGTCGCCCGAGATGCGCAGCTGCTCGCGGCCATCGGGCGCAAAACGGGTGATGGCAAAACCGGTCATGGTGTAGTCCGGGTCTTGCCGTGGCGGGCCATCGGCCACGGCAGCCGGCGCCTGCGGTGTGTTCCTGACCAACCAGCCGGTGGACACGGCCAGCAGGCCCATCAACAGCAGCGGCAGATAGGACGCCAGCGCCTGGCGCAGCCGGTGGCCCCGCGGCGCCCGCTGGCGCGGCAGGCCGGACGGATCACCCGCTGCGCCCGGTGCAGGTGGCCCCAACGCAATGCCGTCAACGCCCGCACCCGGCCCGGAGCCGCCCAGCTGCACCGACACCTCAGGCAGGTCAGGCAGGTGCAGTGCACGCGGTGGCGTGGGCGCATGCCGCTGCATGCCGTGTCAGCGCCCGTCCAGCGTGCCCAGCTGCGCTTGCAGCAAGGCGGCGTAGCGGCCACTGGCCTGCAGCAGCAGGTCACACAGCTCACGGGCAGCGCCGGCGCCTGCGGCCGCGCGGGTGACATGGTGGGCCAGCGCCAGCGCCTCGGCATGGGCACCTGGCGGTGCGCAGGCCAGGCCGGCGCGGGCCAGCAGCGGCAGGTCGGGCCAGTCGTCACCGATCACCGCCACATCGGCCCAATCAATACCGCGTGCTGCCAGCAGCGGGCCGGCCACGGCCAGCTTGTCAGCGACGCCAAAGTGCGCATCGCCTACACCCAGGTCAGCCAGGCGGCGCCGCACGGCGGGTGAATCACGCCCAGTGATCACGATCACCGCCACCCCGGCCTGCGCCAGCAGCTTGAGGCCGTGGCCGTCCAGCACATGAAACGCCTTGAACAGCTCACCCTGCTCGCTGATCCACAGCTTGCCGTCGGTCAGCACACCGTCCACATCAAAAATGGCGGCCTGCATGGCCAGCCCACTGCCCTGGGCGCGCAACAGCAGCTCGGGTGGGAAGGTCAAAGCCGCCATCACACCACTTTGGCGCGCATCAGGTCGCCAATGCTCAGCAGCCCGGCCAGTGCGCCAGCCGCATCCAGCACCACCACGCTGGTGATGCGGTGCTGCTCCATCAGGTCGGCCGCCACCACCGCCAATGCATCGGCGCGGATGGTGCGCGGTGTGCTGTGCATCACCGCACCGGCCGACAGGGTGCGCAGGTCAGCACCCCGCTCCACCTGGCGGCGCAGATCACCGTCGGTGAAGATGCCCAGCAATTGCGGTGCGGCGCGGCGCGGGTCGTCCACCACCAGCGCGGTGCCCAGGCCTTTGGCCGACATGGTGCGCATCATGCTGATGAACGGGGTGCTGGTGGCCACCAGCGGCAGCGCATCCCCGCGCACCATCAGGTCAGCCACATGCACCAGCAGCTTGCGGCCTAACGCACCACCGGGGTGGGAGCGGGCAAAGTCTTCGGGCGCAAAACCCCGTGCGTCCAGCAGCACCACGGCCAGCGCATCACCCAGCGCCATCTGCGCGGTGGTGCTGGCGGTGGGCGCCAGATTGAGCTGGCTGGCTTCTTGATCGACTGCGCAGCTGAGCACCATGTCGGCATGCCGGGCCAGGGTGGAGTCGGCCTTGCCCGTCATGGCCACCAGCGTGGTGCCCAGCCGGCGCAGCGCGGGCAGGATGGCGGCCAGCTCATCACTCTCGCCGCTGTTGCTGATGGCCAGCACCACATCACCGGCCTGCACCATGCCCAGGTCACCATGGCTGGCCTCACCCGGATGCACAAAAAACGCCGCTGTGCCGGTGGACGCCAGGGTGGCGGCAATCTTGCGGCCCACATGGCCACTTTTGCCCATGCCCATCACGATGACCCGGCCACGGCAATCCAGCATGGCCGCCACGGCAGCTGCAAAACCGGGGCCCTGGCGCGCGGCCAAACCTTGCAGCGCAGCGGCCTCGATCTCAAAGGTGCGGGCGGCAAGCTGCAGTGCGCGGGTGGCGCGCTCGGGGCTGAAGGCGGGTGGGCTGGTGGGCACGGGCGAAGCAAGGGCCTGGGGTGGATGCCGGGGCTGGTGCGGCCAGTGCGGCAGGCCAGTGCTGGCGTGGCGCGCTCGCTTACGATCCACGGCTGTGATTTTTGATTCTAGGCGCCGCCTGGCGCTGCCCGGCCCCAGGCGGCCGCCCCAAGGCCGGTCGCAAAAAGCACCCCAAAGTAGGCATGGCCACCACCCTCGAAGTTGTCCTGCTTTACCTTGTGGCCGCGGTGCTGGGCGTGGTGGCCTGCCGGCTGTTGCGCCTGCCGCCCATGCTGGGCTACCTGGCGGTGGGGGTGTTGATCGGCCCCAACGCACTGGCGCTGGCCAAGGACACCGCCGGCGTCAAGTACCTGGCCGAGTTTGGCGTGGTGTTCTTGATGTTTGTGATCGGGCTGGAGTTCAACCTGCCCAAACTGCGCAGCATGCGCACGCTGGTGTTTGGCCTGGGGCTGTCGCAGGTGGTGCTCACCGTGCTGGGCGCGGTGCTGGGCAACGCGCTGCTGGCGCTGGGCTTTGGCTGGCTGGGCGTGCAGTGGAGCTTGAGCTGGCAAGGGGCCGTCGTGCTGGGCTCGGCCATGGCCATGTCGTCCACGGCCATCGTGGTCAAGCTGATGGCCGAGCGGCTGGAGCTGGAAAGCCCCCACGGCAAGCGGGTGATGGGTGTGCTGCTGTTCCAGGATCTGGCCGTGGTGCCGCTGCTGGTGCTGATCCCGGCGTTGGGTGACAGCGGCTCGGACATGGCGCGCACCCTGGCCCTGGCCCTGCTCAAGGCCACGCTGCTGCTGACCCTGCTGCTGGTGGGAGGCCAGCGGGTGATGCGCTGGTGGCTGACGATGGTGGCGCGGCGCAAAAGCGAAGAGCTGTTTGTGCTGAACCTGCTGCTGATCACGCTGGGCCTGGCCTGGTTGACCGAACACGCTGGTCTAAGCCTTGCGCTGGGCGCGTTTGTGGCCGGCATGCTGGTGGCCGAGACCGAGTTCAAGCACCAGGTGGAGACCGACATCCGGCCTTTCCACGATGTGCTGCTGGGGCTGTTTTTCATCACCATCGGCATGAAGCTGGACTGGCGCCCGGTGATCGACCAGTGGCTGCTGGTGCTGCTGCTCAGCGTGACCCCGGTGCTGGCCAAGGCGCTGCTGGTGGCCGGGCTGGCGCGCGCCTTCAAGGCCACACCGGGCGTGGCCATGCGCACCGGGCTGTACCTGGCGCAAGCCGGTGAGTTTGGTTTTGTGCTGCTGACGCTGGGCGCCGAGCAAGGCCTGGTGCAGGCGCGCTGGCTCAGCCCGGTGCTGGCCTGCATGGTGATCTCGATGCTGGCCACACCCTTCATCGTGATGTATGCCAACCGCATCGTGATGCGGTTGTCCGCCAGTGAGTGGATGCTGCAATCGGTGCAGCTGACCAGCATTGCCAAGAAGTCCATCACGACCGAGGCGCACGTGATCATTGCGGGTTATGGCCGCAGTGGGCAAAACCTGTCGCGCATGCTGGGGCAAGAGGCCATTCCCTACATCGCCCTCGACCTGGACCCCGACCGTGTGCGCCAGGCCGCCGCCGCCGGCCAGAGTGTGGTGTTTGGGGATGCCGCGCGCCTGCAAAGCCTGATGGCGGCGGGCCTCTCCCGGGCCAGCGCAGTGGTGATCAGCTACCACGACACGCCGTCGGCACTGAAAATCCTGCGCCTGGTGCGGGAGCACGCGCCGCAGGTGCCGGTGATCGTGCGCACGCTGGACGACAGCGACATCGAGCAACTGCGCGCCGCCGGCGCCACCGAGGTGGTGCCCGAGGCCATCGAGGGCTCATTGATGCTGGCCGCGCAGGCGCTGGTGCTGGTGGGCGTGCCGATGCGGCGCGTCATCCGCCTGACACGCGACGCGCGCGATGCGCGCTACAGCCTGCTGCGCGGTTACTTCCACGGTGCCGACGACGACACGGTGGAAGAGCTGCAGCAGGCCCGCCTGGCCAGCATCACGCTG
>JANPOW010000313.1:0-16679 GCA_031428185.1 Betaproteobacteria bacterium | reverse complement strand
TGCAGCAACTACTATGCCGCGCCCATGCAGGAGGCGCTGGCGGCCAAGCTGTGTGAGCTGTCCGGCCTGGACGCGGTGTTTTTCTGCTCTACCGGGCTGGAGGCCAACGAGGGCGCACTCAAGATCGCGCGCAAGTTTGGCCATGACAAGGGCATCGAGCGGCCCGAGGTCATCGTCTACGACAAGGCCTTCCACGGCCGCTCCATCGCCACGCTGTCAGCCACCGGCAACCCCAAGGTGCAGGCCGGCTTCGGCCCGCTGGTGGAGGGTTTTGTGCGCCTGCCGCTGAATGATCTGGACGAGGTGCGCGAGGTGGCACGCACCAATCCCAATGTGGTGGCCATCTTTCTGGAGACCATCCAGGGCGAGGGTGGCATCAACCCCACCCGCTGGGATGTGCTGCGCGGCCTGCGCCAGATCTGCGACCAGCAAGACTGGCTGCTGATGCTTGACGAGGTGCAGTGCGGTATCGGCCGCACCGGCAAGTGGTTTGCCCACCAGTGGGCTGGCATCCAGCCCGATGTGATGCCGCTGGCCAAGGGCTTGGGCTCGGGCGTGCCCATCGGCGCCATCGTCGCTGGGCCGCGCGCAAAAGATGTGCTGCAGCCGGGCAACCACGGCACCACGTTTGGCGGCAATCCGCTGGCCATGCGCGCGGGCATCGAGACACTGCGCATCATGGAAGAAGACGGCTTGATGGCCAACGCCGCCGCAATGGGCGAGCGCATCCGCGCCGGCGTGATCGAAGGCTTGGGGCCTGTGCCCGGCTTCAAGGAGATCCGTGGCCAGGGCTTGATGATCGGCATCGAACTGGACCGGCCTTGTGGCGCGCTGCTGCTGCGGGCCGCAGAGGCCGGGCTGCTGCTGTCCATCACCGCCGACACGGTGATCCGCCTGCTGCCGCCGTTGATCCTGACTGCCGCTGAAGCTGATGAGATGGTGGCCATTCTGGTGCCGCTGGTGCGCGCCTTTTTGGCCGAGCCGCCGCCCGCTGCAGTGGCCTGACCGCGCCAGACCCCAAATCACATCGGCATGAAACCAGGACCGAGCCTGATGAAGCACTTCTTGCAGTTCAAGGACCTGCGGGCCGAGGAATACGCCTACCTGTTTGCGCGCGCCAACACCATCAAGACCCGTTTCAAGAACTACGAGCGCTACAGCCCGCTGGTGGACCGCACGCTGGCCATGATCTTCGAGAAGGCCAGCACCCGCACCCGGGTGAGTTTTGAGGCCGGCATGTACCAGTTGGGCGGCTCGGTGGTCAACCTGACCACCGGCGACAGCCAGATGGGCCGCGCCGAGTCGATCGAGGATTCGGCCCGCGTCATCAGCCGCATGGTCGATCTGGTGATGATCCGCACCTTTGAGCAGAGCAAGCTCAGCGCGTTTGCCGCGCATTCGCGGGTGCCGGTGATCAATGGCCTGACGAATGAGTTCCACCCCTGCCAGATTCTGGCCGACCTGTTCACCTTCATTGAGCAGCGTGGCACCACCAGCGTTGGTGGTGACGCCGACATCCTGGCCTGCCTGCAAGGCAAGGTGGTGGCCTGGGTGGGTGACGGCAACAACATGGCCAACACCTGGCTGCAGGCGGCCGACATCCTGGGCTTCACGCTGCACATCAGCACACCCGGGGGCTATGAGGTAGACCCGCTGGTGGCGGGCATCACGTCCACCACCTGCTTCAAGCTGTTTGCTGACCCGCTTGAGGCCTGCCGGGGCGCCCATCTGGTGACCACCGATGTGTGGACCAGCATGGGTTTCGAGGCCGAGAACGAAGCCCGCATGAAGGCCTTTGCCGACTGGTGTGTGGACGCCGAGATGATGGCGGTGGCCGCGCCCGATGCGCTGTTCATGCACTGCCTGCCGGCCCACCGGGGCGAGGAGGTGACGGCCGAGGTCATCGACGGGCCGCAATCGGTGGTGTGGGATGAGGCCGAAAACAGGATGCATGTGCAGAAGGCACTCATGGAGTACCTTCTGCTCGGGAGGATCGGATGATCATCCGGTCCTCAGGCGCGCAGCGCCTGCAGTCTGTTTCGGTGCAGGCTCATATCGCGCAGCGATGTGAAGGCGCGGCAGCGCCGGGCCGAAATCAAAACAGGATGCATGTGCAGAAGGCACTCATGGAGTACCTTTTGCTCGGGAGGATCGGATGATCATTCGGTCCTCAGGCGCGCAGCGCCTGCAGTCTGTTTCGGTGCAGGCTCATATCGCGCAGCGATGTGAGGGCGCGGCAGCGCCGGGCCGAAACCAAAACAGGATGCATGTGCAGAAGGCGTTGATGGAATACGTGCTGTTGGGCCGGATCGGCTGAAGGAGTTTTGCGCATGAACACGCCTGTGATTGCCGCTGCGGCGGCTTGTTTGCTGGCAGCCACGGCTGTTTGTCCCGCCCTTGCCGCCGACCCCGTGGTCAAAGGCCCCGAGGCCGTGGCCGACTGGGACCAGGCCGGCAGCGCCTTCATCGCCAGCAGCAAGGCGCTGGTCGACAACACGCGGCGCGCCAAAAACGTGATCATCTTCATCGGCGACGGCATGGGCATCAGCACCCAGACCGCCGCACGCATCCTGGAAGGCCAGAAAAAAGGCAGGCCCGGCGAGGAGAACCGGCTGTCGTTCGAGACGCTGCCCTACAGCGCCTTGTCCAAGACGTATTCGTGGGACCAGCAAACGTCGGACTCCGCACCCACCGCCACCGCCATCTTCACTGGCCACAAGGCGCGTGAGGGCATGCTGTCGGTAGACCACACCACCGCACGCAGTGAATGCGACGCGGCCAAGGTGGCCGCCCGCGCGCTGCCCACCATCCTGGAGCTTGCTGCGGCCAACGGCCGCGCCACCGGCGTGGTGTCCACCGCCCGCCTGACCCACGCCACGCCGGGCGCCACCTACGCCCACACCCCCATGCGCGACTGGGAGGCCGACAGCAACATCTTGCCCGCCGGCTGTGGCACCAAAGACATCGCGCGCCAACTGATTGAATTGAGCCCCACGGTGCGCAGCAGCCTGCAGGTGGCGATGGGCGGCGGCCGCACCTATTTTTTGCCCAAGACCGAGACTGACCCCGAATACCCCAGCACGCCCGGCCGCCGCAACGATGGCCGCAACCTGGCCGGCGAATGGGTCAGCAGCCGGGGCACGGGTGCGGCCTATGTGTGGAACAAGGCCCAGTTCGACGCCATCAACCCGGCCAGCAGCGGCCCGGTGCTGGGCTTGTTTGAGCCCTCGCACATGCAATACGAGGCCGACCGCGCGATGGACCCGGCGGGTGAGCCGTCGCTCACCGAGATGACCGACAAGTCCATCCGCCTGCTGCAGGCAGCGTCTGACAAGGCCGGTGGCAAGGGTTACTTTTTGCATGTGGAAGGTGGCCGCATCGACCATGCCCACCACGCCGGCAACGCACGCCGCGCGCTGGAGGACACCATCGCGCTGTCTGACGCGGTGCGGCGGGCGATGGAGATGACGGATGAGGCCGACACGCTGATCATCGTCACCGCCGACCACAGCCACACCTTCACCATCGCCGGCTACCCGCACCGGGGCAACCCCATCCTGGGCCTGGTGCGTGATGTGGCCGGTGTGGACGGCAACCCGAACAAGCTCAGCCTGGATGCCAACGGCCTGCCCTACACCACCTTGGGTTATGCCAACGGCCCGGGCTACCGTGGGCCACAGGCGCGCGCCAACCTGAGCAGCGTGGACACCACCGCACTGAACTTCTTGCAAGAGGCCAGCGTGCCGCTGGGCAGCGAGACCCACGGCGGCGAGGATGTCGGCATCTGGGCGCGTGGCCCCAAGGCCTACCTGGTGCGCGGCAGCATGGAGCAGAACTGGATCTTCCACGTCATGCGTGAGGCGTTTGGGTTTTGAGCATGCGCCGCTGGCACTGGCAGCTGGTGCTGCTGCGCATGGCCGGCCTGGCCGCAGGTCTGCTGATCACCGGGTCAACGTACGCGCAGGGGCAGCGGCCAGTGCCAGCGCTGACCGAAACCCGCGTCGCAGACACCGCCCAGCCCAGCGCACCCACCGTCGCTGCGCGCTACCGCGTCACGCTGGCCCTGCGTGGCCAGCCGGTGCGGGTGCAGCAGTGGCAGTTGGCCCGTAGCGCCAGCCAGATCAGCTGGATCAAAGGCCCCACCCTGACCGAGATCTGGCGCCGTGACCGCAGTGGCATCCGGCTCGAGCGGCTGTTGCCGCAGGACAAACACCTGATCGACTACAGCGCGGGTGAATTGCGCGCGCTGCAGGTGGCGCTGGACTGGCGCGAGTTGGGCAGCCTGATCGCACCGGCCGATCTGGCCAGCCTGCGGCCGCTGCACGCCCAGGCCCAGCTCAGGACTGACCGCCACTACCAGGGCCGGCTGGGCACTGAGCGCATCACCCTGCGCTGGGACCCGCTGGCGCAACTGCCGGTGCGCCTGCTGCGCCGCAGTGCGGCCGGTCAGGTGCTGTTTGAGCGCACGGCCATGCACCCCGCCCTTCCCGCCGACTGGCCAACCGCCGACGCCGGCAGCGCCGACTACCAGCGCCTGGACGCGGCTGATTTTGGTGATATGGAATACAACCCGGTGGTGCAGCGTGCGCAGGCGCGGGACGTGTTGGCCGGCTGGCGCGGGCCCCACCACGATTGATCGGCCGCGCCCGGCGCGCAACTTGCGCTGGCGCACAATCCTGAGCTTTGCCGCGCGCCCATGCCCACCGCCTTCATCACCGACCTGCATGCCAACCGCGAAGCGGTGGAATCGGTGCTGGACCACGCCCGCAACCACGGCGCTGACCGCTGGGTGCTGCTGGGTGACTTTGTCGGCTACGGTGCTGACCCGGCCTGGGTGGTAGACACGGTGCGTGCGCTGGTCGGAGAAGGCGCCGTGGCGGTGATGGGCAACCACGACCAGGCGGTGGTGCGGGGTGCCGCCCCGGGCATGCGGCCCGAGGCCAGATACGTGATCGACTGGACCCGCGCGCAACTCGATGCCGCCCAACTCGATTTTCTGGCCAGCCTGCCCCTGAGCTTGCGCCATGCCGATCAGCTGTACGTGCACGCCAATGCCTGGGCGCCGGCCGGTTGGGAATACATCCAGGGCCGTGCCGAGGCGGTGCGCAGCCTGCACGCCACCCAGAGCCGCTACACCTTTTGCGGCCACATGCATGAGCCCAGGCTGTTCCATTTGTCCAGCATCGGCAAGGCCGGTGACTTTGTGCCCACGCCCGGTGTGGCCATCCCCGTCGCCCCACACCGTCAGTGGCTGGTCATCCCCGGCTCGTGTGGCCAGCCACGCGACGGCAACCCGGCTGCCTGTTACGCGATGTTCGATGACGCGCAGCATGCGCTGACCTACCACCGCGTGCCGTATGACCACGCCGCCGCCGGCGCCAAGATTCTGGCCGCCAAATTGCCACAGCGCTTGGCCAGCCGCCTGGAGGATGGTCAGTGAGCCGTCAACCAACACGGTCAAGCTGAGCGCATGGACGCCAAGCGCTACAACAACTCCCTTGGCTACGCCGGCAGCGGTGGCCAGAACGCGCCCAGCCTGCTGGCGCCCGGCCTGGTGATCGACCGTTTCCGGCTGGAGGAAAAACTGCATGTCGGTGGCATGGCCCACCTGTGGCGCGTCAGCGAGGTCAACCACGCGGGCGATTCACGCCTGCCGCTGATCATGAAAGTGCCGCGCATCAAGGGCGGTGAGGACCCGGCCACCATCGTCGGTTTTGAGGTGGAGCAGATGATCATGCCCATGCTCAGCGGGCCGCACTGCCCCAGGTTCATCGCCAAGGGCGACTTCACCCGCCAGCCCTACATCGTGATGGAGCGCATCGCCGGTGTCAGCCTGCTCGCCCGGCTGGATGAAGCGCCGCTGGCGCTGGACGAGGTGATCGAGATCGGCTCGCGTGTGGCCACCGCGCTGCATGATTTGCACCGCCAGCACCTGGTGCACCTGGATGTCAAACCCAGCAACATCATGTTCCGGCCCGACGGCACGGCGGTGCTGGTGGACTTCGGCCTGTCGCGCCACGACCACCTGCCCGATTTGCTGGACGAAGAATTCACCCTGCCGATGGGCACCGGCCCCTACATGTCGCCCGAGCAAGTGCAGTTTGTGCGCAACGACCCGCGCAGTGACTTGTTTGCGCTGGGCGTGATGCTGTACCACTTCACCACCGGTGAGCGGCCGTTTGGCCAGCCCGACAGTGTGCGTGGCCTGCGCCGGCGCTTGTACATCGACCCGGTGCCACCACGTGCCTTGCGCGCCGACTGCCCACCCTGGTTGCAAGAGGTGATCCTGCAGTGCCTGGAGGTCAATCCCGAGCGCCGCTTCCAGACCGGTGCCCAGCTAGCGCTGGCGCTGCAAGACCCCAGCCAGGTGGTGCTGACCCGGCGCGCCGACAAGCTGCAAAAAAGCGGCCTCATCAAGACCTTCAAACGCTGGTTTTTTGCGCTCGGGGCCGAGCCCTCGCAAGCGCTGACCCCGCTGACCGAGCGGTTGGGCCGCAGTCCCATCATCATGGTGGCAGTCGACATTGACCACGCCACCACCGCGCTGCTGCAGCAACTGCGTGAGACGGTGCGCCGCATCGTGCTGACCGAGCCCGGGGCACGGCTGGCCTGCGTCAGTGTGATGAAGATCGCGCGCATCGGCATGGACGATCTGGTCGACAGCGAGGGCCGCAGCCGGCATGTCAAGCAACTGGTGGCGCTCAAACACTGGGCGCGGCCCATCAACAAGGCGCTGAACCTCGACGTTGGCCGGTTGACCTTTCATGTGTTGGAGGCCCCTGACGTGGCCAGCGCCATCATTGAATTTGCCCAACGCAACCAGGCCGACCATCTGGTGATGGGCGCGCGTGGCAGCTCCACCTTGCGGCGGCTGCTGGGCAGTGTGTCGTCGCAGGTGGTGGCGCAGTCGGATTGCACCGTCACCGTGGTGCGGGCGGCGGGTGCGGCGCCAGCAGACCCGACACCCCGCCCGGCTGGCGCAACGCTGGCCGAGCAGTCGGGCGTGTGGGCAGCGCCGCCTGCCCAGACACAGGCCGAGGCGCTGACCGAGACCCTCAGCGAGTCGCCGAACGAGGCACACACCCAGGCGCAAACCAGGGCGCCAGCCGACATGTCGACCGACAACTCGTCCATCTTGCGGCCCGACACACCACTGTCGGTGGTGCCCGCAACGCCCAGGCCGGCGCCTGGGGTGTCGGTTTGAACCAGCCACCGCTTGTGCCCACCGGCCCGTCAGGCCAGGCCGCTGACGACAACTTCTGCACCCGCTGTGGCGCCTGCTGCACCGGCTTGCGGGTCGACTTCAACCGGGCCGAATTGCAGAGCGAGGGTGGCTGTGTGCCCGACGGGTTGGCCGTCGATCTGACCACCGACCTGTGCCGCATGCGTGGCACCGACCATGCCCGGCCGCGCTGCGCCGCCTTGACCGGCACCGTGGGTCAGCGCGTCAGTTGTGGCATCCATGCGTGGCGGCCATCACCCTGCCGGGACTTTGGCCTGCGCGCGCCGTTTGGCATTGGCGACGCGGCTTGCACCCGCGCCCGCGCCCGCCACGGCCTGCCGCCGCTGCCCCTTTGACAGCACCCGGCTCAGTGCCGAGGTGCACCAGCCTGCTGCGCAAGCTGGCCAACCACCAGCACCGCTTGGGTGCGTGAGTTGACCCCCAGCCCACGCAGCACCGCAGCCACATGGTCCTTGACGGTGTCCACCGACAGGTTCAGCTCGCGCGCAATCAGCTTGTTGGGCAGGCCCTTCAACAGGGCTTGCAGCACGTCGGTCTGGCGCGGCGTCAGGCCCAGCTTGGCCAGGTTGTCGCGGCCCGATGGCACGCTGACCGCCGCGCTTGCTGCGGCCGTCAACCCAGCGTTGGTGGGCCAGGGCGCGGCCGGTACTGCGGCGGCGGGTGTGACCAGTGGCGCTGCTGCGCAGGCCTGCTGGGCAGCCGCAGCAGGCGGCGCCGGACTGGCGGCAACACCATGGGCGCGGCTGTTGGCCACCCGCACCAGCGCGGCGTGGGCGCTGGCTGCGGCATCGGCGGCCGCGGCGGCGTCGGCCAGGCTCACGCCGGCTGCACGCACCAGGGTCAACAGCGCAGTGGGGATGAACACACCACCGGCCAGCACCATGATCAAGGCTTCCGTCAGCGCCGGCAGGCTCAAGCCTTTTGAGACAAAGCCCATCGCACCCATGTCCACCGCCCGCACCATGTCGGTCAGCCGCTCGGACGCCGACACCACCACTACCGGCAAGGCGGGGTAGTGTTCGCGCAATTCGGCCAGCATGGTGAAACCGTCGGCCGCCTGGCCCAGCATCAAGTCCAGCAGCACCAGCTCCACGGTCGGGTCGGCCGCCAGTTGGGCAAACGCATCATGCGGGTTGTCGGCCACCAGCAGCGTGGTCTGGCTGTCCAGGCTGTGGATGATGGCTTGCAGTGCGTACAGCACCAGCGGGTGGTCATCGACCAGCAGGACTTTCATGGCTGCATGCCTCTTGTGGGTGGGGCGGCGGGCCACCCGCGACGGCCGCGGCCGTCGCGGGTGGACAGACCAGGTCAGGTGTAGCGGCGCGACACCGCTTCGGCCACGCAGACCGGTTTGTCGCTGCCCTCACGCTCGATGCTGATCTCCATCGTCACCTGGGCGCCACCGGCTATCACCTCATAGGCCTTCAGCCGCAGCTGGCCACGCAGCCGGCTGCCGGCAGGCACCGGCGCCATGAAGCGCACCCGGTTCAGGCCGTAGTTGACGCCCATCTTCACATCGTCAACCTGCATGGCTTTTGCGGCCAGCTCAGGCAGCAGTGACAAGGTCAAGAAGCCGTGCGCGATGGTGGTGCCAAACGGCCCGGCCGCCGCCCGCACCGGGTCGACATGGATCCATTGGTGGTCACCGGTGGCCTCGGCAAACAGGTTGATGCGCTGCTGGTCGACCAGCACCCAGGGGCTGGTGGCCAGGTGCTCACCCACACGCGCCTGCAGCGAGGCCAGGGTGGCGATGTGGACGGTGCTGCTGGCAGCGTCGCCGGTGACGCTGTTGACCGCGCTGTTGGCCGCGCTGTTGGCCGCGCTGTTGGCGGCGTTTTGGGCTGGGTCCTGGGCTGGGTTTTGGGCTGACGTGTTGTCGGTCATCTCGCTCTCGCGGTGGTCGGTGGTCGGTGTGCGGGGTGGCTGGCTCAGGCATCCAGCCAGCGGGTGATGGGTTGCCACTGCAGCAGGTCACGCTCGACCCGGCTGGCGGCCACGTCCCACAGCGTCAGGCCACGGGCGGCCAGGTGGGCATAATTTTGCGTGTCGCGCAGGGTGGCCAGTGGGGTCTGGCCCAGCGTGGCCAAAAACTCCTGCAGGTGCTCAGCGGCGTGGGTGTGTTCCTTGACCCGCATGGCCACCAGCACGGTGTGCAGCCGGGCGGCGCGTTTGTGGGCCTGCAACAGCTGCAAAAAATCATGGGTGGCGGCAATGTCAAACGGGCTGGGCTGCAGTGGCACCAGCAATTTGTCGGCAATCTTGAGCACCGCCTCCAGCCGCTTGCCGTGCAGCCCGGCGGGGGTGTCCAGCACCAGATGGGTGGTGCCTTTGGGCGGCTTGACGACCGTGCCGTCCACCAGCTCCCAGCTGCGGATGGCGGGCAGCCCGGCCGGCCGCAGTGCCAGCCACTGGCGCGCGCTGTGCTGGCGGTCTACATCACCCAGCATCACCGCGTGGCCCCGGTGCGCCAGCCAGCCAGCGATCTGGGTGGACAAGGTGCTCTTGCCGACCCCACCCTTGGGGTTGGCCACCACGATCACGGGCATGCGGGGCTCCGATTGCAGGGATGGATTGCGGCTATGTTACGGGCGCCCTGCCGCTGGCCGCACCCCCCGGCTTACCCGTCAGCCTTGAGAGCCTGCCCTCGTCATGCCCGGCACTCTGGTGATCCTGGCCCATCCACAACTGGAGCAATCGCGGGTGGCGGCGGCACTGGCGATTGCCGCCAAGGCAGTGACCACCGCAGCTCCAGCCCTCACCAGCACACCAACCCAAGCCACCACCATCAGCGTGCGTGACCTCTGCACGCTCGACCTCGACTACCTGGTGGACGTGGCTGCCGAGCAAGCCGCGCTGGCCGAAGTGGACTTGCTGGTCTGGTTGCACCCGATGCACTGGTACGGCATGCCTGCACTTGGCTGAATTTGGCGTGGTGCTGATGCTGTTCCTGGTGGGGCTGGAGCTGGAGCCGCGCCGGCTGTGGGCCATGCGCCGGCCGATTTTTGGTGGCAGCAGTGTGCAGTTGCTGGGCTCGGCAGTGTTGATGCTGGGTGTGGCGGTGGCGGCCGGGGTTGGCTGGCAGGTGGCGCTGGTGGAGCGGCCGGTCTACCTGATCCTGCTGGCCCAGGGTGGTGAGTTTGGCTTCGTCGTGTTCCAGGCCGCGCAACAAGCCGGGGTGATGGCTGCGCCCACTGCGTCATTTCTGGTGGCGGCGGTGGCGCTGTCGATGGTGCTGACACCGCGGCTGCTGCTGGGCGCTGACCGCTGGTGGGTGCCGCGCTTGGGCCTGCGTGCCGGCCGCAGCGGTGCGGCCAAACCGGCCGAGATCAGCGTGCCGCAGATCCCCCGGTCATCATTGCCGGCCTTGGCCGTTACGGCCAGATCGTGGGCGGCCTGCTCAATGCCAACGGCCTGAGTGCCACGGTGCTGGAGCACAACGCCGACCCGGTGGACACGGTGCGCCGCTTCGGCTGGCGAGTTTTCTACGGCGACGCCACCCGGCTGGATTTGCTGCGCACCGCCGGTGCCGCCCAGGCCCGGGTGCTGGTGCTGGCGATCAACGCACTGGCCGCGCCCAGCAAGCCCGCAACGCCGCCACCAGGCTGACGGCCCTGGCCGCTCAGACCAAGCTGCAGGCCTCGTCAAAGGCCAGGCGCGGGCCGCGCGGCAACACCTTGCTCACGTCACCGTGGCCCAGGGTGCAGATGAAGTTGGTCTTGATGGCGCTGCCAGCCCAGAACGCGGCGTCCAACTTGGGGCCATCAAAGCCGCTCATCGGCCCGCAGTCCAAGCCCAGCGCCCGGGCGGCAATGATCATGTAACCGCCTTGCAGGCTGGAATTGCGCATCGCGGTTTCTTGGATCGCCGCGTCATTGCCCACAAACCAGGCGCGCGCATCGGCATGCGCAAACAGCTTGGGCAGCTGCTCGTAGAACGCCATGTCCATGCCCACGATCACCGTCACCGGCGCTTGGCTGACCTTGGCCACATTGCCGGCCGACACACAGCCCAGCAATTGCGCCTTGGCCTCCGCCGTGCGCACAAACTTGAACCGCGCCGGGCAGGAGTTGGCGGCGGTGGGGCCAAACTTGAGCAAGTCATACAGCGCGCGCAACTGGGCGTCGCTGACGGGTTGGTCCAGGTAGCCGTTTTGGGTGCGGGCGTCAGTGAAGAGTTGTGCGGTGCTGAGTTGGGCAGTGGTCATCGGACGGAGCAGAAAGTGCCGAGCAAGATCGGCGGGTGACAATTGTGAAATGTTCCAACCTTCTCAGCATGATGTACGGAGATTCTTCTGCGACACCTGGCGCAAGCAGCGTGACGGCTTGCCACTGAGCCCGATGGAGGCGATGGCCGCTGACTGGATTGCCGAGCACCCCGAATACCACGCTGACCTGGCCGATGTCGACGCCGCGCTGGCGGCCAGTTATTCGGTCGAAGACGGCCGCACCAATCCGTTTTTGCATTTGTCCATGCACTTGTCGATTGCCGAGCAGTGCGGCATTGACCAGCCCACCGGCATCCGCCAGGCGGTGGCCTTGCTGGCGGCGCGGCGCAGTGCGCTGCACCCGGCCCACCACGAGGTGATGGAATGCCTGGGTGAGATGATCTGGGCCAGCCAGCGCAGCGGCCTGCCACCTGACGGCCATGCCTACATTGACGCGGTGCGGCGGCGCGCCACGGCGGGCTGAGGCGCGGTTGTGTGCTGGCGTGGGCTGCGGCAAGGGCCAATGCCGGCCCGCTGCAGCGCACCAAGCCGGCGGCCTGCTGCACACTGCCCTCCCGTCAACCAGATGACACCACCCGGGTCCACTCGCCATGTCCAACATCACCATCCCCACCACAGCCCTGGGGCATAGCGGCCTGCAAGTCAGCCGCATCTGCCTGGGCACCATGACCTTTGGTGAGCAGGTGGACCAGCCCACCGCCCACGCCCTGTTGGACATCGCCGTGGCGCGTGGCATCAACTTCATCGACACGGCAGAGATGTACGCCGTGCCGGCGCGGCGCGAGACTTACGGCGCCACCGAAACCATCCTGGGCCACTGGCTGGCGGCCCGGCCCGGGCTGCGCCAGCGCATCGTGCTGGCCACCAAGGTGGCGGGCCCGGCGCGTGGCATGGACTGGGTGCGCAACGGCAGTGACAACCTGCTGCCAGCCGACATCATCCAGGCCTGCAATGACAGCTTGCGGCGCTTGCAAACCGATGTCATCGACCTGTACCAAATCCACTGGCCCAACCGCAACGTGCCAGCGTTTGGCGCGGTCTACCTGGACCCCGCCAAAGACCGCGCCTTCACGCCCATCCAGGCCCAACTGGAGGCGCTGGCCACGCTGGTGCAGGCCGGCAAGGTGCGCCACATCGGCTTGTCCAATGAAACGCCCTGGGGTGTGGCTGAATTTTTGCGCCAGGCCGAGTTGCATGGCCTGCCCAAGGTGGTGTCAGTGCAAAACCCCTACGCGCTGGTCAACCGGGTGGCCGACAACGGGCTGGACGAAACCCTGCTGCGCACCGGCGTGTCGCTGCTGGCTTACAGCCCGTTGGCCTTTGGTGCCTTGACCGGCAAATACGACGACGCGGGTTTCGATGCGGCACAGCCCACGCTGGGCCGGTTGGCGCGCTTCGACAGCATGCGCAAACAGCGTTGGGCCAGGCCCGAAGCACTGGTGGCGGCGCGCCGCTACAACGCGCTGGCACGTGCACACGGCCTGACACCATCCCAACTTGCGCTGGCCTTTTGCTACACCAACTGGCGTGTGGCCAGCACCATCATCGGTGTCACCACACAGGTGCAACTGGACGACAACATCAGTGCCTGGGGCACCACCTTGACGCCCGAGTTGCTGGCCGCGATCGACAAGATTCGCTGGGAGCACCGTGACCCGGCGCAGTGAGTCAGCGGCTGATGGCCAAGAAGGACAAACACGTCAGCGAGACCCCGGCCACCCAAGTGCTGCGTGCCGCCGGGGTGGGTTTCAAACCGCATGTCTACGACTACGTGGACCACGGCGGCACGGCCGAATCAGCACGCCAACTCGGCTGGCCCGAACACAGCGTGGTCAAGACGCTGGTGATGCAGAACGAGCGTGCCGAGCCGCTGATCGTGCTGATGCACGGTGACAAACAAGTCAGCACCAAGAACCTGGCGCGGGCCATCGGCGCCAAGAGTGTGGAGCCCTGCAAGCCCGAGGTGGCGCAGCGCCACAGTGGTTACCCGGTGGGCGGCACCTCGCCGTTTGGCACCCGCAAAACCATGCCGGTGTACGTGGAGCGCAGTGTGCTGGCTTTGCCGGCGCTGCTGATCAACGGCGGCAGGCGTGGCTATTTGATTGAGTTGGCACCAAACGTGCTGACGGCTTTGTTGTCAGCACAAGCGGTGGATTGCAGTCTCTGACCACGGCTGTGGCAGTGCAATTTTGGGTCAGCAGATGGCGCGTGTCGGCGCTGGGTGCGGTGCAGGTTGCGCAGTGGCGCTTCAGCGCAGTGATGCGCTGGTAAAGCCGACTGTCTTGATCGCCTCTGGCTGCAGTGTGGGCTGGGCTTGAGGCCAAGCCAGTTGTGCGGAGCCGGCTTGGTTGCTGGTTGCCTCCCGTGCGGTGGAAACTGCTTGAGACACCATCTGCAATCGGGTGGCGCTGTCGGGGTTGGCATTGGGGCGCTGCGCCCCTGACCACCAGGTGGCCGAAACCACCACGGCAAGTGTTGCCAGGTTGGCGACCCGCGGGACAAGCTGCAGGCGTTTTGTCGGAAAATTTTCCATATCGAGAAGTATCGGCTTGTTACGAGACGCTCTCAAGGCAGACGGTCCCACAGGCAGGGGGTTTCATCCCTCATTCGCGGGGGGTGTTTTGGTGCAAATCTACTGAAATGTGAAAGATGCACGACAGCATGTCGCGATGCGCTTGCCGCCTGCACCTGCCGCACCAAGTCCGTGCGTCAGCCGGCCGGCAACTGCTCACCAAACATTGCCGCAAGGTGCGCCACGCCGCGCCCTAGGAGCCTGTCGGGCTGGGGCGTCGATAGCGAGAAACGGCCCCAGCGAGGACAGTTTTTGCCGGATTTGCAGGCCCATAGTTCAACTATGGGATAAAAAGCCGGTAAAAAATGGACCGCTGAGGCCGTTTCGCAGCCGACGTTCCCCAAGCCCGACAGGCTCCTAGCACAAAGTAGCGCAGCGCTTCGGCCGCAGGTGACAACAGCTTGCCAGCGGTATTGACCGCATGCCAGCGCCAAGCTCGAATGGATTCAAAAACTGCACCGGGACCAACACCTGCGCGACTACAGCCAGGCGGCAGTGGTAGCAGGCAGCAGTGGTAGAGGCCATCCTGCGCCGCATGCCCGACGATGTGAACCGTAGCTGCCCGCAGTTCAGCCGCACGCATGTCAATTTTCAGCGGGTGCCCACGGTGGACGCCGGCCACCCCGCCGGCTGGCGCCGCTACACCGGCTGCAGTGGCGCGCTGATCGGCATCAGCGGCTTTGGTAAATCAGCGCCCGATAGCCTGTTGCTGCAGCACTTCGGCTTCACGCCGGACGCCGTGACGGCGGCAGTACGCCAGCGTGTGGCCGTGCCCGCTCGCACCGCCCGCGCGGCCGGCATCGCTGTGTGGCTGGTGCACCACGGCGACCCGCCGGGCTGCTTCAGCGGGGCAGATGCAGCCGACAGCTTCATCACCCATTTCGACCAATTCGAGCCGCAGCGGTTGCCTGCAGCAGGTTGGAGGCCGGGCACTGCGGCGGCAGGGCATGCACCGCAGGGCGCTGCCGGCACAGCGCAAAATCTGCCGCCGAACTTTTGAAAGCTGCCCGACATGCCCCGCCAACCTGCCGTCATTGCCCCCAGCATCCTGTCCGCCAACTTTGCCCGCCTGGGTGATGACGTGGCCCGTGTTGTCGCCGCCGGCGCTGACTGGATCCACTTTGACGTGATGGACAACCACTACGTGCCCAACCTCACCTTCGGGCCGATGATTTGCGAGGCCCTCAAGCCCTATGCCGGCAGCGCCATGATGGATGTGCATTTGATGGTGGAGCCGGTGGACGCGCTGGTGCCACTGTTTGCCAAGGCCGGCGCCGGGCTGATCAGCGTCCATCCCGAGGCCACCCGCCATGTGGACCGCACACTGGCGCTGATCCGCGAGCAAGGCTGCCAGACCGGCCTGGTGTTCAACCCCGCCACCCCGCTGGATTGGCTGGACCATGTGCTGGACAAGCTGGATATGGTGATGCTGATGAGCGTGAACCCCGGTTTTGGCGGCCAGAGCTTCATCCCCGGCACCCTGCCCAAGCTGCGCCAGGTGCGCGCCCGGCTGGATGCCTACGCGGCGCAGACCGGCCGCCAGATCCGGTTGGAGGTGGATGGGGGTGTCAAGCCCGCCAACATTGCCAGCATCGCAGCGGCAGGGGCTGACACCTTTGTGGCCGGCTCCGCCGTGTTTGGCAGCAGTGACTGGGCTGGCACCATCGCCGCATTGAAGGCAGGTGCGGCCAGCGCCTGATCAGCACACCCCCGTCCCCAAAAAGCTGCAGCCAGGCTGCGCGGGCTGTTGGCCGCGCTGTTGGCCGATCTTGAGCAACTGGGTGAGCCCGGCGCGCCCGCACATGGACAGGTGCCAGGCCAGGCCGGCGGCACGGCCTGGCAAGGCCTGGTTGACCTGGCCCAACAGCGCTGGGCGGGCCACCTTCCGGCCCCCTGAAGCCCAGGTTGCGCAAATCAGAATTGCGCACAGCCGGCCGGGCCGGCAAGCTGCGCGCCATGCTTGCCATCCTGCCGGCACGCTGACCCGCTGACCTGACAAAGCCCGCCCATGACCCCCACCAGTTACGCCGACATTCGCGACGCGGTGCGCGCCCTGTGCGCCGAGTTCCCGGGCGACTACCACCGCAAGGTGGACGCCGCCCGCGCCTACCCCGAGGCCTTTGTCGACGCGCTGACCAAAGCCGGCTGGATGGCCGCCCTCATCCCCACCGAGTACGGCGGCTCCGGCCTGGGCCTGGCCGAGGCGTCGGTCATCATGGAAGAGATCAACCGCGCCGGTGGCAACTCAGGCGCCTGCCACGGCCAGATGTACAACATGGGCACCCTGCTGCGCCACGGCAGCAGCGCGCAAAAACAGCGCTACCTGCCGCAGATTGCCAGCGGCGCACTGCGCCTGCAAAGCATGGGTGTCACCGAGCCCAGCACCGGCACCGACACCACCAAGATCAAGACCACGGCGGTCAAGCGTGACGGGCGTTATGTGGTGAACGGCCAGAAGGTGTGGATCTCGCGCATCCAGCACTCCGACTTGATGATCCTGCTGGCCCGCACCACGGCGCTGGCCGACGTGAAGAAAAAGAGCGAGGGCATGTCCATCTTCATCGTGGATTTGCGTGACGCGATCGGCCACGGCATGACGGTGCGGCCCATCCCCAACATGGTCAACCACGAAACCAACG
>JANPOW010000312.1:0-23876 GCA_031428185.1 Betaproteobacteria bacterium | reverse complement strand
GAAAATCACGGTGCCTGCCGTACCGCTCGCGGTGGTTGATTGCCCCTTGCCGGCCCCCTGAATCTGCGTTTCAGCCAGCAGATTGGACGCAGCAGGCGTGGCTTCGAACCCTGGCCCTGTGCCGTTCAATGGAATTCCGCCAACCAGCACGCCCGACAACTTGTGGTCCGCCCGCGAGAACGTGCCAGTCACCATTGCATGATGGGTGTAGTCATCCGCAAGAAACCCGCAGCTACCCACACAAACCTGGGCGAGGTTGGCCGGCGGGCTAGGCGGAATCGCGCTCTGGATGTTGAACGCAGTCACGCCATTCAACGTTGCGCTGACCGATGCATCGTCAAGCGCAAGAAAGTTAGTGAAGTCTGTCTGGGCGTTCAGAAGAATGCCCGTTGAAGCGTTGAAGAGCCCGAAGTTCGACAGTTGCCGGACGGCCTGAGCCATGCCTTCTGCAGCCGCAAACGCGCTCGGGACTGCCAGCACGCCGAGGGCTACCCCAACGACTGCGGCCAATTTGTTCAATTTGAATGTCATGGTGAGCCTCTCTTGATTTGACTAAGCAATCGGCCGAACTGGCCATTTGCGTCTTGCGCTTACGGCCCTTTGGTAGGGCTTGGTGCCGTGAGCTTGACTGAACTAAGCACATCCTGTGCCATGCGTCGCAAGTCTTTGAAAATGAAAGGAAATGTAGAGTGCGTTACGGGCAAGGGCGGTGCCGCAAGTTGCCGTTGTAAATTTTCTCGACACCCAGCTTGGGGCGCCCGTCGGCCGTCGCGCTGGTCAGGCGCGGGGCGGCGTCATCTCATTCCAGGCCTCATTGCCGGCTGAACTGACCAGATCGCAACGGCTATTTCAGGGTGCTGCCCATTGAGCCGATGGCGTATCCTTTCTGTCTTGCGGCACGCCCGCCACCATGCGGAGTGCCGCTTTGCCGACAGGACTTGAGCCATGACCGTGATTTCGGCATCCGTGTCCGACGATGTGTTTGCTGCGCTTCGCGCCATCGTTGGCCAGCAGCACGCAGTCGTTGACGACGCCGGCCGCGACCTTCATTCGCGGACCACTGAGCCTCACAGCCGCCACTGCAGCGCGGTGGTCTACCCAGGCTCGGCGCAGCAGGTGGCGGCGATCCTGCGCCTGGCTGCGCAGCGTGGCCTGGCGGTGTGGCCCTTCAGCCGTGGCAACAGCTGGGGCTACGGCACCAAGAACGCAGTCGAGCCGGGTGCGGTGATCATGGTGCTGGAGCGCATGAACCGCATCGTCGAGGTCAACCGCGATCTGGCCTATGCGGTCATCGAGCCGGGTGTCACCCAACAGCAGCTCCATGACTACCTGCTGGCCGAACATCCAGAACTCATCGCCGACTGCACGGATTCAACGCCGCTGGGCAGCGTGCTTGGCAATGCCATCGAGCGGGGCTACGGCTACACGCCTTACGGCGACCACTTTGGCCACCTGTGCGGGCTGGAGGTGGTGACGCCAACCGGAGATGTGGTGAGAACCGGCGGCGCTGGCGACGCCTGCCCCACCTGGAACACGCACAAGTGGGGGTCCGGCCCGGCGCTTGAGGGGTTGTTCAGCCAGGGCAACTTCGGCGTCGTTGTGAAGGCGGGGATCTGGCTGCACCCACGCCCGGAAAATCTGCTGCTCTTCACGCTGGACATTGACAACACGGACACGCTTGCTGCGGCGATGGACGGCTTGCGGGTGCTGTCACTGGCGGGCACGGTGCGCAGCCATGTGCACACGGCCAATGCGTTTCAGACCTTGTCGCTGGTGCAGAAATACCCGGCCGACCTGCTGGCCCGGGGCACCCGGATCCCGCAGGAGCGGCTTGCCGACATGAAAGCCACCCATGGCGTACCCGAATGGACGGCTGTTGGCGGCCTTTACGGGACACGGGCGCAGGTGCGTGCGGCAAGGCAGGAGATGCAGCGGGTCCTGCACGGCAAGGGCAACCTGGCCTTTTTTGATGAGGCCAAGGTGGCGCAGTCGGGGCGGCTGGTGGCCCTGTGGCAGCGGTCAAAAGGCCGTGGGCTTACTGGGGCGATCGCGAAGGCCGTCAAAGCAGCGGTGACACGTAAAGACTTTGCGCTGGTGGCCTTGCTGCCAGAGCTCTATGGCGTGCTGCAGGGGCGGCCGACCTGGTCAGTGCTGCAATCTGCCTACTTCAAAAGCCCGGTACAGCCAGCGCCGCAAGACCTGGACCCGGCACGCGATGGGTGCGGCCTGATGTGGCTGGCAACGGCGCTGCCAATGACGGGTGCACAGACCCGGAACGTGCTGGCGCTGGCAGAGCCGTTGTTCGCAGCGTTTGACTTCAATATGTCGGCCTGCCTGACGATGATGAACGAGCGCACACTGTTTTTTTTGCTGGGCATCTTTTTCAACCAGGACAACGCCGCCGAGTGCGACCGTGCAGGCAAACTCTACCGGGCGCTGCATGCCAGTTTTACCGAACAGGGCTACCAGCAGTACCGCGGCGGGGTACCGGAGTGGACAACCGGCGCCAGCGCAAGTACCGGCGGGAAACTGCTCGGGCAACTCAAGCAGGTGCTTGACCCTGCGGCGGTGCTGGCGCCAGGCCGCTACCGTATCTGAACTTGGAGTACATCATGCAAGCGATCATGCCAACTGAAACCGTGGTGCCTGAGGCCTCCGTCAGCACCCAGGAATACATTGAACGTTTCCAGCGCGACGGCTACGTCCTGCTGGAAAACGTGCTGCCGCTCGACTTGGTGGCGTCGGTGCGGCGCGCCTTCATGCAGGCCATGGAGGCCAAGGTGGCGCGTTTTGCCCTGGCGCCGGTCAAACCTACTGATGGCCGCGACAAGGGCAACGACAAGGTCAAGATCGACTTCCAGCCCGAGGGCGGGAACCATGACCTAAATCGATGGAACATGCATGTTCCGACCCAGGCGGAGTTCTTGCATAACACCTTGATTGCCAACCCCACGTCGCTGGCGGTCATCAAGGCACTGCTGGGCCCCGCGCCGGTGGCGTTTCTCATCGCGTCGGACACGCCATATCCGGGATCAGGGTTTCAGAATATCCACCAGGACTTTCCGAGATTCGGGCTGACCGTCAACATCCCCCTGGTTGACTTCACCGAGGACAACGCCCCGCTTGAAGTCTGGCCAGGCTCACATGTGCGGGGTGGCGTTTTCCATACGGGCAAGGCCAACTTGTCCGGGGACGAGATCAAGGCATTGGTGGCGCGCGTACCAGGCAAACGCATGCTCATCAAGGCCGGCTCCATCCTGATCCGGGACCAGCGCATGGTGCACCGTGGCACCGCCAATACCGGGACGGCGCCACGGCCGTGCCTGGCGGTCTGGTACAAAAATCTGGACCACTACCGGCTGAGCAGCCTGACGATCCCGGTTCCACACAGGTCAATCGCCAATCGACTGGCCCGTGTTGCGCTGAAGATGCGGCAAGACGGGCGCGGGACCAGCGGTGCCGTTGCCAACAAGAGGCTTGTGAATCTGGGCAACTTCTTTGGCCGGGTGGTTGAGGAAACCAGTGCGTCGGATCGCGATGATCGGCGGGAGATTCCGCGCGAGATGTGGGCGGGCTTCTCCCCGGACATGCAGTCGCTGTTGCGCTACGCCTCGGTTCAAGACGCGCCTGACGTCGGCCGCTCCGCCTTGGGTTCAGCGATCTTGCTGGCCGCAGGCGCCGTTTTTTCAGCGCAGGCCTGGCGGTTGAAGGACAGCAAAGGCGCGTAGCGCAAGGCTTGATCCAGTTGCCCGGCAGCGGGCATGCGGTTCGAGGCAGACCTGGTCAGACCGGTGGCCACCAGTGCCACGCCACCTGATCTGGCGCGCCGTCAGCGAATCGCCAACCGATTCATCAAGTCATACAGCGTCGGTCGGCTGATGCCCAGCATCTCTGCCGCCTTGGCCACACTGCCATCCGTACGGGCCAGCGCGGAGAGGATCGCATGCCGCTCGGCCACCTCCCGCACACGGCGCAAATCCACATCAAAGGCAGCACCTGCCGGCGAACCCTCAGACCCGGCAGGCGCTGGAGCCAAACCCAAGTCGGCGCAACTCACACGGCCGCTGTCGGTCATGATCACCGCCCGCCGCACCACATTGAGCATCTCGCGCACATTGCCTGGCCAACGGTGGGCTTCGATCGCGGCGATGGCATCGTCGGTGAAGACCAGGCTGCCACGCCGCTGCTCTTGGGCAAACCGTCGCAAGAAGGACTGCGCCAGTAACACGGCATCACCCTGGCGTTGGCGCAGCGGCGGGATCTTGACGACGATTTCAGCCAGGCGGTAGTACAGGTCTTCACGGAATCGCTGCTCGGAGATGAGCACCTGCAGGTCCTGGTGGGTGGCACACACCACCCGCACGTCTACCGCAATCTCTTGCCGGCCACCAATCCGTTCAATCTTGCGCTCTTGCAGAAAACGCAGCAGTTTGGCTTGCAACGGGTGCGGCAGATCGCCGATTTCGTCCAACATCAAGGTGCCGCCGTTGGCGGTCTCGATCTTGCCGATGGTGGTTTTTGTGGCGCCGGTGAAGGCGCCTTTTTCATGGCCGAAGAGCTCACTCTCCAGCAACGCCTCGGGGATGGCCGCGCAATTGATGGCGACAAACTTGCCCGTGCGCTTGGATGCCTGATGCAGCCCGTTGGCCAGCACCTCCTTGCCGGTGCCACTTTCGCCCAGCAGCAACACGGTGGCGTCGCTGCGCGCCACCTTCTCGATCATGCGGCCGGTGCGCAGCATTTCGGGGTCGCGCGTGATCATGCCGCTCAAGGCGTCAGGCTGATGCAACGCCTGCAGGCGCCGGTTTTCACTTTGCAACTCAAACAGCCGGAAAGCACGGTCTATCGTGAGGCCCAGCAATTCGGGCTCGAACGGTTTGGCAAAAAAATCATAGGCCCCCAGCGCGATGGCGCGCAGCGCGTTGGTCTGGTCGTTTTGGCCTGTCAGCACGATGACCTTGACGCCAGGGTCGATCTCCAGCAACTGCGCCAGCAATCGGAAACCCTCGCTCACCGAATCCGGGTCAGGCGGCAGGCCGAGATCCATCGTGACCACGGCCGGCTGATGCCGGCGGAATTGCACCAGCGCCGATTCGCGGTCACTGGCGGTGACACAGTCAAACCGGTCGAGTGCCCATTTGATCTGCATTTGCAGCGCCAGATCGTCTTCGACGATCAGCAGCGGGGATGTCTGGACCCCGCTCATGCAGCACCTTGCGCACGCAGATCGGTGCCGGTACGCACGTCAAACAACGGCATCACGAGTGTCACCACCGAGCCCTGCCCCACTTCGCTTTTCACGTCGATGCTGCCCCCGAGTTCCTTGATGTACTGAAAGCTCTCGTATGACCCGATGCCCATGCCGCTGCCCTTGGTGGAATTGAAGGGCCGAAACAGCCGGGTTTGGATGAATTCTTGGGTCATGCCGGCGCCGGTGTCGCCCACTTCAACCACCACCCGGCCCGAGGACTGCTGCAAACGGACCCACACCGCACCCGACCCCGGCGTGGCGTCAAGGGCATTTTGCACAACATGCCCGATCACCCGCTCCAGCCGCTCTTCATGACCACGTGTGGCCAGACGGTCGCTGATATGCACGTCCAGGCGACGCCCACGCTGGCTTGCCGCGTTGGCAATGCGCTGCAGGATGGGCGCGATCTCGACGCCTGACGCCACGCCAGCCGGGCGTGCGCCCTCTCGCAGTTGCAACATCATCTGCCGCATCTTGTCGAGTGAGCTTTCCACGGTGATGAGCATATCTTGCTGGAATTCCGGGTTGCCACGGTGGCGGTCTGCGTTTTTCAGCATCAACGACAACTGGGTGATGATGTTCTTGAGGTCATGCACCACAAAGGCCGACATGCGGTTGAACGCGTCGAACTTGCGTGCCTCCAGCAGGGCCTCGGTGGCATGCATCTGTGCCAGGTAACCGGCCGCCTGCCTGGCAGCGGTCTTGAGCAAGTCACGCACTTCCCAGTCCAGGGTGACCTGGGTGCGCGGCTTGGCCAGCACCACAAAACCCAGCATTTCGGTGCCGACCAGCAAGGGCACCACCAACCAGGCCGATGGCAACAGCGCCAGCCAGGTTGGCACCACCATCGACTCGCCTTGCGGACCGCGCAGCGCCCGGGCGGCATCCAGATCGATGATCCACTCGCGGTCACGCATGAAGCTGCAGAACGGCGAGTCGGGTGGTTCGCTGTTCTCCAGCTGCGGCATGTTCCAGTATGACGACTGGACGTATTTCTCGTCCCCCAAGGCCTTGAACCACAGGCTGCCGGCAGAACACTCGACCATGTCAGCCAGCCCACGCACCACCAGGCCACCCACCTGCTGGGGTGTGCTTTTGGTCGAGAGCATCGCAGTGAAGCGCAACCACTCCAGCCGATAGTCGTAGCGGTAGCTGAAGAAGTTTTTGCCCAAAAAAACCCGCAGGCTGGCGCGCAGCGACCCGGACAGCATCAAGGCCAGCAGCAACGCGCCGGCGGCAAACAGCAAGGCAACCTGCAGCGCACCGCCCCAACTGCCGCCGAAAAACCGCACGTAGTAGCCAACCCCGGCAATGAACAGCAGGTACAGCCCAATCAGCAGCAGCGACGCGGAATAAAACGCCGCCGTCTTGGACACCTGCACCCGCGCCAACCAGTGCGCATCGCGTCGCGAGGCCACCAGCAGCAGCGGCACGGCAATGGCATGGACCAGGCTGCGTGCGCCCAGCACATCGGCGTCAAACACACCAAACATCATGGCCTGCGAGTACAGGTAGACGTCAAATACAAACAGGCAACCCAGGCCCAGGCACAGCGGTTTGGCACCCCATCGGCTGTGCCCACCCTGGTTGCGGTAGACCTGCTCGACCAGCAACAAGCCCAGCACAGCCCAGGCGAGTTGGGACCCGACCAACAGGCGCAGCGCCTGCGCATCCGGGCGCGCCACCAGGCCAAGATACAAGTTGGCACCCAGACCGACCAGCGCCAGCCCAACGAGCGCAAGCAACCCCAACCAGCCACCCGGGGCCTGCAGTCTGCCCGCCTGCGGCCGCAGCAATTGCAGCAGCACCAAGACCCAAGCCACGTAACGCAGCTCGTCGCAGAGTTGGGCCAGGTGCGCGAAGACCAGCTTGGTCGAACCGATGTCGGCCAGCCCTGCTGCACCCCATGCCACTGTGGACACCACGGCCAGCATGAAGGGCCACGCTGCACGGTCAGTCGGGCGGCGCAACAGGCCGGTCTGGAGCAGGAACACGCCATAGGCCGAGTAAGCCAGTACCACCAGCACAAAGCCGGCAAAGGGCAGGCCCTCACTCAGGCCCGGGACGGTATCGAGCATCACACTTGGCGCGAGCGCCGCAGGGCGCAAGCTGCAATGCAGGTCACTGTGTGGAGCGCTGGCGTTGCAATCAGCGGGCGCCTTTGCCGGTCAGCACCACGCCCACGGTTTCAAACAAGATCACGAAATCGAGAAACAGGCTGTGGTTCTTGACGTAGTACAGGTCGTACTGCAGCTTTTCTTGGGAGTCTTCCACCGTTGAGCCGTATTGGTAGCGCACCTGGGCCCATCCGGTGACGCCGGGCTTGATGCTGTGGCGCACGGCGTAGTAGGGGATCTCGTTGGTGAGTTGATCGACAAAAAAGGGCCGCTCGGGGCGTGGCCCGACCAGGCTCATGTCACCGTTGAGCACGTTGAAGAGTTGCGGCAGTTCATCGATGCGCAGCAGCCGGATGATGTTGCCGACGCGGGTGACGCGGCTGTCGTTGGCGGTGGCCCAGCGCGGTTTGCCGTCTTTCTCGGCATCGGTGCGCATGCTGCGGAACTTGATGACATTGAAGGCCTTGCTGTTGTAGCCCACCCGCTCCTGGCGGTAGAACATCGGGCCCTGGCTTTCCAGCTTGATCACGATGGCCGTGAACAGCATCAACGGCGCCGACACGGCGATCAGGATGAGTGAGCACAGGATGTCAAACACCCGTTTGACCGCCGTGCGGTAAAAGCCCTGGTTGAAACCGTCGCCAAAAATCAACCAGCCGGCGTTGACAAAGTCGATGCGGATCTGGCCCAGCATGCGCTCGAAGTAGGTGGTGATGTCAAACACCCGCACACCCGACAGCTTGCAGTCCAGCAGCTCACGCAGCGGCATGCTGCCGGAGCGGCGCTCGGTCAACGCAACGATGATTTCGTCCACCCCCAGCCGCTGAGCGGTCTTGGGCAGCGACAGTGTGGTGGGCAGGCGCTCAGCCTCGGGCACCGTGGGCTGCTTCTCGTTGGGCCCGGGGAAATAGCCCACGATGGTGGCCAAGGGGTCGGCCGCCCTCAGGGTGGACCCCACCATCAGCGCGGCGGGGCCGGCACCAAACACCAGCACACGCGAGCCGGCACGTGACTTGGTGGCCCAATAACCCATCACGACGCGGCGCAGGATGAGGGCTGCGATGACCAGCATGGCCGAGGTGCGAATGACCTGCAGATTGCCAAAACCCACGGGCACCAGGCTGAATATCTGGTAAGCCAGCATCACGCCGAGCGCCAAGGCCAGCGCCGCACGCAGGCCGGATTCCACCATCGACCAATCTTGTGCGCGCTGGTAGAGGCCGGACGCGCTGTTGATCACAAACAGGCCGCCGGCCAGGGTGAGCACCTGGGCACCGGCCATGGGCACGGCCCGCGGCATGCTGTCGGCTTGCACCAGGATCACCCCGGTCAGGGCGAGCAGTGACAGCACAAAGTCGCCAAAGATGCGGCGCAGCGTCCATGCGTGGAAGTAGTGGTTGAACAACCTGATCATGCTGAATCTCTCCAATCCTGCGCTGTACTGGCCCGGCCAGGACACCGGAGGGCGGGTGGCAGGTTGGCAACTGCGCTGCGAGCCGCCAGTTGCGCCCGGCAAGATGACCGCACCGGGCTTGTGGACCAACCACCAATCGCGTTGCGCATTAGACACTGCCAGGCACTGTAGGCACCGGTTTGACCGCGTCGCAATCCCCCGTTCTGCGGGGGCGGCGCGACTGAAATCACGCAAAAAAGCAGATTTGTGGATGCACCCGGCCCGGTGGCCTGGCGGGCAGCAATTGGCGGCGCTGCAGTGCAGCGGCTGGACCGGCCAAATTGCCGGCCAACGCTCATGCCGGCACGGCCTGGGTTGGCCGCCTGGGTGTCAGCGCTTGGTCCGGCGCAGTACACGGCGCGCCCTGCCCATGCGGTGCGCTTGAGTCATCCAGGTCGGCGTGGGTCTGGCCGCCATCCAGCGCGGCCACGCAGCGTTGCCAGGCGGCATCGGGATGTGGCACCCAGAACCCGTAGGCCACAACACCGCCAAGCTCTTGGCGGCGCAAGGCTGTGGCCACCACCTGGGCTGACTCGCTGTGCCCCAACGACACCTCCAACCTGCCCTGGGTGCCCTCAGGCAAGGGCAGGGTGCATTCGGCGCGGCAGCCATGCCGTGAGATGTCGGTGATCTGCAGCGGGTAGCTGAGACTGCTGCCATACGAGTTGACGACCAGCCGCGCCGGGCAGCGGATGGAGAAGCGGTGGTGCTGGCGCAGTGCCGTGTCACCGGCCTGGCTGGCCAGTGGCGGCGGCAAGACGGCGGCGTAGCCGGGGCCGCCATAAATGGAGCGCAGCAGCAGGCGCTTGCGGTCGTCCAGGGTGCTGAAGACCTGGGTGCGTTGGTTGAAGAAGTAATCCATCATGGCGGGCGTCAGCACCGGGTCGTTGGTGGTGAAGAAGCGCCGGCTCGGGGCCTGGATGTTGCTCAGTTGGCTGTCAAAGAAATAGCGGAACAGGTTTTTGCGCGCGGTCCGGTGGCCATAGGCCTGGCGCGACAAACCCACCGCCTGCTCCAGGTCCAGCGTGGCACCCACGGCGGGCGCGCCGTTGGCAAAGTCGTAGTTGTCCACCACCTCGGCCTGCAAACGGTCAAAAAACAGCAGCGACTCGTACAACTCAATCTTGTTCGGGTTGACCGCGATCACGATGTGGCGGGTGTCGAAGTAGCGGGTGCAGTAGCCGCTCATGAACTTCATCAGCGGGAACAGGATCTTGCCGCCGGTCTTGCGGAAGGCCGGCGCCACCGCCAGCGCCGAGATCTCGGCGATGCGCCCGGCGCGGGACCGCACCGCATCGAGGTTGAACGCTGACTGCAGCGGGAAGCCAAACACCCCCTCGCGGATCATCGACAGCGTGCCCACCACCTCGCCGTCCCACTTGGCGCACAAGGTGGTGGTGGTGGGCAGGGCGTGGTAGATGGTGACACGCATGCCCGACGGGTCGGGTTGCATGAAGCCGGCCGCCACGTAGGCGTCGTGCAGCAGACGGAAACACGCCTCCAGTTCGTCCTGGGTGTCGGCGATCTTGAGTTGCAGACGCGCATCGGGCTGCGGGTCGCAGTCCACCAAATGGCGGTAGAGCGCAAAGCGCCAGTGCTGTGGCAGCAAGGCCAGCGCGCTGCGTGCGGTCTGACGGCAGGTCCTGCGGGCCGCAGAGGCCAGGGATCGTTTCATGGCGCGGGGGGCGGCTGCTCGGTAGGGGTTGCGGTGGCTGGCTTGGCCGCTTGGTGATGGGTGAGCGGCGCCAAGCCGGTGATAGTCCAGTGATCGGCCTGCCAGCGGCTCAATTGAGCGCGCCGCCTGGCGCCGTGGTAACAAGCTGTGTGCCGCACAGGCCAGTCCGGTGGCTGTGGCACATCCCCAGTTCAGTGCCTGCTGGTGTGGCGATTGAGGCTACATTGGCCGTTCACCGCTCACCGCCCGCCACCCTCCAGCACGCAGGCCGGGCGCAGTGGCCAGCCCTGGAGTAAGGCCCATGAAACTCGCTTTTGCCTCCTGCATGTCGCACACCGTGTTTTCGCAACAACCGGTGTGGGACCAGATCGCGACCCACCAGCCCGACCGGCTGGTGCTGCTGGGCGATTCGATCTACATCGACACCACGCCCTACCTCAACAACGTGCATCCCAAGCGCATGGAGAACGTCGATTTTTTGCAGCATCTGCTGGCACGCTGGCGGGTGCAACTGGACCAACCGCAGTTCCGCGCGCTGGTGACGGCCGTGCCCACCGACGCGATCTGGGACGACCATGACTTTCTCTGGAATGAGCACACTGAGGAAGCCGCCATCACCAAAAAGGTCTACGCCGAAAACATCCGCATCACACGCGCTTTGTTCAACGCGTTTTGCCGCACGCTGGACGCACGGCTGGCGCCGGGCAGTTTCCCGGCGGATTACAACGACGCCATCATCAACCAGGCCAACGAGCCTGCACCCGGTTACAAATCTCGCCGGCTGGCCAATGATCTGGTGCTGCACCTGACCGACGGGCGCAGTTGGCGGCTGGGCAAGGACATGCTGGGCGCGGACCAACGCAGCAAGATGGCGGCCAAGATGGCGCAGGCGCCCGATGCGGTGCATCTGGTGGCCTCGGGCTCGGTGCTGCGCAACGATTGCGACGCCCAGTGGCGCGACTTTGATGACTTTGCCTGGCTGCAGGGCCTGGCCCGCCAATACAAGGTGTTGGTGCTCAGTGGTGACATCCACAGCAACCGCATGCAGTCAATGGACTTGGGCGGTGGGCGCTGGCTGCATGACGCCACGTCGTCGGGTGCGGCCATCCGCCAGTTGGTGGGCACAGGCTCAAAGTGTGAAAACTACGGCCTCTTGGCGGTCAGCCCGCAAGCGCTGCGGCTGGACTTTTTCTCGCACGGCACACCGGATTCAGTGGGCTCATGGTCGATTGACCGCAACACCTGGGTACGCACCAGCGTGGAGTGACCGCGCCGGGTCAGCCCGCCCAGGCCAGCGCCGGCCGGGTGATGGGCCGCACGCTCTCGTAGGCCCGGCAGGCGCGCAGCACCAGCGCGTCGCCAAACATGGGGCCCACCAGCTGCAGGCCGATGGGCAGGCCATCCGCCGTCAAACCGCAGGGGATGGTGGCGGCCGGCTGCTGGCTCAGGTTGAAGGGGTAGGAGAACGGTGTCCAGCCCAGCAGGGTGGCCGCATCGATGGGCGTGTGGCCGGCCGGCCTGGCCTCAAACGCCGGCACCGCCACGGTGGGCGTGGCGATCAGGTCAAAGCGCTGCATGAACTGGCGCAGGTGGCTGCCCAGCGCGCCACGCTGCAGGTGCAGTTGCTGTACTTCATACGCGCTGAGCTTGGCGCCTAACGCGGCCTCGGCACGGAAGTCGGGGTCGGCCAACGCCTGCTGCGCCGGTGTCAGGCCGTTCCACACCGTGAGCGCGCCCAAAAACCACAGGCCGGTGCAGATCTCCAGCGGGTCGCTGATGCCCGGGTCAACCAACTCCACCACCGCGCCCAGCGCTTCCAGGTCACGCACCGCGCGGTCCACCGCAGCGGCAACCTCGGGGTGCACGTTGTTGGCGTAACCCAGCGTGGGTGAATAGGCGATGCGCAGGCCACGCACACCGTCGTCCAGGCCGACCCGGTAGTCGCGGCCGTCACTGGGCAGTGAGGTCCAGTCGCGCGCGTCGGGCATGGCCAGCACGTTCATCATCAACGCGGCGTCGGCCACGCTCATGGTGTGCGGCCCCAGGTGGGCCACGCTGCCAAAGGGCGACAGCGGGTAGGCCGGCACGCGGCCAAAGCTGGGCTTCAAACCAAAATTGCCACAAAACGCGGCCGGGATGCGCACCGAGCCTGCGCCGTCTGTGCCCACACCCAGTGGCCCCAGCCCGGCCGCCACGGCGGCGGCCGTGCCACCGGACGAGCCCCCCGGTGTGCGCGACAAATCCCACGGGTTGCGGCTGATGCCGGTGAGCGGGGAGTTGGTTTCACCCTTGCAGCCAAACTCAGGCGTGGTGGTTTTGCCCAGCAGCACCGCACCGGCCTCACGCAGGCGGGCGGTGGCGGGGGCGTCCACATCCCAGGGCTGGTCGGGGTTGACGGTGAGTGAGCCGCGCCGGGTGGGCCAGCCCCGCGTCAGGATCAAGTCTTTGATGGCGGTGGGCACACCGTCCAGCAGGCCGATGGGGGCGCCACGCTGCCAGCGCGCCTCACTGGCGCGGGCGGCTTGCAGGGCCGCGGCGTCGTCCACCAGGATGAAGGCCTTGAGCTGCGGGTTGAGCTGGTTGATGCGCGCCAGCACGGCCTGGGTGGCCTCTACAGGCGACGCGGCTTTGGCGCGGTACAGCGCCAACAACTCGGTGGCGGTGCAGGTGGTGAGTTGGGTGGGGGTCAGCGTTGTGGTCATGGCACGGCTCCGGGTTGGCATCTCAACAAAGGCGACTCAAGGCTTGAAATCACCCGCCCACACCAGCACCCATTTGGCGGGGTCGATGTAGTTGCGCAGCGCAGCGGTCACCTGGTCGGCAGTGAGTGCGGCAATCGTGTCATCGGTCTGCTGCTGCAGCGCAAAGCGGCGCTGCAGGTACAGGTCGCCGCCCAGCATGCCCGCCACCACCGGGTCTTGCGCCCGGGCCAGCCGGCGCTGGTTGAGCAGGCCGGTGCGGGCGGCGTCCAGCTCGGCCTGGCTGAAACCATCTTGCAAGGCGTGGGCGGTTTCTTGTTGCAGCGCGGCCTCGACCTTGGCCAGGTTTTGCGGCGCAAAAATGGCCTGTATCTGAAAGCTGGAATTGGGCTCGAAGTTGCTAAAAGCGATACCCGAGCGCACACCGTAGCTCAGGCCATCTTGCTCACGGATGCGCTTCCACAGGCGTGAGGTGGTGTCAGCACCCAGCAGGTGGTTGGCCACCAGCAGCGCGGGGTAGTCGGGGTGGGTGTCGTTGATCGCGAGTGGTTGCGCCAGCAGCAGGTTGGCGTTGGCCTTGTCGGGGGTGGCCAGCAACTGGCGCAGCGGGGCTGCGGCCACCAGCGGCTGCGGCGCGCGCACAAACTTCAGGGCGCCGCCGGCCGGGGCAGACCAATCACCCAGCGCAGCCACCAGCGCGCTGCGCACCGCCGCCACGTCCATGTCGCCCACGGCGCTGAACTCACCACTGGCCGCACTCAAGAACCGCCGGTGCGCGGCACGCACCTGGTCCAGCGTGGTGGCCAACACGTCTTGTTGGGTTTCATCAAAGGTGGGCACGTAGCGCAAATCACCCCGTGGGTAGGGGTTGCCGTGGCGCTGCAGGGCGTTGGCGGCCACTGCTGCCGGCTCATTGCGCTGGGCGGCGATGCTGGCCAGGGCCTGGCGGCGCAGCTCTTCGGCGGCATCGGCCGGCAAGGCCGGGTCACGCAGCAACTGGCCCACCAGGCTGATGACGGCCGGCAGGTGCTCTCGCACCGTGGTGATGTTGACGGACAGGCCCTGCCCGCCTGCACTAAACCCCACCTGGGCTCGCAGGCTGTTGAAGCGGTCTTGCACTTGCGCCCGGCTCAAGCCCGCGCCGCCTTTGTCGATCAGGTTGCCCAGTGCGCTGATGGCAGTGGCCTGGCCACGCAGGCTGGCCTCGTCGCCAAAGCGCAGGGTCAGCCGCGCCTGCACGGCATTGCCGCGTGTGCCTTTGGGCAGCAGCGCCACCTGCAGGCCGCTGGCCAGGGTGCTGGTTTGGGTGCGGGCGTCCAGGTTGACGGGGGTGGCGTCAAAGGCCTCGGCCTGGGCCAGCGCCGGGTCGCCTTTGTAGCCTTGCAGCAGGGGCACGACTGCCACCAGCGCGGGGGCCGGGGCACGCTGCGGGTTGTCGGTGGGCAGGTAAAGCCCCAGGGTGCGGTTGTCGGGCTGCAGGTAGGCGGCAGCCACCCGCTGCACATCGGCCAGCGTGAGATTGCGCATGCGGTCGCGGTCTAAAAAGTACAGCCGCCAGTCGCCGTTGGCGATAGCGGTAGACAGCGCCACCCCCACCCGCTCGGGGTTGGTAAAGCCCTCCATCCAACCGTTGAGCCACTGGGTGCGCACACGCTCCAGCTCTTCGGCCGTGATGGGCTGGGTGGCCAGTGCGTCCACCGCCGCCAGCAGCGCGGTGCGGGCTTTGTCCACATCCTGGCCGGGCGCTAGCTGCGCGCCCAGCATCAGCGGGCCGGGCTCGGCCAGGCTCCAGGCAAAACCGAAGACCGACGCCGCGAGCTGCGTTTCGACCAGGCGCCGATGCAGCCGGCCCGAGGGTACGTTGCTCAGCACCTCGGCCAGCGCCTGCACGGCCATCGCGTCGGGGTGGCCGGCCGGCAGCGCATGCCAGGCTGCCAGCAAAAACGGTGCGCCGCCTTTGCGCCGCACCGTCACGCTGCGTTCACCGTCTTGTGCAGCGTCCACCGTGTAGGTGGGCTGCAGCACGCGAGTCGGTTTGGGAATCGGCCCGAAGGACTGCGCCACCCAGGCCAACACCTGCTCGCTGTTGAACTTGCCGGCCACCACCAGGGTGGCGTTGTCGGGCTGGTAGTGCAGGCGGTAGAAGGCCTGCAGCCGGCCGATGTCCACGTTTTCCACATCGGCCCGGGCACCGATGGTGGATTTGCCGTAGTTGTGCCACTGGTACATGGCGGCCATGGTCTGCTGCAGGGTGATACGCACCGGGTTGTTCTCGCCCGACTCCATCTCGTTGCGCACCACCGTCATCTCGGTGTCCAGGTCACTGCGGGCAATCAGGCTGTTGACCATCGCGTCGGCCTGCCAGCCCAGGTACCAGCGCAGGTTGTCGTCATTGGCCGCAAAGCTGGCGAAGTAGTTGGTGCGGTCAAACCAGGTGGTGCCGTTGAAGCGCAGGCCGCGCCGGCTCAGCTCACCCATCACCTGGCGGGTGGTGGGGGTGCCTTTGAAGATCAGGTGCTCCAGCAGGTGGGCCATGCCGGTCTCGCCGTAACTCTCATGGCGCGAGCCGACCCGGTAGGTCATGTTGACCGTCGTGCTGGGCTTGGTGTCGTCGGGCACCAGCAGCAGTTGCAGGCCGTTGGCCAGGCGGTATTCGCTGATGCCCTCCACCTGGGTGACGGCTGTCAGGCCGGTGGGCAGGGTGGCGGTGGTGGGTGCGGCGGCGGTGGTTTGGGCTTGGGCTGAGCCCTGCAACGCAATACCCAGCAAGGCCAACAAGGCGGTGGACAGCAAGCGCATCGTGTTCATCGGGTCACAGATCCTGGGATATCAAAAAACAGCGCGCAGTCTAGGCCCGCGCATCCCGCTCAGCCTGCAGCCGCGCCAGCAGGCCTGGCAGCGACAAGGTCTGGCCCAGCAATTCACCCATGTGGCGGGCGCAGCGGCGTTGCACCCGCTCGAACGGGGCCCACTCAAAGCCGTCCATCTCGGGCCGTCTGCGGCCCCAGCTGTCGGTGTAGTGGCTGCTGCAATGCAGGGTGGCGGGGCTGATGCGGTGTATCAGCGCGGCAAACAGGTGCAAATCCTTGCGCGCCATGTAGTGCATGCGGCCCAGGTCGGCGAGCGGCTGGCCGGTGAAATCGAGCCCACATTCCTCGCGGGTTTCACGCAGGGCGGCTTGCAGCGGGGTTTCATCCGGCTCGGCGCTGCCTTTGGGGATGTCCCAGTGCCAGGCCCCGGTGACATGGCACAGCAGAACCTCGGCCGCCGGGTTGAGCAGCACGATGCCGCAGGACAGGGTCTTCATCCCGCCGTGGCCGCCAGGCTGGGTGCCGGCTGGCGCAGCAAGCGCCACACCGCTGCGGTGGCCAGGGCCGACAACAGCCCGCAGCCCCAGATCACCGGGCTGTAACTGCGGCTGGCGTCAAAAATCAAACCGGCCAGCCACGGCCCCAGCAGGTTGCCAAACGCCGCGCCGGTGTACAGCGTGCCGATGATGGCCGACACCGCCCGGGCGCCAAACAAATCCATGCACAGCGCCGGCATCAGCGACACGATGCCGCCGTAGGTCAGCCCCAACAGCAGCGCAAACGTGGCCATCATCGGGTAGCCACCTGCCGCGCCCCACAGCAGATAGCTCAGGCCCATGGCCGCCTGTGACAAGGCCAGCGTGCGGGTGCGGCCCAGGCGGTCAGCCAGCGCGCCGATGGCAAAACGCCCCACCAGGCTGCCGATGCCGATGAGCCCCACCAGGCCCACGGCGCGGGCGTCCCCCACCCCCAGATCGCGCGCCGCGGCCGACACATGGGCAAACGGGATGAACATGCTGGGGCTGGCCAGCACGGCCATGCCATACAACCAGCGGAACTGCGGCGTGGCCAGCGCCTGGCGCAGGGTGTGGCCGGCCACCGCAGCGCCGCCGGCCGTGGCCGTGGCGGCCGGTGCACGCCGCAGCAGCAAGGTGGCGCCCAGGCCCAGCAGCAGCACACCACCGGCCAGCGCCTGCAGGGCGCCGCGCCACTGCAACGCGCCGATCAACGCCGTGGCGGCCAGTGGCACGGCCACGGTGCCGGCACCAATGCCGGCGCTGGCAATGCCGGCCGCCAAACCACGGCGGCGCTTGAACCAGGGCTGCACACAGGCAATGGCCGGCGTGTAGACCAGCGCGATGCCCAAGCCGATGCCAACGCCGTAAGCCCAATAAATCGCCGTCATGGACGGCGCCAGGCTGCTGCCCAGCAAACCGGCGGCGATCAACACCATGCCGGCGCTGCAGACGCGCTGCGGGCCATAGCGGTCGGCCAGCAACCCACCACCGGCACCACCGAGAAAGTAGACCAGGCCCGACAGGCCAAAGACCAGCGACACATCGGCCCGCTGCGCGTTGAAGGCCGTTGACAGCGGCGCAAAAAACGCGGCAAACGAGTAGGACACGCCAAAGATGACCGCCAGCGCCACAAAACACGCCCACACCACCACCCAGGCGGCACGGGGTTCGGCGGGGCTGGGGTTCATCCGGTGGCAGTTTAGGGTGGCGCGCAAGGCCGGCCGGCCTGCGGGCTTTGGCTGGCCTGGCCGGTGATCAGCAGGGGGGCGGCACGGCCCAGCCGGCGCAGCAGTGCGGTGTTCAGTGCGGTGGCGGGGTCAGCGGCATCGGGCACCTCGGCCTGCAGCGCGCTGCCGTGCTCGGTCCAGGGTTGCTGCCTTTTGGCCACGCGATGTCGAGGTGGTGGTGGGCGTCGAGCGTGAGGGTGATGGCGTCGATGTGCGCCAAGTGGCGCTGGATAAAGCCGGCCAGGCGCTGCAAATCAGCCTGCGCACCGGCCACTGGCAGCGCCGGCACCAGCGGCTGGCCGGTGGCTGGGTCGGCCCGGCCCGGGTCAGTCAGTCAGTCAGTCAGTCAGTCGGTCAGTCGGTAGGTCGGTCGGTCGGTCAGTGGCTGGGTGGCAGGTCCCAAAAAGCCCATTTGCGCGTCGATGCTCAGCAACTGGGTGGTGTGCGGCATGGGTGGTGGGCTGAAGGGTGTGGTTGATCACGGTGGCGGCATCCATGTCGTGCAGCGGCATAAACTGGTTTGCAGCGCCTGCCATCCTCCAAACACCCCCAAAACAGCCCCGAAAGCCCCACCATGATTCTTGAAATTGCCGACATCCGCATTGCCCCCGGCAGCCAAGCCGCGTTTGAAGAGGCCATCCTGCGCGCCGCCAACACGGTGGCCAGCCAGGCCGCCGGCATGCTGGGCTGGCAGGTGCATCGCTGCATCGAAAGCCCAACCCGCTTGGTGCTGCAAATCCAGTGGGCCACGCTGGAGGACCACACAGTGGGCTTCCGCGAGGGCCCGCTCTTTGCGCAGTGGCGCGCCATCATCGGGCCGTTTTTTGCCGGGCCGCCGCTGGTGGAGCACTTCACGCTGGTGGGCAAATCAGCCACCTTTGCCTGAGCAGCCGGTGCCGCCGCCATGACATCGGCCAGCGCCGTCGCCCATGCCGAGTTGCACTTTGACTCGGGTGCATTTTTCAACCAACTGGCGCAGCGGGTGGCCTGCCGCACCGAGAGCCAGGAGCCCACCAGCGCCCCGTTGCTGCAGGCCTATCTGACCGACCAGATGGCACCGGCGCTGCGCGCCCTGGGCTTTGGCGTGACGCTGCATGACAACCCGCTGGCCGGCGCACCCCCGCTGCTGACCGCCGAGCGGACAGAAGACCCTACCCTGCCCACCGTGCTGTTTTACGGCCACGGCGATGTGGTGCGTGGTCACGCCGGCCAGTGGGCCGTCGGCCGTGACCCGTGGACGCTGACTGCTGTGGGCCCCGCTGACAACCCAAAAATCGGCGAGCGCTGGTACGGCCGTGGCAGCGCTGACAACAAGGCCCAGCACAGCATCAACATCGCCGCGCTGGCAGCGGTGCTCAGCGCCCGCGGTGGCCGGCTGGGCTTCAACGCCAAATGGCTGCTGGAGATGGGCGAGGAGACCGGCTCACCCGGCCTGGCTGCGTTCTGCCAGCAAGAGCGGCAACGCCTGGCCGCCGATGTGCTGATTGCCAGTGACGGCCCGCGCCTGCGCGCCGATCGGCCCACGGTGTTTTTGGGCTCACGCGGGGTGGCCAACTTCGACCTGGTGCTCAACGCCCGTGCCGGTGGCCACCACTCGGGCAACTGGGGTGGCCTGCTGCGCAACCCCGGCACGGTGCTGGCCAACGCCATCGCCAGCCTGGTGGACGGGCGCGGTGTGATCCGGGTTGAGGGCCTGCGGCCACCACCCATCCCGGCCAGCGTGCGCACCGCGCTGGCTGACATCAGCGTGGGCGGTGGCCCGGGTGACCCGGAGATTGACGCCAGCTGGGGCGAGCCGGGTTTGAGTCCGCCTGAGCGGGTGTTTGGCTGGAACACGCTGGAGGTGCTGGCCATCGGCTGCGGCAACCCGGCCCAGCCGGTCAACGCCATCCCGCCCGGCGCCCGCGCCACGCTGCAACTGCGTTTTGTGGTGGGCAGCCAGGCCGGGCGCATCCGCGAACTGGTGCTGGCCCACCTGGCCGATAACGGCTTTGAGGGCATCAGCTGCACTGAGCCGGTGGTGATGCAAGCCACCCGGCTGGACCCGGACAACGCCTGGGTGCGGCTGGCGCTGCAAAGCCTGGAGCACAGCACCGGCATCAAACCCGCGCTGCTGCCCAACCTGGGCGGCAGCCTGCCCAACGATGTGTTTGCTTGCATCCTGGGCCTGCCCACCGTGTGGCTGCCACACAGCTACCCGGCCTGCAGCCAGCATGCGCCCGATGAGCATGTGCTGCCGGCGCTGCTGCGCCAGGGCTTGGGCATGACGGCGGCGCTGCTGTGGCGGGTGGGTGAAGAGGCGGCCAGCTTGCCGCGCCGGCCGGTGGGGTGTTGTGCGTAGCGGAATCAAGGAGGAGCCGGTGGCCGTTTTTGGCTGGCGGCGGGGGCATCCGCGGAGCACAGCGCCCCGCCGGCCTGCGCCAGCGCTACCTCATCAATCCAAACTGATGCTCTTGCGCTTGACCAGGTCCGCGTAAATGCGTGATTTGGCCTCGGCCTGGCGCACGATCTCATCCGGCGACCACGGCAAGGTCTCAAAGGCAAAGGTCTGGAAGCGGGCCTGGATGTCGGCCTCAGCCACCGCCTTGCGCACGTCGGCATCGATCTTGTTGCGCACGTCTGCGGCCAAGCCACGCGGCGCCAGCAGCACCACAAACGAGTTGACCTCCAGCCCGGCAGGGCCACCGGCCTCGGCCACGGTGGGCACCTCGGGCAGTTGCGGGATGCGCTTGGCGGCGGCCACCGCCAGGTAGCGCAGCTTGCCGGCTTTGTACGGGCCCTGGCTGGACGGCAGGCTGCCAAAGCTCCACGCCACATCACCGACGGCCACCGAGGTGAACAACTGCGACACCTCGCGGAAAGGTACGTGTTGCATGGCCGTGCCGGTGGCCAGCTCCAATTGCTCAGCGCCCAGATGGCCGGGGCTGCCCACACCCCAGGACCCGAAGGTCACCCGCTCGGGGTTGGCCTTGGCGGCGGCCACCAGGTCGGCCATGGTCTTCCATTTGCTGTCCGCCGCCACCGCCACCATGAACGGGGTGCGGAACAGCACCGCCACCGGCTCAAAGGTCTTGAGGGTGTCAAAGCCACGCGCCTTGTACAGGTGCGGCAGGGCGGCCAGGTGCTCGCTGTCGAGCTGCAGCAGGGTGTAGCCATCAGCCGGGGCGCGCTTGACCGCCTCGATGGCGATGAAGCCGCCACCACCCGGCCGGTTGTCCACCAGCACACGCTGGTTCCAGGCCTTGCCCAGCTTGTCGCTGACCAGGCGCAATACCGCGTCCGGCCCGCTGCCGGCGGCAAAAGCGCTGACCAGGGTGACGGGTTTGGCCGGGTAGGCCTCAGCGGCCCAGGTGGGCAGCGTGGTGATCACGCTGGCGGCAAGGGCCAGCAGCAGGCGGGTGGGGTTTTTCATGATCGAGTGGCGGTGCAACGGTGACAGGATTAACACGTGAGGCGATGCGGCGACAGCAACAAGCAACAAGCAACAAGCAATCAGCCCGCGTCAGGCTGGTTGGCCGGCGCGGCTTGCTGGAAGGCGGGCAGCGCGGCGCAAGTGGCATCAACCGCCGCAATGCGCGGCCAGCGTTTGATGTCCACCTGGAAACGGCGTGCGCTTTCCACCTGCGGCACCAGGTAGACATCGGCCAGCGTGGGGCTGTGGCCAAAGCAGAAGGCGCCGCGCTGGCTGTCAGCGGCCAGCAGCGCCTCCAGCGCGTCAAAACCATCGCCGATCCAGCGGGCGCACCAAGCGTTGATGGCAGGCGCACCAGCGCCGTAGTCTTGGCGCAAGGCTTGCAGGATGCGGCGGTTGTTGACCGGGTGAATGTCACAACCCACTATTGATCCCAGCGCCCGCACCCTTGCCCTGTCCAACGCACCGCTGGGCAGCAACGGGGGTGTGGGGTGGGTCTCGTCCAGCCATTCCAGGATGGCGGGGGACTGGATCAGCACGGTGCCGGCGGGTGCACCGTGGGCCCCGTCCAGCACCAGCGCCGGCAGCAAGGCCTGTGGGTTGATGGCGCGGTAGGCCGGCAGCAGTTGTGCGTCCACCCGCAAGTCCACCGGCAGGTGGTCCACGGTCAGGCCCTTGAGATTCAACGCGATGCGCAGGCGGTGGGCGGTGCCGCTGCGGAAGAAGGTGTAGAGCTGCATGGTGTTTTTCGCGCGTGTTTGTGGCGCATCTATTCCGCCGGGCCCACGTGCAGGCTGACCTCACCCACACCCGCCACGTGGCCGGTGATGTGGTCCCCCGCCAGCACCGCACCCACACCCTCCGGCGTGCCGGTGTAGATCAAATCACCGCGCTGCAGGTGGTAGAACGAAGACAGGTCGGCGATGATTTCGCGGATGTTCCAGATCAACTTGCCCACGTCGGATTGCTGTTTGGTCACACCGTTAACAGTCAGCGCGATGGCGCCTTGCTCAATCACCACGCCGGGCATGGGCACCACCTCTGAGCAGACCGATGACTGCTCCACATCCTTGCCCAGATCCCAGGGCCGGCCTTTGTCACGTGCGGCCAGCTGCAGGTCACGCCGGGTCATGTCCAGGCCGCAGGCGTAGCCGTAGATCAGGGTGTGGGCATCGGCCTGGGCGACGCGGAAACCTGCGCTGCCGACGGCCACCACCAGCTCCATCTCAAAGTGGTAGTTGTGGGTCTCGGGCGGGTAGGCCACGGTGGCGCCGGAGGGGGTGAGCGTGGACGGCGCCTTGGTGAAATAAAACGGCCGCTCGGCCGATTTGTCCACCGGTTTGCCCATCTCCAGCGCATGTGCGTGGTAGTTGCGGCCAACAAAAAACAGGCGGTTGATGGGCAGGCGCGCAGCCTGGCCGCGCACCGGCAAAGAGTAGACCGGCGGTGGGGTCCAGAGGTAGGTGGGGTGGCTCATTTGGCTGCTTTCACGGGTGCTGTCACCGGGTGCTTTTGATCACGGCGCTGGGGCATCAACGGGTTTCGTAAACGCCCAGCTTGCGGTGCAGCGGCGCCTCGTCGGCGATGAAGATGAAGGTGGCTGTGCCGCTTGAACTATTTTGCAAAGTGATGGGGCTGTAGCCCGGGGCGCAGCAGGTGTCGGCCTCAGCCAGGCTGAAGCGCTGCTCGTCCACCACCAGCTCGGCGCTGCCTTCAATGATGTGGAACACCGACGCGGGTGAACGCGCCGGCAGCGCCAGCGTCTGGCCGGGGCGCAGCAGCAGCGCGTAAAAGCCCAGGATGTTTTCCGCATCGGCGCCGGTCTCGGGGTTGGTGTAGGTCAGTTGCACCGCGCCAAGGTCGGGCCTGTCGTCCGCCAGCGCCAGCAGCGCAGCACGCGCCTGTGCCCATGGGTAACGCAGCATCGGGTAGGCCTTGCCACTGCGGCCAAACACCGGTGTGGGCACCAACCCGCCGCCCAGGTAAGCCCGGTCACTGCGGCCCGGCAGCGTGGCCTGGCGGCTGCCGTTACTGTGGTAGCTGGCCTCCAGGTAATGCACCAGCGGCAGGTCCAGCACGTCCAGCCAGATGACCGGCGCGTCCCCATCGTGGCCGTGCTCATGCCACAGGCCGGTGGGGGTCAGGATCAGGTCTCCCCGGCGCATGGCGCAGCGCTCACCGTCTACCGTGGTCCAGGCGCCCTCACCCTCCACCACCATGCGCACCGCGTTGGGCGTGTGGCGGTGTGACGGCGCCCATTCACCCGGCAGCAGCAGCTGCATGCCAAGGTAGATGGCCGCGCTGGCCTGCATCTTGTCCAGCCCGTGGCCGGGGTTGGCCAGCACCAGCACGCGGCGCTCGGCTTTCTCGATCGGCGTCAATTCACCGGCCTGCAGCAGCAGCGGTTTGATGTCTTTGTAGGACCAGGCGGTGGCGCGGGTGTTGGGCCGGGGTTTGTCGGGCGGCAGCACGGCGCGCAGGTTGGGCCACAGCGGCACCAGGTTGAGCGCTTTCAGGCTGGCCAGATAACTGGCGGGCAGGTCTTCCAGGCGTGCGAGGTCGGTCATGGCGGCTTCCGGTATTTGCAAATCAATCGGCGAGGCAGTTAGACACATTCCAGCCGTACAACCACTCCATCGCGTCATAAAAACGCTCAGGCGTGCGGCCTTTCCACAAGTCATTGCGCACCAGCCGCTCCACACCTTTGGCGTGGTA
>JANPOW010000311.1:0-9199 GCA_031428185.1 Betaproteobacteria bacterium | reverse complement strand
TGGCCGGGGGCGGTGGCGATGTGGGTGGTGGGCGGACGTGTCGCCCTGGGCGCCTTGGCGCGGCCACGGCGGGCGTTCTGCCCGGCTCGCGCAGCACGCGGGCCAGGGTTGATTCACTGCCCAGGTAGACGCCCTCGTCGGCCAGCATGGGCACGATGCGCGCCGGCGGCACTGCGGCAAAGCGCGACTCGGTCGTCAGCATGGCTGCCAACGCTCAACATACTCAGCAGAAGGCTGCTTGAATCAGGTGACAACTACCTTGACGCGCGCCGCAACCCAGCGACCGCCCTGCATATCGGCTTCAACCTTCTTGCCCCATGCCAGGGCATCAGACCTTCTGATGAAGGTGCGGGCGACTGGTTTAAACCCCTTTTGGCGCACCTTGCACTGGTGGCGCCCGTTGCGTGAAACGATGGTGGACATGTGGCTTCCTTTGACGTTGTGTGAACGCCCGTGTCCCAAGCCCATGCAGAAGATTTAAAAAGGCTTCCCTATCAGTCACTTACAGCCTGTGTAGGCCCCATCGACAAGGTGGCCTACGTGCGTTTTGCATCGGTCTACCGCAGCTTCGAGGACGTGGACGAGTTCCGGCAGCTGATCCGGGACATCTGAGCACGGGGGCGCGCCTCGGCGGCGGCACTCAAGCGCGACGGGGGTATTCACCCTCCCCCCCCGGACGGGTGCCCACCTCAAACCTGGGCCGACACCCCCGCAAGGGCGACGCGCTGCGCAGCGTCAATTTCTACAGTGTGTTCACCGATCCACCCCCCCTCGGAGCACACCATGACCAGCAGCAACCAGCAGTCCGACAGCAACATCCGGCGCTTGACCCACGGCATCAGCTTGGTCGAGCTGATGTGCGTGCTGGCCATCACCGCCGTGCTGCTGGGCAATGCACTCCCGATGTTTCTTGAGCTGCATGCCCGCCAGGCCCTGCAGGCCACTGCCGCCCTGCTTGAAACCGATGTGCACCTGGCACGGTCTGAAGCCCAGCGCGGCGGCCAACCGGTCCGCCTGTCGGTGCAGGCCGTCGGCGTTGGCAGCACCTGCTATCTGGTGCACACCGGCGCTGCGCACGCGTGCCGCTGCACCGGTGCAGGGCAATCCCAGTGCGACGCCGGTGCACGAGTGCTGCGCCTGTCTGAGCAGTCCGGCCCCAGCGGGATCGGCCTGCAGGGCGGGCGCCAATCGCTGCTGTTTGACGCCGGCAAAGGCACGGTGACACCCACTGCCACACTGCGCCTGGTGGACCGCGACGGCCGCGCCATCCATCAAATCGTCAACATCATGGGCCGGGTGCGGTCTTGCACACCGACCGGCAAGCTGGGTGGGTTGCGGCCCTGCTGACCTGCCCCCCCCCTTGCCCGAGGGACACACCGACCAGCGGCAGTTGCTGGACGACCGGCGGCAGCACCCACCGGCGATCCAGACGACATTGGGACTCAGAATGCGGCCCATGACGTATCGATCAAACCAACCTGCCGGCATGACGCTGATTGAACTGCTCGTGGTGCTGGTCATTGCCGCCATTCTGGCGGGCGTGGCCTGGCCATCGTTTACCAGCGCCATCAACAAGAGCCGGCGTGCCGATGGCATCAGCGCATTGGCTGAGTTGACCCAGGCCCAGGAGCGCTGGCGTGCCAATCACCCCACCTATCAGCAAAACGTGGCCAATTTGCCGGGTGCCAGGTCAGCCTCGGCACCTGGCCACTACAGCCTGGCAATGGTGGACGGCAGTGCCACCGGGTCTGGGTTCCGGGCGCGGGCCACGGCCAAAGTGGGGTCACCCCAGAGCAACGACAGTCCGTGCCAGGTGCTGGAAGTCGAGCTGACTGTGGGCACATTGCTCTACCGCTCCTACAGTTCGGGCGACGCTGGCGCCAACGCAACCCCTGACCCGTGCTGGGTGCGATGACTCCCCCGGTCAGCGCAACGCGCCGCCGTCCAGCCCGGCAGGCTGGCATCAGCTTGATCGAGTCGATGGTGGCGCTGGTGATCGCGGCCGTGCTGCTGGGCCTTGCCGTGCCGTCGATGCTTGAACTGATCGCCCGTAAGCGGCTGGCGGCGGTGGCCACCGAACTGGCCAGTGACTTGCGCTACCTCACATCCGTCGGCATGAAGGACACCAGGCAGACCAATCTCGACGTCGGCGCCACTTGTTATGTGCTGGTGATCGACACGCTGGGGTCCGGCGCCGCTTGTGATTGCACCAAGCCCCTGCCCTGCGGTACATCAACATTTGGACGGGTTGTGCTCAAGCGCTTGGTCATCCCGGACAGCACCGGCATCACACTGACCAGCGCCAAAGCGCACAGCAGCTTCAGTACAGATGGTTTTTTGAACGGCCCAAACCCCATCGTGATGACGATTGAAAGCTCCCTAGGTGGCAAGGTCAAGGTCTACACCGTCGGCAAGATCAACCGGCCCTATGTCTGTTCAGTGACCAAACAGGAATCCAACTTTCCGGCCTGCCCATGATGCGCACTGCACAACATCTGAGCTTGCGCCCGGCGCTGCTGTTGCAACGCAGCCGCAGCCTTGGCCTGTCCGTGGTCGAGCTGATGATCGGCATCACGATCGGCCTGTTCATTCTGGCCGGCGCGTCGCTGGTCTTGACCACCCAGCTGGGTGACAACCGGCGCCTGCTGCTGGAAGCACAAGTGCAGCAAGACCTGCGCGCCACCGCCGACATGATGGCCCATGACATCCGTGCGGCCGGCTACTGGGCGCACGCCTACGCCCAGGTGTGGCCGGATTTGACGGTGCCGTTCCCGTTCAATCCCTATGCCGCAATGGCTCCGCGTGAATCCGCCGACGGTGTGGACACCTTGACCTTCAGCCGGTCACTGAATGAAGTTGCCTTCGATGACGGTACCGACGATGACAAGGTCACCGACAACGAAGTGGCCGGATTCCGTTGGAACAAGTCGAACCGGACCATTGACGTGCAACTTGGCAGTGGCAACTGGCAGGCACTGACCGACCCGGCCGTGCTCACCATCACCAACTTCAACATGGTGGTGACCCCGGTGGATCTGCCGCTGCCCTGCGGAGCCACCTGCCCCACCGGGCCCGGCCCGGCCTTCTGCCCACTGGTCCTGAGTGCGCGCGACGTGCAATACATCATCTCGGTGGAAGCCGTGCATGACAGCAGCGTCAAACGCAGCATCGGTAACCGGATCCGCCTGCGCAATGAGATCCCCCGGGTGGTGTGCCCGGCCCCAGCACCATGATGACAATGAACCCGCCAGTGGCTATGTCAGCGGCGCTGCCACGCCCAATTGCAGCCCGGCGCAGCGCCCCTGCTGCCGGTGTTGCCGCCCTGACAGTGGTGATGATCTTGTTCTTCGTGATGGCCCTGGTGGCCGCTTACACCAACCGCAGCCTGGTGTTTGAGCAGCGCATTGCGACCAACAGCTACCGCTCGGCGCGGGCCATTGAATCCGCCGAAGCGGGCCTGGAATGGACCGTGGCCATGCTCAACGGTGGCCGCATCGACAACAACTGCAAACCCAGCGATGTGGCCGCCGACAGCGATTTCCGCCGTCGTTACCTGCTTGACCTTGTTGACCCGAGCATCGCCGAGGGCAGCTACGGCTTCACCTGGGCCGCAAACCCACCCAGGATGTTCCCGGCCTGCATCACTCGGGCAGGCGTCTTGCAATGCATCTGCCCGACGCTGGTGACACGCAGCCCCACCATGACGGCTGAGGCCGATGGCAGTGGCAGTGCGTTCAGGATTCAGCTTGAACTGCCTGGCACTGAACCGCGGTCTGGCCTCACAGGCGTCATTGCCCTGGGGTGCGCCAACCCGGGCAGTGGCGCACTGTCGTGCTACGCCCAGCAGAACACCGACGAACTGGGCAGCGCGGATGCGGCAGCGCGCGCCCAGATCAATGTGGGCCTGCTGCGCGCCTTGCCACTGGCACCAGTTGCCGCATTGACGGCTGGGGGTACGGTGTCGGTCACTGCTGGCAGCATTTTGACGGTGAGCAACAGCAGTAACAACGCTGCGCTGACCGTGCATGCAGGCAACCTGCCACTACCGCCATCCGCAGCCATGGCGTTGACCGGGCCGGCAGGCTCGGCCAGCGATGGCTTGCTGCGCGACAGCAACTTGAGCGACCTGGCCGCCGCACCCAACGAGCTCTGGTTCAGGTCCTTGTTTGCCATCGACCCCGTCAACTTTGCAGCGCTGCCGGCCACTCGGACGGTGGCTTGCGCCGCTGGCGGCTGCGTATCCAACGACCTGACAACCACGCTGGCCAACTTTCCTCGCAATCCGGTCTTGGTGGCCGGCAACTTGACTTTGGACGGCGGTGGCGCGCTGGGCACTGCCGCCGACCCGGTGTTGCTCATCGTGCGGGGCATCCTGACCATCTCCAGCAACGTCACCCTCAACGGCTTGGTGCAGGCCGACAGTGTGGTGTGGGCGTCGCCAGCAACCGTGCAAGGTGCCTTGGTCACCACGGGCAATTTCGCCGCATCAACCAATGCCACGCTGACCTACCGACAAGACCTGCTGGACACCATTCGCTTGCGCTATGGCTCATTCTTGCGTGTGCCCGGCAGTTGGAAACAACGGACGCAGAACTGAGCAAACCATGGCACACCACCGCATTCAAGCGCGCCGCAAGGGCATCTCCATCATCGAAGCCTTGGTGGCGCTGGCCGTTATGGCCTTTGGCATGCTCTCAATGGTGGGCGTGCAAGTCACTTTGCGATTGAACAGCGATGTTGCCCGGCAGCGTGCGGAGGCCACCCGCATCGCCACGCAAGCGGTTGACACACTGCGCGGGTTCACCCGCCTGGCCACCACACCAGGGCAGCCCGCATGGGCCGACATTGCCACCGCGCTGCTATCCGAGGTCGTGGCCGACAACACCACCTACCGGCTGGCCCGCACCGTACGCAACGGCACCGACGCCGGTGTGGCGGGGCTGCTGGTCAAAGTGGTGGAGGTGAAGGTCAGCTGGCAGGATCGCACCAATGCCGAGCAGAGTGTCACCCTTGACACGGTGATCGCCGGTGTTGACCCGGCGGTGGTGGGCTTGTTGACGAGCCCGGCCCAGCCATCGGCGATGCACCAGATCAACGGCCGGCACTGGAGCATTCCGCCCGAGGCCACAAGCGTGAGCGGAGACCCGCTCAGCAGCCAATTTACGCCACCAGGGTCAACCGGCGTGACCTGGTTCTTCAACAATCTGACCGGCGCCTTGCGGATTTCTGGTGCCGACGGCGACGCCACTGCAAAATTGATTTCAGGTTTGGTCAATTTTGATTTGAGCGCCACCCCAGACGCGGTTTCACCTGCAGGCCCCGCACTCAATCTGTCTGCTGCACCCAATGCATTGGCGCTGGTCGCCACGACGGTGAGGGCAACGGGCACCACCACCAAGTGTTATGCCGACGCGGCCGGTGCGTCAGCCCGATTGCGCTACTTCTGTGCCGTGATTCCAGTTGACGACAAAGGCTGGGGCGGTCGACTCAATGTAGGCTTGTCGCTAACTGGTCCACCGGCAGTCACGGTTTGCCGCTACACCCCGGCTGCAAACCCGCCATTGCACGCTGACCACCCCGAGGTCTATTGCAGCCAAACGGCCGCCGATCCCGACTGCGTCAAAACACGCGTCAAGGGCAACCTGATCAATCAGAATTTCCTGGTGATTTTAACCGCCAACTCCTGCCCCCCCCCAACGACCCTGCCGCACCAATCCTGAGATGACGCTCTCAGCCGCTGACCACGCCCTGCTGCTCAAGGCTGTTGAACTGGCGCAAGCCGCCATCGGACTGTCAGACCCCAACCCGCGTGTTGGATGTGTGCTGCATGACGCTGCAGGCCAGCTTGCCGGCCTTGGTTTCACCCAACAAGCCGGTGGCCCACACGCCGAAGTGATGGCGCTGCGCCAAGCTGCTGCAGCAGGGCGATCACTGGCCGGTGGCACGGCCTGGGTCAGCCTGGAGCCTTGCGCCCATCACGGCCGCACCCCACCCTGCGCCGACGCATTGATCAACGCTGGTTTGGCCCGCGTTGTGGTGGCCGTGCCCGACCCCTATGCCCAGGTGGCCGGGCTCGGTGTGGCCCGACTGCGTGCGGCCGGCATCGTTGTGGACCTGGCCGATCCCGGCGAGGCCAGCCGGGCGGCGTACGCGCTCAATATCGGTTACTTCTCGCGCATCCTGCGCCAGCGCCCTTGGGTGCGGATGAAGATTGCCGCATCACTGGACGGCAGGACCGCGCTGCCAGACGGCACCAGCAAGTGGATTACCAGTGCTGCAGCGCGGGCTGATGGTCAGGCTTGGCGCTGTCGTGCTGGCGCGGTCCTCACCGGCCTCGGCACCGTGCGCGACGATGACCCCAGGCTGGACGTGCGCTTGTTACCTACCACGCGCCAACCATTACGGGTCGTGCTTGATTCCAATTTCTCAACCCCGGCCACCGCCCAGTTACTGGCCGCTCCCGGCAAAGCCTTGATTGTTGGGGCGCACGACCACCCGCCACGAACCGCCGCATTGCGCGCAGCAGGGGCCGATGTGCTGCTGCTGCCCGGGCCAGACGGTCGGGTCGACCTGCCGGGTTTGGTCAACCACCTGGGCCAAGACGGCATCAACGAGTTGCATGTTGAGGCTGGCGCCACCTTGAACGCCGCCCTGCTGCAAGCCGGGTTGGTGGACGAGTTGCTGGTCTACATCGCCCCAACTCTGCTCGGCCCGGGCCGAGGCATGGCCAACCTGCCTGCACTGCAGCACTTGAGCCAGTCCATCGCGCTGCGGTTTGAATCCGTCGACCGCGTGGGCGACGACCTGTGCGTGCGCGCGCAGCGGGCCGGCGCAACTGATTTTCTAATTGGTGCAGTTCCACCCAGGTAGTCCAGCCTGGGGTGCGGCCGATGCTGCCGCAGATCGCCAGCGGGCGGGCTGAAAATTCTTTGAATGGCGCAGCCAGAGATCACCCATTTCGCAAGATCCAAAACTGAAGTTCCTTCGATTTCGCGGACACTTTTTCGCTCAAGAACGAGTCCGAGATGCCAGCCCCAAACCGCCGTATCCGGCGCCGTTTCGTCAACAGGTGATCGAACTGGTGCGCGCAGGTCGCGGCATCAGCGATCTGGCCCGAAAGTTCGGCTGCAATGAACCGCACCGGGTTTCGAGGAGGCCTGTTGGCTTGAGTCAGACCGGGTTGGTCTGACGCTCAAGTTGCTTGCTTGGCTTCTGGGGTTCTCTCTCTTTGAGCCCCCCGCAGGGGCCGGCGGAGGCCCCCCCGGTTGGGCCATGTACTCATGGTTCAACCCTACTGCTGCGCTGCCTCTCGGTAAGCGGCTAGCGACACCACCTTGACGATTGGTGCGTCGCGTAGGCGGCCAACGAGGTCAGTCGTGCGGCTGCCAACGATGCGGCAGCAGTTCCTCGATCCGGCTGTTCATGTGCATCGGCAATCGCGTCAGCACGTCCTTGAGGTAAGCCCACGGGTCATGTCCGCAGAGCTTGGCCGATTGCACCAGGCTCATCACCACGGCCGCACGTTGGCCGGCCAGTTCACTGCCAGCGAACAACCAGGCTTTTCTGCCCATCGCCCACTGCCGCATCAGGTTCTCGATGCGGTTGTTGTCCACCGGCACCCGGCCGTCGCTCAGATGCACCGTCAGCGCGCCCCACGGGTTCAAGCTGTAATCGATGGCACGCGCAATCGCGCTGCCCTCGGGCACGCGGCCTCGCTCCAGGCGCAGCCACACGTGCAACTCGTCCCACAGCGGCTTCGATCTTGTCTGGCGCATCGCCAGCCGAGCCTCAGCCGTCAACGCTGTGGCCTCGCGCTCGACGCGGTAGATCAGCGCGATGCGCTGCACCGCCTGCAGCGCAACAGGGCTCTGATTGACCTTGATCAATTCGTCGAATTTGCGCCGCGCGTGCGCCAGGCAGCCCGCCGCCGTCCGCCCGCTCTGCTTGAGCACGCTGTCGTAGCCCTTGAACTCGTCACGCACCAGCGTGCCTGCCCAGCCGTGCAGGAACGCCATCGGGTATTTCACGCCCCGGCCGAGGCAGAAGTCATACGCCACGCCGGGCCGCGCATCGAAGCCGCCCCGGGCATAAGCCCAGACATAAGCTCGTCTCGTCTTGCCCGCCCCCGGGTCCAGCATGTCCACCGGCGTCTCCTCAGCGTGCAGCACCTGCGAGCCCAGCACAAACTCGCGGTGCATGTCGAACAGCGGCTGCAACGCCGCACCCCCGCGCCCCGACCACGCCGCAAGCGTTGACCTGGGCGTGTGCACGCCCGAGCGGGCGTTGATGGCCTCTTGCCGGTAGTACGGCAGGTGATCGACGAAGAGGCTGACCAGCGTGTGTGCCACGAGACCCGCTGCCGGCATGCCGCTGTCGATGATCTGGGGCTCCACCGGCTGCTGCACCAACACCTGGCAGCAGCGGCCAAGCCCACTTGCCGCGAATGTGGCGGTGCACGAAGAACTGGGCGGGGATGATGTTGAGCCGCTCGCTCACGTCCTGGCCCACACGCTGCATCGGCTGGGCGCAATCGGCAACGGGGCAGTTGGTGTTCTCGGGCTCGTGGTGGTGTTCGATGCGCTCCAGGTGCGCGGGCAGGGCTTGCCGTTTGGGCTGGCGCTTTGGCTCTGTCGGCGCCGCTGTGGGCGCTGTGGGCGCTGTTGCGGATGTAGCGGATGTAGCGGCCTGGGCCTGCAGCGCTTCGAGCTGGGCCTGCAGGCTGGCCTCATCTGCGGCCAGCGTTTCCTCGAACAACTGGCGCTGCTCGGCGTTCATGGACTCGCTGCGGGCGGCGAACCTCCACGCTTTGAGCCGCGCCAGCTCGAACGTGATGCGCCGGGTCTTGGCGTCCTTGAACTTGATGGCCCGGTCGCGCTGGGCAATCTGCTGGCTTTGCGCGGCAATGCGCTGGCTCTGCGGTTTGATCTGCTCCAGCATCTGCGCGGCCACTCCGGCCAGCGCCGCAGGGCTCAGACCGTGCAGGTCTTGGGCCTTGAATTGCGAGGCTTCGAATGCGTGCGCTTGGAGCATGGTCGCATTGTGCAAACTGGGCGTTGGTGCGGCTATCCGGGCTGATTCGGATTGCTTGGCGCGGTGCCAACTACGGCGCAATTGCAGTCACTGGAATCTACGAATCACATGCGTGTGAATGAACCAGTCACATGGGTGTGAACGAACCAGTCACATGCGTGTGAATGAA
>JANPOW010000310.1:0-1587 GCA_031428185.1 Betaproteobacteria bacterium | reverse complement strand
TTGGCCCAACCCCGATCAGGCCGCTACTGGCGCCATGCTGGCCAGCAGCGCCAGCACCGCATCGGCCGTGGCGATGGGTTTTTCCATCGGGTACAGGTGGGTGCCCTCCAGCCAGGCAAAACGCTCACCGGCCAGGCTGTGGGCCATGCCCAGGCCGCCCTGTCGGATCTCGCTGGACCGGGTGCCTGCGATAAACCCAACCGGGCAGCGCAGTGGGTGTTTGTGCAGCAGCGCGCCCAGGTGGTGGGGCAGGGTGTTGTAGATGCGGGTCTCGACAGCACGCTCAAAGGCCAGCACGGTTTTGCCAACGTGTTGGGTGGTGCCGCAGGCCAGGTAGTCGGCCAGCACGCCGGGCGCCCAGCGCGCAAACAGCGATTTGGCGCCGTAGTGCTGGGCCACCGCGTCGAGCGACGGCCACTCCTGCCGCCGGGTCTGCGAGACCTTGCCCGGTGACACCTTGCTGATCAGCCGGCTGCGCTTGAGCACCTGCACCGTGTGGCTGCGCCAGCCAGTGATCACCGGTGAATCCAGCATCACCAGGCCGTGCACCAGCTCAGGCCGGCGGCTGGCCACCAGCAGGCTCAGCAGCCCGCCCAGCGAGTGGCCCGCCAGGTAGGCGCCCTCTGGTGCTTCGGCGCTGATGAAGTCAATCAACTGGTCGCGCAGCTTGGGCCAGTTGCTGGTGACCGGGTAGCGTGGGTCATGGCCAAACTTGTCTACCGCCAACACACGCCAGCCAGCGGCGCGCCAATGGTCAAACAATTGCGTGTACGTGCCCGCCGGAAAGCCGTTGGCGTGCGAGAAAACCAGCGTACCCGGCATCAGACGATGCGCTCAGCCGGGCCGGTGATCTTTTTCAGCGGCTCATAGCGAGACGCGGCGGGTGGCACCAGCGGGTGTTCGGCCGCGCCGCCGTCCCACACCGGGTCGCCGATGCCCTCGAACACCTCGCGCAGGCGCTGGCCCCAGGTGCTGTGGATCATCTGGAAATAGGGGTTGCTTTCGTCGATGCAGACGATTTGCTCACTCTTGAACTTGCCTTCTTCATAGACCAGCAAATCCAGTGGCAGGCCCACGCTCAGATTGGATTTGAGGGTGGAATCCATCGACACCAGCGCGCACTTGGCGGCTTCGGCCAGCGGGGTGTTGGGGGTGAGAACCCGGTCCAGGATGGGCTTGCCGTATTTGCTTTCACCCACCTGAAAAAAACAGGTCTCGCGCGTGGACTCGATGAAGTTGCCGGCCGAATAGACCAGAAACATGCGCATCGCCTCGCCCTTGATCTGGCCGCCAAAAATCATCGACGCATTGAAATCAATGCCGGCGGCCTGCAGTGACGGACCGTCTTGCTGATAGACCCGGCGCACCGCCGCGCCCAGCACCCGCACTGCGTCAAACATGCTGTCGGCGTTCCAGATGGTGAGTGCGGGCTGGCCAGGGCCACGGTCGATCTTCTCGAGCTGCAGGATCTCGCGCACGCTCTGGCTTATGCTCAGGTTGCCGGCCGAGAGCATCACCATGAAGCGGTCACCGGGCTTCTCGTAGATGATCATCTTGCGGTAGGTGCTGATCTGGTCCATGCCGGCG
>JANPOW010000309.1:0-8693 GCA_031428185.1 Betaproteobacteria bacterium | reverse complement strand
CCGGCGGGTCGATCTGCGGGCTGACCGGCGGGTCGATGGGCGGGCTGACGGGCGGGTCGATGGGCGGGTCGATGGGCGGGTTGACGGGTGGGTCGATCACCGGGTTGATCGCCGGACCGGCAGCAGCACGACGCTGCAGTGCCGCCATCGGCGCCGCCGCATCGCCAGCCAGCCCGGGCGGCTGGCCGCCCGGGCCGGGCACCAGTTGGGCACGCCGCTGGGCGTCCAGGCCGGGTTTGTTGTGCATGTCGGTGTCCACCTGGCCGGCGGCCAGGTCACGGTGCGCCTGGGCCATCAGCGCCAGGTTTGACGGGTCCACCGGGCTGGCCGGCACATCGGTTGGCAAGGGCGCCGCGTCGGGCGCAGGCTTGGCGGGGCGGCGGGCGGCCGGGGCAGGGGCAACAAGGGGCTGAGGTTTTGATCGGGGCATGGTTGGCCTGCTCATATCGGTGGGGTGTCCACCGCCAAACGCCACCCTAGAACGCCACAACATGGCCCACCACCCGCCGCCATGCCGCAGCGGCGTAGGACAGCACCACCGCTGCAGCGCGCCGCCGTCCGAGGGGTGCGGCGGCGCAACTGGGCCAGACTGGCCAATGCCCGCAGGGCTTGCAACGCCTGCCAGGCCCTGCGGTGCCAGCGCAGCACGGCCGGCATGCCCCACCCCACGCACTGAAAGACCACCCGCCATGAGCGATCCATCCCAACGCCCGCAGCAAGCGTCGCCCGATGCCATCGCCGGCTTGTCGGCCGCCGAGCACAGCCAGGGCACACCGGACGCCACGCTGACCCTGCTGGAATACGGCGACTACACCTGCGCAGCCAGCCAGCAGGCCGCGCCGGTGGTGCAGCACCTGGTGGACACCCTGGGCCAGCAACTGCGTTTCATCTACCGCCACGGCCCGCTGGTGGTATTCGACCCGCATGCCGAGCTGGCCGCTGAAGCCGCCGAAGCCGCCGCCGCGCAGGGCAAGTTCTGGCCCATGCACCACCTGCTCAACGCCCAGCTCCACCACCTGAAGGCCGAGGCGCTGGCAGGCTATGCGCAAAGCATCGGCCTGGACATGCTGCGCTACCGCGCCGAGATGGCCGACCACATCTACCTGCAGCGGGTGCAGGAGCACCGCCGCGCTGCCGAGTTGACCGGCCTGCGCAGCACGCCAGCGTTTTTCTTGAACGGGGTGGTGGTGGGCGTGTCGTTTGGCATCCAACACCTGGAGGCAGCCGTGCTGGCCGCGCTGGGCAAGGCCTGAGGCGGCCGCCCCCCAAGGATGCGTTGCCGCCTGTGGCGCAGCCGGGGCTGATCGGCCGACCAGCAGCGTGCGCTGCCAACACAGCCACCCAGCACCACCCACACGCATGACCCCGCGCAACGACTGGCCGAGCGGCTGGCGCGGCTGGCCGGCTTCAACCTGGAGCAGGCCCAGCAGGCGGTGCGTGGCCAGTGGCCTGCGCTGACCCGGGTGCTGGGCCGCGTTGTGACGGCTGACGGCACCGCTGTCATGGCCACGCTCAGGCCCGGCGCACGCGGATCAAACCCTCCTGCGCCACGCTGGCCACCAGTTGCCCGTCCCGCGACCACAAGCTGCCCCGGCAAAAGCCCCGGGCGCCGCTGAGCGAGGGTGAATCCGCCTGGTACAGCAGCCAGTCGTCAAAGCGGAAATCGCGGTGAAACCACATCGCGTGGTCCAGGCTGACCCCCTGCACCGCCGGTTGGGTGAAGTTGAGCCGGTGCGGCAGCATGGCCACCCGCATCAAGCTCCAGTCCGACGCGTAGGCCAGCAGCGCCTGGTGCACCAGCGCGTCGTCGGGCAGGGCGTCGGCCGCGCGCAGCCAGTGCAGCATCTGCGCCGGCCTGGCCTCGGGCGCCAGCAAATCCAGCGGGTCAACCGAGCGCAAATCCACCGGCTGCGGTTGCTGCAAAAACGGCCGCATGCGCTCGGGCAACTGGGCGCTCAGGGCGCGCTGGCGCAGGTGCTCGTCAACCAGGCTCTCCGGCGCTGGCGCGGCCGGCATCGCATCCTGGTGGGCCGGCCCCGCCTCGCGTTTGTGGAACGAGGCCGACATGTGGAAGATGGCCTGGCCGTGCTGGATGGCCACCACCCGTCGGGTGGTGAAACTGGCACCGTCGCGGATGCGGTCCACCTCATAAACGATGGGCACGGCCATGTCACCGGCGCGCAAAAAATAACCGTGCAGTGAATGCACGGACTGGCTGTCCGCCACGGTGCGGGCTGCCGCCATCAGCGCCTGGCCCAGCACCTGTCCACCAAACACCGCCGGGCTGCCCACATCGCGGTTGAGACCACGGAACAGGTTGTGCTCCAGTTGCTCCAGGCGCAGCAGGTCCACCAGCTCACGCACGGCCTGGCGCGTTGCGGGGTGCACGGCGTCGGCTGCGGCAGCGTCAACCCGCAGGGCGCCGGGGGGCAGGTCAAGGGAGCGGGTCATGTGTCTCCATTGTGCCGAGGCGGCTGCCGCGCACCGGGCCAGAATGACGGGCAATGCCTGCGCCAGCCCCGCCCAACTCTGCCAGCGCCATCAGCAGCACCGTCAGCAGCCGCAGCAGCGCGGCAGCCCTGCCCAGCCACCGCCTGGCGCCGGGCCTGCTGCGGTCCAAGCTGATCCCGCCCGGCGCCACCGCCGCCCAGGTGCCGCGCGATGCGGTGTGTCAGGCCATCGTGGCGGCCAACGCCGTCAAGCTGGTGCTGGTGCGGGCACCCGCCGGCTTTGGCAAGACCAGCGCCATGGTGCAGGCCCGCCAGCGCCTGGCCGCCACGGGAGTGGCCACTGCCTGGCTCACACTGGACCGGGCCGACAACGACATGCCGCGTTTTTTGGCCGGCCTGCAGCAAGCAGTGCTGCGCTTGGGCGGTGACCCCGCCGCCGACCCCGCCAGCGACAGCCTGGCCGGCCACCCTGCCCGCCAGGGCGCTGCGTTTTCCACTGTGCTTTCCGCTGCGCATGCCAGCGCGTACGCCTCCGAGGCCAGTGCCCCCGAAAGCAGCCCCGACCCCGCCGCCGCCCTGGGTGCGCTGGACGCCCTGGCCGCCCACGACGCGCCGTTTGTGCTGTTTCTTGACGACTTTGAGCTGATCACCGAGACCGCCGTGCTCAGCCTGGTGCGCGAGATCGTGGCGCACCTGCCGCGCCGTGGCCAACTGGTGCTGGGCTCACGCAGCCTGCCCGATCTGGGCCTGGGCCGGCTGCGTGCCGCCGGCCAGTTGCTGGAGATCGACACCGAGCAACTGCGCTTCACGCTGGCCGAGGCGCAGCAGTTTTTTGCCCTGCGCCACCCCGGCGCGGTGCAGCCAGGATCAAGCAGCAGCCCTGTCCACGCCGCTGCTGAGCTGCAAAGCCACCTGCCCGACCTGCTGCGCAAGACCGAGGGCTGGATTGCCGCGCTGTGGCTGGCCTCGATGGCACTGGACGCGGTGATTGCGCGGCACGGCTCGGTGGCGGGTTTCATCCACCAGTTCTCAGGCAGCGACCGCGCCGTGGCTGATTTTTTGGCCGAAGACGTGCTGGCCCGCCAGACCCCCGAGATACGCGACTTCTTGCTGCGCACCAGCCTGCTGCGCCAGCTCAGCGCGCCGCTGTGCCAGGCCTTGAGCCCACGCAGTGACGCACGCCGCATCCTGGCCCAGCTGGACGCCGCCAACCTGTTCATCACGCCGGTGGGCCTGGCCGCAGCGCCGGTGCCGTCAAGCACGCCCGTTACAACATCGTGCACAACACCGGCCAGCACACCAGCACCGGAGCGTGAATGGCGTTACCACAGCCTGTTTGCTGATTTTTTGCGCACCCAGTTGGCGCGCGAGCGGCCGGATGAGCTGGCCCGCCTGCACCTGGCTGCTGCCGCCTGGTACGAGGCCGAAGGCCGGCCGGTGCCGGCCATCGACCATGCGATCGAGGGCGGTGATGGCCCGCTGGCCACCGGCCTGCTGGCCCGCCATGCGATGGTATTTTTGGCGCAGGGCCGCATGCGCCTGCTGGCACGCTGGTTTGCCGCACTGCCCAGTGCGCCGCTGCGCGAGCAGCCCATGCTGCAAGTGGTCTCTCTGTGGGCCAGCAGCCTGACGCGTGGCCCCTGGGAGGCCATGGCCCAGCTGCAGCAGTCCGGCATTGCCCACAGCACTGACCCCGCCGTGCTGGCCCATGTGCATGCGCTGCAACCCATGCTGCTGGCCATGATGGACCGGGTGGAGGACGCCAGCGCCATCGGCCAGGCCCACCTGGCCAATGTGCCCACCGGCCAGCCCTTTGCCGACAGTGTGCTGTGCAATGCCATGGCGCATGTGATGGGTGTGCTGGGTGAGCGGGCGCAATCCCAACGCCTGCTGGACGCGGCCCGCCGTGGCCAGCCCGGCAACGGCTTCAACCGCATGTACAGCGAATCGGTGGAGGGCCTGCAAGATCTGCAGCAAGGCCGGCTGCGCCAGGCCACGGCACGCTTCAGGCTGGCCGTGGGTGTGGCATCGGGGGTTGCATCGGGGGTTGCTTCAGACAGGCCATACGCGGCCGGGCCGGGCGCCGGCCCGTCGGCTGCGGCCACCAGCCCGGCGCTGGGCAGCTTCCCGCCCAACCACGGCAATGCCTGGGCCGGTGTGCTGTATGCGGGCGCGGTGTATGAATCCCACCAGTTGGCGCTGGCCGAGCACCTGCTCAACATCTACCTGCCGCTGGCGCGTGATGTGGGCCTGCCCGACCACATGATCCTCAGCCACACCATGCGCTCGCGCATCGCCTTCCAGCGTGGTGACATCGACGCCGCGCTGCAGACCATCACCGAGCTTGAATACCTGGGCCACCACCGCCAGTTGCCCCGCGTGGTGGCCAGCGCCCGGCTGGAGCGGGCCCGGGTGCTGGTGCTGCAAGGCCAGGCCGATGCCGCCGCGCTGGCGCTGGACCGTGCCGACGATGCCAGCGTCTGGCAGCGCGTGGCCATGCAGCACATGACCGCGCATGACGTGGAGGACATGGCGATCGGCCGGCTGCGCTGGCAGGTGGCTTTTGGTGATGCTGCGGCCGCTGCGCGCCAGGCCGGTGTGCTGGCCACGCAGGCGCGCAAAGCGCTGCGCCTGCGCCGCGCCTTGCGGCTGCAGGTGCTGCAGGCGCTGGCCTGGCTGCGTGGGGGTGACGCCGCCGCCGCAGCCGATGGCCTGGCCGCCGTGTTGCAACCGGCAGCCGCCGAGGGCTTTGTGCACCTGCTGCTGGATGAAGGCCCGGCCGTGGGCGCACTGCTGCGCTGCCTGCGCGACGCCCACGGCCCGGGCGTGGCCAGTGACCCCATCACCGCCGACCACTTGCAGCACCTGCTGCGCATCGTGGGTGCCGACCCGGACGAGGCGGGCCAGGCGGTGGACCGCCACAGCGCTGCCCTGCCGCCAGGCAGCGGCCGCAGCCACAGCAGCGGCCCCGCTGCCGGCCCGGTGGAGCCATTGACGCGCAAGGAGATCCGCGTGTTGCAGTTGCTGGCCGAGGGTTACAGCAACGGCGCGATGGCAGAGAAACTGTTTGTCAGCGACAGCACCGTGCGCACCCACCTGCGCAACATCAACATGAAGCTGGACGCACGCAGCCGCACCCAGGCTGTGGCCATCGCCCGCAAGCTGGGCTTGATGCGCTGAGGCGCAGCGGTGCGGCGCCTCAGCGCGGCATCAAGCGCCGGTGATCAGGCGCCTGCCGGTGGCCGCAGATCCGCCTCACGCAGCATCACCGGCTCGATCGACCCTGCCGCCACCCGGCGCCGCACGGCGGCCTCCAGATCGGCCGCGTGGGCGTGGTAGGTGGCCAGCGGCTGGTCGTCCGTGCGCCCGGGCATGAAGTGGTAGTGCAAGGCCGCCTTGCTGACCGTGGCCCCCACCGGAGAGCCGTTGATCACCACCCAGAAGCGGACAGCGGCGGATTCATCATGGAAATACGGTTGCTGCGACATGGCTGTCCAAAATGGGCTTGAAAGAGCTCATCAGTATGGCAGCGGCGCGGGCCAGCGTCTGTGACACGTTTGACGGCTTCAGCCCAACGGCCCGCCGCAATGCCGACCCGGCCGCCATCACCGTGCGCGCCGACGCGCCGTGCAACACGCCTGATCAACACGCTGGGGCTCAAGGTCTGAGCCTTCTGGCGGTCTAAGTCCAGGCGAACAGCGGCTGCTCAAAGTGGGCCACCCGGGTGGGCCGGCCCAGCAGGCAGACCTCGCGGAACTGGTACAGCAGCGCGGCGGTGGGTGCGGCAATCCAGTTGTCGCCCACCGGCATCTTGAGCACCGGGTGGGCGCTGCCTTCCAGCGGCTCCAGGATGGGGCCGTCCGGCCGCAAGAACTCTTGCACCGGGATGCGGTGGATGCTGGCCACCTCATCCGGGTTGGGCTTGAGGCGGCGCGCGCTGCCGGCCCACAGCACCACTGGCGTGATGGCAAAACCCGAGCGGGTGATGAAGGTGTCCAGCCGGCCCAGCACGTCGGCCGGGGCCAGCACCAGGTCCACCTCTTCTTGCAGCTCGCGCAGTGCGGTTTGCTCGGGTGTCTCGCCGTCATCCACACGCCCACCCGGCAGCGCCCACTGGCCGGCGTGGCGGCGCAAGTGCTCGGCACGGCGCGTCAGGATGAGTGCGGCGCGGGTGCTCCAGATGTGCGGAGGATCCGGATTGGCCACACCGGCCAGATCAGCACCACCCCCTTCATCGGTGATGCACAGTGCCACGGCGGCGCGGCGCAGGCCGGTTTCATCCGGTGCGTGCAAGGCCCAGGCGGCCAGGCGGGCGGCCACTTGGTCGCGCAGGGTCTCGTCACGTTGCATGGTGTGGCCTGCGCTTGGGTCTGGGGATGGATGGCGGGCGGGCTGGATGGCGGGCGGGCTGGCGGGTTGACTGTGGCCTGCCTAACACACAGGTGCATCGGCAAATACCGGTGCCCGCTGGTCCATGTTGGCGCGCACCGCCTCCAGCTGGTTGGGCGTGCCCATCAGCGCCACCTGTTCCACACTCTCGGCCAGTAGCAGCCTGGCAGCGCTGGCATCCAGGGTCTGGTTGCACAGGTTCATCAAGCGTTTGTCGGCGCGCAGCGCATCCGGGCTGCGCTGCGCCATGGCCTGGGCCATGGCCAGGGCATCCACCAGCGGATCGACACAGACCCGGGTGGCCAGGCCAAGTGTGGCCGCCTCCACCCCGCTCACGATGCGGCCGCTGTAGCACAGCTCACGCGCATGGTCGTCACGCACCAGGCCGCGCATCAGCACCACGCCGGCCATGTCGGGCACCAGGCCCCATTTGATTTCCATCACGCTCATCTTCAGGTCTGCGGTCACCAGCCGGATATCCGCCCCCAGCGCCAGTTGCAGGCCACCACCAAAGGCCACACCGTGCACCGCCGCAATCACCGGCACCGGCAGCTCGCGCCAGCCCAGGCCCAGGTATTGGGCTGAATTGGCAATGCCGTGGGTGCGCGGGCGCAGGTCACGCATGCCGCCGGGCTCACCACTGCTCAGCTTGGCCATGCGGCCCATGTCCAGCCCGGCACAAAAGGCCTTGCCCTCACCGTGCAGCACCACGGCGCGCAGGCCGGGCTCAGTCTTGAGGCGGGTGATGGCGGCGGCGATGGCGTCAAACATCTCGAAGTCCAGCGCGTTCATCTTGTCGGCCCGCACCAGGCACACATCGGCCACGCCGTTGGCATCGATCTGGATGCGGACGCGGTTTTCCATTGAGACTCTCCTGCGGGGTTGGATACAACATTCTGGCGGTGGTGGGCGCTGAGGGGCTGTCGCCAAGGTGCGACTCCTATCATCCGGCGCCATGAGCGATAGACCTGCCGCAGCCCCCGACGCCGTACAGACTTTCATCCACCGCTGGCAGGGCGTTACCGCGTCCGAGTTGTCCACCGCCCAAAGCTTTGTGATCGAGCTGTGTGAGTTGCTGGGCGTGGCGCGCCCGCACGCCACGGCCGAGATGGACTACATGTTTGAGCGGCCCATCACCTTTCAACACGGTGACGGCAGCCAAAGCCCCGGCCGGGTGGACTGCTACCGGCGCGGCGCGTTTGTGCTGGAAAGCAAAAAGCTGCACCCCAGCCAGCAGGCCCTGGCCGGCAAGACCACCAAAGGCTTCGATGACGCCCTGCTGCGCGCCCGCAGCCAGGCCGAACGCTACGCCCGCGCGCTGCCCGCGCCTGAGGGCCGGCCGCCCTTTGTGGTGGTGGTGGACGTGGGCCATGTGATCGAGCTGTACGCCGAGTTCACCCGCACGGGCAGCACCTACACCCCCTTTCCCGATCCGCGCAGCCACCGCATCCGGCTGGCCGATCTGGCGGATGCGGCGATCCGCCCGCGCCTGGCCCTGCTGTGGACCGACCGGCTGGCGCTGGACCCGGCGCGCATCAGCGCCCGCGTCACCCGCCAGGTGGCCGTGCAGCTGGCCGGGCTGGCCAAATCGCTGGAGTCATCGGGCCACCAACCCGAGGTGGCCGCCGGCTTATTGACCCGTTGCCTGTTCAGCATGTTTGCCGAAGACGTGGCCTTGCTGCCCGAGCGCAGCTTCAAGGAACTGCTGCAACGCCACCGCGACGACCCGGCCACCTTGGGCCAGATGCTGCGCGCGCTGTGGGCCGACATGGACCGCGGCGGCTTCAGCGCGGCACTCGCGCAAGACGTGCTGCGCTTCAACGGCAAGCTGTTCAAGGGCTCGGCGGTGGACGG
>JANPOW010000308.1:0-20998 GCA_031428185.1 Betaproteobacteria bacterium | reverse complement strand
GGGGGGGGGGGTGTGGCGGTGGTGTCGGGGGGGGGGGCCCCCCCCGTCAACCCCCGCCCGGCCGGCTCAGCCGCCCTTGTTGCGCATCCAGTCGGCGGTGCCAAAAAAACGCTCAGCCAGGCGCTGCGCCAGGGTGGTGTCCACAGCGCGGTCCGCCATGGCTTGGGCCATGCAGGCCAACCACTGGTCGCGCTCGCGGATGCCGATGGCAAACGGCAGGTGGCGGGCGCGCAGCATCGGGTGGCCAAAACGCTGCTGGTACAGGTCTGGCCCGCCCAGCCAGCCGCATAAAAACCAGTGCAGTTTGTCGCGTGCGCTGTCCAGCGTGCTGGGGTGGACAGCACGCAGCGCGCTGTAGGCCGGCTCCAGGTCCATCAGGTCATAAAAGCAGTCCACCAGGGCGCGCACTGCGGGCTCGCCGCCCAGGTGCTCAAACGGGGTGATGGGCGCTGCGGTGTCAGGCACCGGGGTGGCATTGTTGCTGGGCATGGATGGCCAATGGGCTGGGCAATCAGGGCGGCAGCAGTCTGGCAGCCGCTGCTGACAGCGCCAGCGCAGCCGGGCAGCCGGGCACGGTTTCCAGCAGCAACTGGCGGCGCAGGATGGACGTGCGCACCGCGCTGTCATGCGGCACCTCGCCCAGCAACGCCAATTGCAGCGGTGCGGCCAGCGCGCCGTTGACAAAGCGGTCAATCACCTGCTGCAACTGGTCACGCACGCTGCGGCCCTCGCCTTGGCGCTGGGTCTGGTTGACCAGCAGCCGCATCGGCCGCGCCGGCTGGGTGGTGGCCAGCACCTTGATGGTGGCGTAAGCATCGGTCAGTGAGGTCGGCTCGGGTGTGGCCACGACCAGCACCTCATCGGCCAGCGAGACAGTGAACAGCACCACGTCCGAAATGCCCGCGCCGGTGTCGAGCAGGATGTGGTCAAAGCGCGGCCGCACCTGGGCCATCACGTCCAGCAGCTTGTCGCTCACCTCAGGCGTCATGCGGGAATATTCAACCAGGCCCGAGCCGGCCAGCAGCACACTAAAGCCACCGGGAGCGTGCTGCAGTGCGGCGTCCAGTGTGGCGCGGCCGGTGAACACATCGTGCAGCGTGACGCGGGCTGCCAGGTTGAGCACCACATCCAGGTTGGCCAGGCCCAGGTCGGCGTCCAGCACCAACACACGCTGGCCGGCCCGCGCCAGCGCTGCGGCCAGGTTGGCGGTGGTGAATGTCTTGCCGACCCCGCCCTTGCCGCTGGTGACGGCGGTGACACGCGCCGTCATGCGCTGCCCCGCAGCGCTTGCACTTGTCTCATTCGGACTCCCGGATCGGTGGGCCACCCAGCAGCAGTTCGCGCTCTTGCGCGCTGACGTCCAGCGTGGCCGATTGCTCAAGGCAGACGCGGTCGCGCCCTTCGGCCTTGGCGCGGTAAAGCTGGCTGTCGGCGCGCTGCAGCCAGATGGCAGCACTGGAGCGCACCCACTGCGGCGCAAACGCACCCCCCACGCTGACCGTGACGCTGACCTGCTGGCCGTCCAGCGGCAAGCTCACCGCCGCCCCGGCCACGCGCTGGCGCACCCGGGCCGCCACTTGCGGCCCGAATGCGACCGGGCAGTTGGGCAGCAGCACGGCAAATTCTTCACCGCCGATGCGGGCCGTCAAATCCATCGGCCGCACGCTGTCGGTCAGGGCCTGGGCCACGGCACGGATCACCTGGTCACCGGCAGCATGGCCGTGGTGGTCGTTGACCCGCTTGAAGTGGTCGATGTCCACCATCAGCAGCAGCGCCGATTCACCCGAGCGGGCCACCCGGTCCACCTCACGCGTGAGCGCCAGCTCAAAGCTGCGCCGGTTGGCCAGGCCGGTCAGCGGGTCGCGGCTGGAGAGGTCAACCAACTGGTCGATCAGGGCCTGCAGGTAGGCCGGCGAGCCCGCCACACCCGCCGGCTGGGCCTGGCCGGCCTGGCCCAGCAGGGCCAGCGCGCTGTCCAGGCGCAGCGGCTGGCCACTGCCGGCAACGGCGGTGTTGGCGCCGCTGCTGCTGGCAGCTGGGGCGGGCGTGGGGGCGGCGGCGGCGGCGGGAGGGGTCACAGGCAGGAGGGGGGTGGCGCCGGTGGCGTTGTGGCCAGGCCCGCCGCGCAGTCTAGCGGCCGCCTGCGCGCGCCACCGGCCAATCTGGCGGGTGATCGTGCACCACCTCGGTGGCTTGCACCAAGGCCAGCCGCGCCAGACTGGCCACGGTGCGGCAACACGCCTGCCAGGCCCTGCCCGACCCCCGGCCAGCCACACCGCGCCACCTCCAAAGCCACTGTGCTGCCACCATGTCCGAGCGTGTCTCCAGCATCCAATCCAAACCTGTGGCCAAAGCCACCGGGGCCACCGGTGCAGCGGCTGCTGGCGCCATCAACGGTGCTGAATTCAGCTTCTCGGCGGCAGACTTTGAGCGTGTACGCACGCTGATCTACCAGCGCGCCGGCATCAGCCTGCATGCCGGCAAGCAGGCCATGGTGTACAGCCGCCTGTCGCGCCGGCTGCGCGAGACCAGCCACCACAGCTTTGCCACCTACCTGCAGTGGCTGCAGGCCAGCAGCGGGCCGGCGGGTGAGGCTGAATGGCAGGAGTTCATCAACTGCCTGACCACCAACCTGACCTCGTTTTTCCGCGAGGACCACCACTTTGTGGCCCTGGTAGATGATTTGCGCGCCCGCAGCGGCCGTGCCCTGCGCATCTGGTGCTGCGCCGCGTCCACCGGCGAGGAGCCGTACTCGATCGCCATGACGGTGGCCGAGACCCTGGGCGCGCAAGCCCGGGTGCAGGTCGTGGCCACCGACATCGACACCAAGGTCTTGGCCACCGCCCAGGCCGGCATTTACAGCGCCGACACACGCGGCCTGTCACCCGAGCGGCGGCAGCGCCATTGCCTGCGCGGCACTGGCAACAACGCCGGGCAGTTGCGCATCAAACCCGAGCTGGCCAGACAGATTGAGTTCCGCCCGTTCAACCTGATGCAGCAGCGTTGGCAGGTGGGAGAGCCGTTTGACATCATCTTCTGCCGCAACGTGATGATTTACTTTGACGCCGCTACCCAGCGCCAGGTGCTGCAGCAGCTGCATGGCGTGCTGCGCCAGGACGGGCTGCTGTATGTGGGCCACTCCGAGAATTTCAGTGACGCACGCACGCTGTTCAAACTGCGTGGCAAGACGATTTATCAGCGTGTTTGGCCGTCCCGCCACGCTGCCTGAATTTCGCCCGTCGGCGGCCGATAACCAGGCGAGCAAGCACTGCACAAGGCCATGACGCCCCCTCCCCTCCTGACACGCCCGGCCACGCCGGCTGTGCCATCACGCCTGGACCGGCTCAAAGCCGCGCCGCGCAAAGCGGGCGAAGCGTCGTTCTTTTACTGGGACGCGCACTTCCGCAATGCGTCAGTCAAGGTGCTGCCGGGTGAGTACTTTGTGCATGACGAGGACATCCTGATCACCACCACGCTGGGCTCCTGCATCGCGGCCTGCCTGTGGGACCGCGAGCGCCGCATCGGCGGCATGAACCACTTCATGCTGCCCGAAGGCAGTGGCGACTCAGGCCGCTACGGCAGCTTTGCGATGGAGTTGCTGATCAACGAGTTGCTCAAGCGCGGTGCATCACGCCTGACGCTGGAGGCCAAGGTGTTTGGCGGTGGCGCGGTGATTGGCGGCATGAGCAGCATCAACGTGGGCGAGCGCAACACCCGGTTTGTGATCGACTACCTGCAGACCGAGCGCATCCCCATCGTCAGCCGCGACGTGCTGGAGATCTACCCACGCAAGGTGTGTTTTCTGCCGGCCAGCGGCAAGGCCATGGTCAAGCGCCTGGCGCCCAGCCACACCGACAAGCTTGTGGCGCAGGACCGGGTGGCCGCGCAGCGCGCCCTGCCCGGCACCGGCAATGGCAGTGGATCGGTTGATCTGTTCTAAGCCATCGAGCGCAAAACGATGACAAAAACAAGAGTGATGGTGGTCGATGACTCGGCGTTGGTGCGTGGCCTGCTGGCCGAGATCATCAACCGCCAGACCGACATGGAGTGCATTGGCGCGGCCAGTGACCCGATCATGGCGCGCGAGATGATCCGCAACCTGAACCCGGACGTGATCACGCTGGATGTGGAGATGCCGCGCATGGACGGCATCGACTTCTTGAGCAAGTTGATGCGGCTGCGCCCCATGCCGGTGGTGATGGTCAGCACCCTGACCGAGCGCGGCGCCGAGGTGACGCTGCGTGCGCTGGAACTGGGCGCGGTGGACTTTGTGGCCAAGCCCAAGATCGGCGTGGCCGACGGCCTGCGCCAACTGGCTGACGACATCACCGACAAGGTGCGCGCTGCCGCCCGCGCCCATGTGCGGCGCCTGCCACCGGCCGCTGCACCGGGCCCGGCCCACGCTGCCGGCACACACGCAGCTGGCACACACGCAGCTGGGACGCACGCAGCTTGGACACACGCAGCTGGCACACACCCAGCCGGTGCCGTGCGCCAGGCCACGGCGGTGCCGAGTGTCGGCCGCCTGTCGACTGAAAAAATCATCTTCATCGGTGCGTCCACCGGTGGCACCGAGGCCACCAAAGAGGTGTTGATGCACCTGCCGGCCGACGCGCCTGCGGTGGTGATCACCCAGCACATGCCGGCCGGCTTCACCAAAAGCTATGCCGCCAGGCTGGACGGCCTGTGCCGCATCCGCGTCAAAGAGGCGGCCGACGGCGAGCGCATCCTGCCCGGCCATGCCTACATCGCACCGGGCGGTTTTCATCTGTCGGTGGAGCGCTCGGGCGCCAACTACCTGGCCCGGGTGCGCGACGGTGAGCCTGTGAACCGCCACAAGCCCAGTGTGGAGGTGTTGTTCGAGTCTGCTGCCCGGGTGGTGGGGCCCAACGCACTGGGTGTGATGTTGACCGGCATGGGCGCAGACGGCGCCCGCGCCATGAAGCGCATGCGCGACGCTGGCAGCTACAACTACTGCCAGGACGAGGCCAGTTGCGTGGTGTTTGGCATGCCGCGTGAGGCCATTGCCGCCGGCGCGGCGCAAGAGGTGCTGCCACTGCAGCGCATTGCCCCGGCATTGCTGGAGCGGCTGCGTGCCACGGTGGGGGCGGGCCTGCACCGGGTGTGAGCGCAGCCCGCCGGCGGCAGCGGCGCCGGCTCAATCCGGTGCCAGAAACAGCGCCTGCAAATCGGACAAAAAATCAAAGCCGCGCGCGGTGGGCCAGGCGCGGATGAAGTCGCGTTGCAGCAGGCCTTTTGATTCCGCCTCGGCCAGCGGCTTGGCAATGGCGGTGATCGGCAGGCCGGTGCGGGCCGTGAAATCGGCCAGCGCAAAACCATCCCGCAAGCGCAGCGCGTTGAGCATGAACTCAAACGGCAACTGGTTGCGTGCCACCTCGTCATCATTGCTCATGGCGGTGCCGGCCAGCGCCTGTGTCATGTAGCTGTTTGGCTCACGCCAGCGCACCTGGCGCACCACCCGGTGCGGGTAGCTCAGCTTGCCGTGGGCACCGGCGCCAATGCCCAGATAGTCGCCAAAGGCCCAGTAGTTGAGGTTGTGCGCACAACGGTGGCCGGGGCGGGCAAAAGCCGAGACCTCGTAGCGCTGCAGGCCGGCGGTGGCGGTGCGGCCGACGATGGCGTCCAGCATGTCACTGGCCAGGTCATCGTCGGGCAGGCCGGCGGGTGGTTGGATGGCAAACCGGGTGTTGGGCTCCAGCGTCAGGTGGTAGATCGACAGATGCGGTGGCTTGAAGCTGAGCGCGGTGTCCAGATCAGCGTGCAGTTGCTGCAGGGTCTGGCCGGGCAGCGCGTACATCAGGTCGAGGTTGAAGGTCTCGAACGCGGCCGCAGCTTCGGCCAGCGCGGCACGCGCCTGCGCACCGTCATGCACCCGGCCCAGCTTGGCCAGCATCGCATCATCAAAGCTCTGCACCCCCACCGACAAACGGGTGATGCCGGCGGCGCGGAAGGCCTTGAAGCGCGCGCGCTCAAAGGTGCCGGGGTTGGCCTCCAGCGTGATCTCGCAGCCCGGCAACAGCGGCAGGCGGGCGCGGATGTCGGCCAGCAGGCGGGCAATGCCGTCGGGTGAAAACAGGCTGGGTGTGCCACCGCCGATGAACACGCTGTGGACGGGCCGGCCCCAGACCTGGGGCAAGGCGGCTTCCAGGTCGGCCAGCAGGGCGTCGAGGTAGCGGGCTTCGGGCAGGCCGCCGTTGTCCGTTGCCGCGGTGGCCAACCAGGCGACGGGCCGCCCCGAGCCTGGCGCTCCCCCTCGGGGGGGCGACGCCGCAGGCGTCTTGGGGGCCAATGCATGTGAATTGAAGTCGCAGTACGGGCACTTGGCAATGCACCACGGCAGGTGGATGTACAGCGCCAGCGGCGGCGGGTCACCCAGTTGCAGCGTGCCGGGGCGCAGATAACGGTCGACCAGGTTCACGTTGGGCTGCTGCCGGGTTGCGGGCCAGCGCTGCCGGTGTCGTCCAGATGCCAGACCTCGCAAAGCATCTGGCGCAGCAGGGCGGCAGCGCGGGCACGGTGGCTGTGCTGGTTTTTGCTGCCGGCGTCCAGCTGGGCCACGCTGGCGCCCAGCGCGGGCAGCCACAGCAGCGGGTCGTAACCAAAGCCGTGCTCGCCCAGCGGCGCGCTCAGGAGTTGGCCCGGCCAGCGGCCCACCGCCACCAGTGGCTCGGGGTCATCGGCGCTGCGCACCGCCACCAGGGTGCTGATGAAGTGGCCACGCCGATCCGCCACGCCCGCCAGGCGGGCCAGCAAGGCGGTGTTGTTGGCCGCATCCTGGCGCTGCCGGCGGGCTTCGCGGCCTTCACCGGCGATCAGCGCCACGTCGCCCGCAAAGTGGGCCGAGAACACGCCCGGCGCGCCACCCAGCGCGCCCACACACAAACCCGAATCGTCCGCAACCGCCGCACAGCCGCTGGCCGCTGCGGCGTGGCGGGCCTTGGCCAGCGCGTTTTCAATGAAGCTGTGGAAAGGCTCATCGGCCTCGCTGAGTCCCAAGCTGCCCTGGCTCACCAGGGTGACGGGCAGCCCACCCAGCAATGCCTGCAGCTCCGCCAGCTTCTTGGCGTTGTTGGAGGCAAGCACCAGGCGCATGGCGGGCTCAGCCTCGGGCCTGGGTGGGCAGCGGCAACGCCAGCGCAGCGCGCTGGGCCAATACCAGCGCACGGATGCCCCTGTCGGCCAGTGCCAGCAGCGCGTCCATCTCGGCGCGGCTGAAGGCGGCGCCCTCGGCCGTGCCTTGCAGCTCAACAAAGCCACCACTGGCGGTCATCACCACATTCATGTCGGTGTCGCAGGCGGCGTCTTCGGTGTAGGCCAGGTCCAGCAGCGGCACCCCGCCCAGCATGCCCACCGAGATGGCGGCCAGGCCGTCCTTGATCGGGTTGGTGGTGATCTTGCCCTGCGCCAGCAGGCCGGCCACCGCGTCGGCCGCCGCCACCCAGGCGCCGGTGATGGCGGCGGTGCGGGTGCCACCGTCGGCCTGCAACACGTCGCAGTCGATCAGGATGCTGCGCTCACCCAGCAGCTTCAAGTCAAACACGCAGCGCAGCGAGCGGCCGATCAGGCGCTGGATTTCTTGCGTGCGGCCGCTTTGCTTGCCGCGAGCGGCTTCGCGGTCGCCCCGGGTGTGGGTGGCGCGTGGCAGCATGCCGTATTCGGCCGTCACCCAGCCCTCACCGCTGCCGCGTTTGTGCGGTGGCACTTTTTCGTCCACCGACGCAGTGCACAGCACCCGGGTCAGGCCAAAGCTGACCAGCACCGAGCCCTCGGCATGGCAGGTGAAGCCGCGCTGGATGGTCACGGGGCGCAGGGCGTCGGCAGCGCGGCCATCAACGCGGCTATCAACGCGGCCACCCTCACGGCGATCAGTGCGCAGGGTGCCGGTAGGCGCCACGCTTTGAAGTTCAGTCATCAAAAGTCCTCAGGTTTTTTTTGGGCCGCGCGTTTGATCGCTTCATTGATCTCGCGGATCGAGCGGTCAATCTCGGCTTCATCCAGCTCGGTGGCCAGGCCATCACCGGCCGCCAGGCTGGCCTGGATGGTGGAGGCAAAGACCTCCTCGCCCAGCGCCCGGGTGGACACGGACTGGGCCTCGGGCGCGTCCGCGCCCTCCCACTCCACCGCCAGCAGGGTGACGTTGTCGCAGCGTGGGCCGCCGTTGCGCAAGGCCACCTCGGCCAGCTCGGGCACCGCATCGGCGATCGGTTTGGCGCTCAGGTGCTCAACAATTACCGCGTCGTCCACCGTGCCCCACAGGCCGTCGCTGCACAGCATCAGCCGGTCACCGGCCTGCAGCGGCACCGGCCCGGCGCAGTCGATCACCGGTTTGCCTGGGCTGCCCAGGCAGGTGAACAACACGTTGCGGTTGTAGCGCGGGTCACTGGCAGGCACGGGCTGGCCGGCCTGGATCAGCGCGCCATGCAGCTCGGCGTAAGAGTGGTCACGGGTGCGCTGCACCAACTGGCCCGCACGCAGCAGGTACAGGCGTGAATCACCACAGTGCGCCCAGTAGGCGGCACCGCCCTGGACCACACAGGCCACGATGGTGGTACGCGGGGTGTCCAGCAGCGCCTTGTCGGTGGCGTAGCGCAGCAATTGGTGGTGGCCAGCCAGCACGGCGTCCTGCAGGAACCGGATCGGGTCCGGCAAGGCAGGTTTGGCATCACGCTGGAACAGCGCTGACAGCGTCTGCAGCGCCAGTTGTGAGGCCACTTCACCCTCCGGGTGGCCGCCCATGCCGTCAGCCAATGCAAACAAGCCCGACGAGCGGGTGTAGCAATAGCCCATGCGGTCTTCGTTCTTGGGCCGGCCGCCGCGCCGGCTGACCTGGTAGACCGAGAATCTCATGCCACGCAGCCGCCGTTGTGTTGCCGGCGATCGGCCCGCCTCAAGACTTGGCCCCCGCCTTCAGGCTTTCGATCTGCAGCTTGAGCCGCTCACTGAAACTGAGCTTGGTGTAGCGCCGCTCGGTCTCGCGCGACAGCTCTTTTTGCAGTGCAAAAACGCTTTGCGGGCGCGACAGCGGGTCAAGCGACATGCACCACTCGGTCACCTCGATCAGGTTGTCGCTGTAGACATTGCGCAGGCGCGACAGGCTGAGCGCCAGGCGGTCTTTCTCGAGCCGCTGCGGCGCCTCGTTAGGCGGGTAGCCCTGCATGCAGGCATAGATGCAGGCGCCGATGGCGTAGATGTCGGTCCAGGGGCCCAGCGTGCCGTCACGGCGGTACATCTCGGGCGCGGCAAAACCGGGCGTGTACATCGGCCGGATGAAGTTGCCCTCTTTGCTCAACACCTCGCGCGCGGCGCCAAAGTCCAGCATCACCGCCTTGTTGTCGTTGGTGATGAACATGTTGGCCGGCTTGATGTCGAGGTGCAGCATCTTGTACTGATGCACGATGCGCAGGCCGCGCAGGATTTCATCGAACAGGCTGCGGATGGTGGACTCGCGGAACACCTTGTCGCGTTTCAAATCGCGCGCCGTGACGATGAAATCCTGCAGCGTGTCGCCCTGCAGGTAGTTCATCACCATGTAGACGGTTTCGTTCTCGCGGAAGAAGTTGAGCACGCTCACCACGCTGGGGTGGCTGATCTGCGCGAGTGACCTGCCTTCTTCGAAGAAACTCTTCAGGCCCAGCCGGTACAGCGGCTGTTTTTCGGGCTTGACGCGGGGTGTCAACTCACCGGCGGAGCGCTCGGCCAGCGAGGCCGGCAGGTACTCTTTGATGGCCACGCTGTGGTTGTTTTCATCCTCGGCGAGGTACACCACACCAAAACCGCCTGCTGCCAGTTTCTTGATGATCTGGTAGCCCCCCACCACCGTGCCAGCGGGCAACGGTGCGGGTTTGGGTTTCGACATAATCCGTTGTTTCCCTAGCTGGTGCGTCCATGTCAGTTTACAGCATGACCGGTTTTGCCCAGGCCAGCCACGGCCCCGCGCACGGGGCCGATGACACGCCCAGCCGCGCCGCGGCGGGTAGCGCGGTGACAGTGGAGGCGCGCTCGGTCAACAGCCGCTTCCTGGATGTGGCCTTGCGCCTGCCCGATGAGCTGCGTGGGCTGGAGCCGGCACTGCGCGAGCTGATTGGCGCAGCCTTCAAGCGCGGCAAGATCGAGCTGCGGGTGGCCAGCCAGCGCGATGCCGAGAGCACCTGGCCCCAGCCCCAGCCCGACCAGCTGAACCGCCTGTCGCGGCTGGAGTCCACCATCACCGGCTGGCTACCGCAAGCGCGTGCGCTGAGCGTCAATGAGGCCTTGCAGTGGTGCCGCCTGGGCGGTGCTGCTGAGCGGCTGGACGAAGCCGCACTGGCCGCTGCACGCGAGGCCATCAACGGCCTGCGCGAAGCGCGCGCACGTGAAGGCGCCCGCCTGGTGGCCATCCTGACCGAGCGCATCAGCCACCTGCGTGATCTGGCGCGCCAAGCCGCACCGCTGGTGCCGGCGGTGGTCAAGCGCCAGCAGCAGCGTTTTCTGGAGCGTTGGCACGAAGCGCTGGAGAACGCGGGCGCGGGCGGCAACACAAGTGGCGGGATGACTGCCGATGCACTGCGCGACCGCGCGCTTAACGAGGCCGCCGCCTACGCTCTGCGCATCGACGTGGCTGAAGAGCTGTCGCGCCTGTGCGCCCACCTGGACGAGCTGACCCGCCTGCTGGCCGCCGGTGGTGAACTGGGCAAGCGGCTGGACTTTCTGATCCAGGAGCTGCACCGCGAGGCCAACACGCTGGGCAGCAAATCGTCCGCACTGGAGCTGACCAACATCTCGGTGGAGATGAAGGTGGCGATCGAGCAGATGCGCGAGCAGGTGCAAAACATCGAGTGACGTTTCAGGTGGTTTCGCGGCGTCTCAGACCGCCCCGAAAACAATCATTTTCAAGCGGTCGCCACGCAACGCCCGACAGCATGAGAACCAATGGTTCCACCAAATCAGGCCTGCGCATGCGCGTCGACATTGAACAACCGCGGGCGTCGCGCCTGACGCGACAGCAAGCGACCACGCCGCGCGACGTGATGTTGTAGGCCCTGGGCCTGGGCCTGGGCGCCGACCCCCTGGACGAACGCCAACGTCGCCACGTGTATGCAGATGACCTGCTCAGCGTCTGCTTGGGTAGGCCTAGGAGCCTGTCGGGCTTTGGGTCGGGCCTGCGCCGTCACCGACGCATCCTGCCCCGACTTGACCAGCCGAACCGGCTCCAGCTTGAACTCCAGCGTGTACCGCGCGCGGTGCTTCGCTTCGTCCTTCTTGCTCACCTCTGGTGCGCCATGAATGCATTGTCAGCATCAACTACGGAGCACGTTTTTCGGGGTCAGGGTCCGTTGACACGGGCTTGCCGGGCAACATGCACAGGCGCAAGGCTTCGCCGGCGGCCACCATGCCAAAGGTGGCCGTCACGGTGACGCTGGACCCGTAGCCGTGGCAGTTGAGGCTGCCGTCGGTGGCACAGGTGTCTGCCGCATCCGCGTCGCCGGCCCCAGCCGCCGGCAAGGCCACGTTCTCGCGTGAGAACACGCAGGCCACACCGATGCGGCCCTGGCGCGGTGCGCCCTGCTTGCGCAGGCGTTGGCGCAGGCTGGCCAGCAGTGGGTCGTGTGTGGCCTCGGCCAGATCAGCCACCTCCACCCGCTGGGCCTGCTGCTTGCCGCCGGCCGCACCCACACACACCGCGTGCTGCCCTTGGGCCAAGGCCCAGGCGGCCAGCGCCAGTTTGGCCGCGCTTTGGTCACAGGCGTCGATCAACACATCCACCTCGGCCGGCAGCAGTGCCGGCCAGTTGTCAGGGCTGGCGAATTCTTCGACCACGATCACTTCGCAAGCGGGATGGATGTCAGCGATGCGGCGGCGCAAGGCGTCGGCCTTGGCCAGGCCCACGGTGCTGCCCAGGGCCTGCACCTGGCGGTTGATGTTGGACTCAGCCACCTGGTCGAAATCAATCAGCACCAGCCTGGCCACGCCGCTGCGCGCCAGTGCCTCCACCGCCCATGAGCCCACGCCGCCCAGCCCCACAACGGCGATGCGCGCCTGGCGCACACGCTGGTAGCCGGTGTTGCCGTACAGCCGCCGCAGGCCACCAAAACGCCGCTCCAGATCGGCGCTAGGCCCGGTGGCTTGCTCGGGTTGGATGAAGGTTGGCATCAGCCCTTCAAGGTGCCGAGGCGCTCTTTGCCAGCGGTGGCCGCTTCACTTGCCGGGTAGGCCTTGACCAGCTCGTCGATGGTCTTGCGGGCGGCTTTGTTGTCCTTCATCTCGATCTGGCAGTTGGCCAGCGCCAGCAATGCTTCGGGCGTGCGCGGGTGGTTGGGCGAGGTGGTGGCCAGCGCGCGGAAGGAGACGATGGCGTCCTTGTAGTTTTTCTGGCCGTACTGCGCATTGCCCAACCAGAAGCGGGCCGAGTCGGCATAGCCACTGGCGGGGTAGCGCTGCAAAAAAGCCGCCAGCGCAGTGGCAGCCTTGTCAAAGTCACCACTGCGCAGCGCCGCCATGGCCTGGTCATGGCTGCGCTTTTCATCCGGGTCGGCGAGAAAGTCCTTGCCGTCCAGTGACACCTTTTGCGGCTCGATCAGGCGCAGCCTGTCGTCCAGGCCCTTGGACACATCCTTGACGCCGCGCTGCAGGTCGGCCACATCACGCATCAGTTGTTCTTGCCCACCACGCAGCCTGGCGTTGTCGGCGCGCTGGGTTTCGAGTTGCGCGTTCAGGTCCAGCAGGCTGCGCCGCAACTGGCTGACCTGCTCCAGCAGCGCAGTATTGGCCTGGGCCAGCTCACCCAGCTTGGCGCGGCTGCTGTCGTCATTGGTCTGGATACGGGTGCGCAGGTCAAGAATGGCCTTGCGCGCTTCTTCGTCGTCAAACATGCCGGCGTGTGCCGCACCAGCACACAGGCTGAACATGGCCGCCAGCGCCAGCGTGTGCCAGGCCGCGCTGCGGTGGATCAGGGCACGGGCCACGGTCAACGGTCCTTCAGTTCAGCGCGGCGGTTTTGGGCCCAGGCGGCTTCGTCATGGCCTTCGGCTGCGGGCCGCTCTTTGCCGAAGCTCACGGCCTCCACCTGGGCCTCTGACGCACCCAGCAGCGTCAAGGATTTGGACACTGCCTCGGCACGTTTCTGGCCCAGCGCCAGGTTGTATTCACGGCCGCCACGCTCGTCGCTGTGGCCCTCCACCACCAGCCGCTTGCTGCGGTTGCTGGCCAATACTTTGGCATGGCCTTCGATCAGGCTGCGGGCCTGGTCGGGCACCGCGTAGCTGTCGAACTCAAAGTACACCACGCGGCCCAGCTTGCCGGCATCGGCCGCAGCACCAGCGCCAACAGCACCGGCCGGGGGCAGGCTGACGGTGGCCACCTGGGATTGCGGCGTGGTGCCCTTGGCCGCCCCGTTGGCGCTGGCCAAGGCCGGGTTGCCGGCCGTGCCACCGGCGCCCACCGCGGTGGGGGTGCGGCTTTCAACCGGGGTTTCGTCCAGCTTGACGGACGACGCGCAGCCCACCAGCGCCAGCGCGGCCAACATGGCCAGGCCGGCGGCTGGCCGGCGGGTCAGGTGATGTTTACAAGAGGCCAACATGGGATTCACTCCTTGGTCGAACGGGGGGTGTTGCCACCACCCGGGCGCCGGCAGCTTGCCGGCAAGAACAGCGTCTGGCGTCTGGCGTCTGGCGTTTGGGCTTCAGCGGCTGAGTGGCCCCCAGGCCGGCTCACGCACGTCCTGCCCCGACGACAGCAGACGTGTGCGGATCTTGCCATCCAGCGTGGTGGTCATCAGCACATCGCGGCCTAGGGCGCGGGTGGCGTAAATCAGCAGTCGGCCGTTGGGGGCAAAGCTGGGGCTCTCGTCGTCGTTGGTGTCGGTCACGGCAAGCGCGGCTGTGCTGCCGTCCAGCGGCTGCACCATCACCCGGAACCCGTTGTTGCGGGTGACATAAGCCAGTGTGCGGCCGTCCGGGCTGATGGCCGGGCTGATGTTGTAGGCGCCGTTGAAGGTGATGCGTTCGGCGTTGGTGCTGGCGCCGGCTGTCGCCGGCACCCGGTACACCTGCGGGCCACCGCCCCGGTCACTGACAAAATAAACAAACTGGCCGTCGGGTGAAAACACTGCCTCGGTATCAATCGCGTTGCTGTTGGTCAGGCGGCGCAGGCCGCCGCCATCCACGTCGATCAGGTACAGCTGCGACGGCCCGTCACGCGACAAGGTGACGGCCAGCCGCAGGCCGTCGGGCGACCAGGCCGGCGCGCTGTTGCTGCCCTTGAAGCTGGCCACCGGGCGGCGGTCACCGGTGATCACGTCTTGCACCAGCACCACCGCCTTGCCGCTCTCAAACGAGACGTAAGCCAGCTTGCGGCCATCGGGCGACCAGGCCGGCGAGATGATGGGCTGCGGGCTGGCCAGCGCCACCTGGCCACCTTCACCGTCCGCATCGGTGACGCGCAGGGTGTAGCGGTTGGCGGCCCGGGTGACGTAGGCAATGCGGGTGGCGTTGACACCGGGCTCACCGGTCAGGCGCTGCTGGATGGCATCGGCAATGCGGTGGGCGGCCAGGCGCAGGTCAGCCGCCGGCACGGCCAGGGCCTGGCCGATCAACTCATCGCCCTTGACCACATCCCACAGCTTGAAGCGCACATCGAACCGGCCATCGGCCAGCCGGGTGACCGACCCCGCGGCCAGTGCGTCAGCACCCCGGCCACGCCAGTCGGCGAATTGCGGCTGGCTGCGCTCATCCAGCACACCGCTGGACTCCACACCGCGGAAGGCGCCGCTGCGCGCCAGGTCCGCCAGCACGATGGCCGAGACGGCCTGGCCACTGCGGTCTTCATCGCGGAAGCGGGTGATGGCAATGGGCAGTTGGGTGGCGCCGATGCCGGCGATCTCGACCCGGAACTGGGCCCGGGCGGCAGGCCAGGCTGGCAGCAGTGCTGCGGCGGCCAGGCTGCGGTGGAAGTGGCGGCGTTGAATCGGCATCAGTCAGTGTGGAGTGGCCGGCGGGTGCCTGGGTTTCGGAGAACCGGCTGAGAAACGTGCAGCAACACAGTGTCGGCAGCGGGCTGGCGATGGGCGGGCAGCAGCGGCGGCATCAGGCCAGGGCTTGGCGCAAGGCCACTGCGCACAAGCCAACGGCCGTGTTGGCCTCTTGCAGCACCCGGCCCATGGTGATGAAACCGTGGATCTGGCGCTCAAAGCAGATGTACTGCGTGCCGCCGCCGGCGGCCGACAGCGCGTTGGCGTATTGCAGGCCCTCGTCGCGCAGCGGATCGAACCCGGCCGTGATCACCAGTGCGGGCGGCAAGTCAGCCAGGTTGGGGTGCAGCAAGGGCGACGCGCGCCAATCGGCGTACTGCTCGGGGTTGATGTAGTGGCCGCGAAAGTAGGCAATGGTGTCGCTGGTCAGCAGGTAACCCTGGCCGTTGTGGCTGTGCGACGGGGCCACGGCGCGCATGTCAGTGGCTGGGTAGATCAGCAGTTGCAGCTTGAGCGGAATGGCCTCGCCGGCATCGCGCCAGGCCAGTGCCACCACGGCGGCCAGATTGCCACCGGCGCTGTCTCCACCCACCGCAAAACGCCGGGCGTCGAGGCCCAGATCGGCCGCGTTGCTTTGCAGCCAGCGGGCGGCGGTCAGTGCGTCGTCTGGCGCCGCCGGAAAGCGGTGCTCCGGGCCCATGCGGTAGTCCACCGCCACCACCACGCACTGGGCCGCTTCAGCCAGGTCGCGGCACAGGCTGTCGTGGGTGTCCAGGTCGCCCATCACCCAGCCACCGCCGTGGTAGTAGACCAGCGTGGGCGCCGCGCTGGCCACGCCGGCCGGGCGGTACAGGCGCAGCGGGATGGCGCCGTGTGGGCCGCTGGCTGCCAGGTCACGCACCTCGGCGATGGGCCGCGGCGCGGGCTGGGTGACGGTGCGGCGCTCCAGGTAGGTACGGCGTGCGTCTTGGGGCGTCAAGGTGTGGGTGGGCGGCACATTGCGGGCCGCCATCAGGTCAAGCAGGGCCTGGGCTTGTGGGTCGAGCATCTTGTCTCCTGGGGCTGCTGCGGCGGGTGTTTTGCGCTGTGGCCGGCACCCCGGGCGGCGTGGCGGGCAGGTCATGTTCAGTGTAGCGGTGGGCCTTTGCGCTACGGCATCATCGCTGGCCATGCCGGCCCGCCCCAACCCCACTGCTGCGCCCTGCCCGTGTGGCTTGCCTGCCAGCCTGGGCGCCTGCTGCGGCCGCTGGCTGGCCGGCCCGTTGCACCTGCAAGCGCCGGACGCTGCGGCCTTGATGCGATCCCGCTACAGCGCCTTCGTGCTGCAGGATGCGGCCTACCTGCAGGCCACCTGGCACGCCAGCACCCGGCCGGCCATGATCGATTTCGAGCCCGGCCTGCGCTGGCTGGGTTTGCAGGTGCTGCAGCATCAGGTGGCCGACGAGGACCATGCCAGCGTGCGATTTGTGGCCCGCAGCAAGCTGGCTGGCCGGGCGCACCGGCTGGTCGAAACCAGCCGGTTTGTGCGCAACGCCAAGCGCTGGTTTTACCTGGACGGTGAGATTGCAGGCGGTGACAGCAGACTGTGAACGCCACTCCGCCAAAGCGCACGGCGTCGACCGGCGGCAGCGTCAGCGACAGCGTGGCCCACTGCTCACCCCCATCGGCGCTGGCCCACAGGCCGCCGGTGGTGCCGGCCATCAACAGGCTGCAGCCGTCACCCGCTACCGCCAGGCCGTGGCGGTAGACCAGGTCATCGCAGTGGGTTTGCGGCAGGCCGTGGCGCAGGGTCTCAACGCTGGCGCCGCCGTCTGTGCTGGGCTTGACCACCAGCGCGCCGCCCACCGGCACGCGGCAATGGTCAGCCACGGCCGGCACAAACCAGGCGGTGTTGGCGTCGCCAGGATGCACCGCCACCGCAAAGCCAAAGGATGACAGTGGCGCGCCAGTGACGCGCAGTCACAGCGCGCCGCCATTGCCGCTGCGCCAGATACCGCCGCGATGCTGGCAGCACAACACCTCGGGTTGGCCAGCGCAGCGCACGATGCGGTGCGGGTCTTGAACGGCGCCGTCCGCGGCCTGCCCGGGTGGCATGAAATCAGCCACCATGCCTTGCGCCGTCAAAGCCCAGGCGGCACCGTTGTCCTGGCTGCACCACCGGCCAGCGGTGGCAGCAGCATGGATACCGGCGCACCCAGAAAGGAGGTGGCTGCTATCTGCCACACGCCGGCGCGCAGGCGCAGCTCAAAAAGCCCTTTGCGGTTGGCCAGCCAGGCATGGTCGCTCATGTTGGTCTCCTTGAGAATCAGGACATGGGCCCATCGGCAGGCGGATTGTGGGCCAGCGGCTCAACCGCCTGACAAGGCCTGCCGCAGATACACCGTGCTGTCTGGCGCCAGCACATCGGCCAGCAGCACCCGCTCGGTGCAGCGCCGGCCATCCAGCACCACCACCACCACCACCATCACGTTGGGCCGCAACTGGCCTTGCTCGCCCAGCAGGTAGGCGGCCAGGCGTGGGTTGCCGGCTTGCAGCCACTGCAGCGCATCGCGCAGGGTGCTGGCGCTGCAGTGCAACTCGGGTGCGTCCAGAAAGCGGCGCAATTGGGGCGTGAAGACCAGCCGCGGCATGGTGCGGATGATGCCGCGACAGCCCGGCAGCGACAGCCCGGCAGCGACAATGCCGGCCCGCTGACGGCTGACACCAGCACCCCTTCTGCCCGCTCTGTTGCCACCCTGCCCCGATGCCATCCGGACCCCTCGCCGCCGCCTTGGCCTACATCTTGTGGGGCCTGTTTCCCCTCTACATCAAGCTGGTGGCCCATGTGCCGGTGCTGGAGATCGTGCTGCACCGCTCGCTTTGGGCGCTGGTGTTTGTGTTGGCCCTGTTGGCGCTGCGGCGGCAGTTTGGCTGGCTGGCCCCGGTGTTGCGCCAGCCGCGCACGCTGGCCATTTTTGGCCTGAGTGCGCTGCTGCTGGGCGGCAACTGGCTGCTCTATGTCTGGGCCGTCAACAACGGCCGGGTGCTGGACGCCAGCCTGGGCTACTTCATCAACCCGCTGGTCAACGTGCTGCTGGGTTTTGTGGTGCTGCATGAGCGGCCCCGGCCGCTGCAGTGGGCCGCTGTGGCATTGGCGGCCGGTGGTGTGTTGTGGCTGGCCGTGGGCGCCGGGCATGTGCCGTGGGTGTCGCTGTTGCTGGCGGCCAGCTTTGGCTTCTACGGCCTGCTGCGCAAGACCGCACCGCTGGGCGCCATTGAAGGCCTGGCGCTGGAAACCTTGCTGCTGGGGCCGCTGGCCGCGGCTGGTTTGCTGTGGCTGGGCGCCAGCGGTCAAGGCCATTTTTTGCAAGTTGATGGCCGCACCGATGTGCTGTTGCTGGCCGCCGGCCCGGCCACCGCCATCCCGCTGTTGCTGTTTGCCTACGGCGCACGGCGTGTCACGCTGGCCACGCTGGGGCTGCTGCAATACCTGGGGCCGTCGATCCAGTTTGTGCTGGCTGTGTTTTTGTACCACGAGCCCCTCGGCGCCAGCCGGGGTGTCGGCTTTGCGCTGATCTGGGCCGCACTGGCGCTGTACAGCACCGAGAGCCTGCGGCGGATGCGCCGCCAGCGCGTGGTGGTGGCCTGATCAGCCGGCCCCGTGGTGCGTTGTCAGACCAGGCCGCCCGCCAGACAAGCCAGGGTCTCGGGCGCCAACTTGACATGGGCCGGGTAGTTGCTGTGGTCACAGCCGATCTTGACGGCCGCACCGGCGCTCACGGCCACTTTGGCCGCCTTGCTGAACTCAAAACGCACAACCTGCACGGCTGAGTCTTCTCGGCGTTTTCGCGGTCCCGGTCGCCATCGGCGATGGCGTAGGGCATGCTGTTGTGCCGCAGCACCTTGAGCAGATCGTGGCCGATGCCGGGCTCGTTGTAGTTGACGAAGCAGGTGGCAAATATCGCCACCTTGGCCCGGCGCCAGCTTGTCGTCCACCACCGGGGTGGCCTTGGCACGCAACATCAGATGCGGGAAATCCAGCTGCCAGGGGTTGGTCTGGTTTGCGCCCGTTTTGCAACCGGCCCGGCAGGGGTTCTACCCGAGTTGGCGCAGGCGGCCTGGCAGCAACCCTGCTGCTAGAATTTATCGGTCCGTGGGGGCGTAGCTCAGCTGGGAGAGCGTCGCGTTCGCAATGCGAAGGTCAGGAGTTCGATCCTCCTCGTCTCCACCAACACTTACCTACGAAAACCGGCCTGCTGGCCGGTTTTTTCTTGGCTCAAAGTTCCCGCGATGTCCGGCGCTGTCCTGGCTGCCTGTGCCCAAACAGCGCCGAGGCTCAGGCCCAACTGCGCAGCTGCGGCCAGCGCTGCTCAACCGGCCTTTGGCAGGCGCGTGAGAGAACCCTGGCGACGCACGCTGGCGGACGCCAATGGCGCTGGACCGGCGGTCCATCACTTGGCGCGCAGACAGGGCCAACAGCAGCCGACTGCCTACACCGTGCGGCCGCCGTCCACCGGAAACTCGACACCGGTGATGAAGTCGGCGTCGTCGCTGGCCAGGTAGAGCGCCGCCTTGGCAATGTCGCGTGGCTCGGACAGCCGGCCCATGGGGATGGTGGCGATGAACTTGCTGCGGTTCTCGGGTGTGTCGGGCATGCCCATGAAGCTTTCCAGCAGGCCGGTGACACCCATCACCGGGCAGATCACGTTGACGCGGATCTTGTCGGGGCCAAGCTCGACCGCCAGCGACTTGCTCAGCAGGTTCACTGCGCCCTTTGAGCCGTTGTACCAGGTCAGACCCGGCCGGGGCCGGATGCCCGCAGTGGACCCGATGTTCAGGATCACCCCGCCACCGGCCGCACGCAGCACAGGCACCACCGCGTTGGTCATGTGGAAGATGCTTTTGACGTTGATGCTGTAGACCCGGTCGAACTCGTCTTCTGTCACGTCCAGCAGGGGCTTGTTCTTGTGCGTCCAGCCGGCGTTGTTGACAACAATGTCGAGCTTGCCAAAAGCCTGCAGCGTGGCCGCGACCAGCGTGTTGATGTCGGCCCGCTGGGTCACATCGCAGCGCACCGCAATGGCCCGCGCGCCCAGCGCTGTGGCCACGGCCTGGGCGCCAGCTTCGTTGATGTCGGCAACGGCTACCTGGCAACCCTCGGCCACATATTGGCGCGCGATCTCGGCGCCAAAGCCGCTGGCGGCACCGGTGACGATGGCAACTTTTCCTTGCAGTTTCATGGGCTGTCTCCTGGCAGGTCTGGGATGTGGCCGCAGCGGCCGCAGGCGTGGTGACGGCCGCCGCTGCGTGCTGTGGTTTGGTGGGGATTCAGTGCAGGTCGGTGGTGGCGGTATCGCCTTGTTGCAGCGCGCCGCGCTCCAGCACCAGCGTTTGGCTGGGGATGCCCTTGAGCAGGCTGCGGTTGGATTCGGTGATGACAATACACAGCGCTGGCCGGGCCAGGTGCAGCCGCTGCAACGAAGTTGAATACTGCTGCGCCAGCACCGGCGCCAAGCCCTGGAAGGGCTCGTCCAGCAGCACCAGCCGATCACCCGCCATCACCGCCCGGCCCAGCGCTGCCATCTTGCCCTGCCCGCCCGACAGGCCGGCGCCTGAGCGCGGCAGCATGGTTTTGAGCTCGGGCACGATGTCCAGCGTCTGGGCCAGCCGATCATCAATGGCGCGTCTGGCCATGCCGATCACCTCGCACGGGAAGCGCAGGTTCTCCTCCACGCTGAAGCTGGGGAACATGACCCGGTCTTCTGGTGCATAGCCGATGCCGAGCTTGGCACGCAGCCGCGCCGGCACGCTGGCAAGGTCTTGCCCGTCATGCAGCACCCGGCCGCTGTGGCCCTCACGAAAACCCATGATGAGGCGCAGCAGCGTGGTCTTGCCCGCGCCATTGCGGCCCACGATGGCCACCGTGCTGCCAGCCACCAGGCTGGCGCTGATGCCACGCAGCACGGCAATGCCGGCGATGGTGGTGGAGACGTTTTCAAGCACCAGCACGGCTCACTCCCCGATCACATTCTTGACCACGATCGGATCACGCAG
>JANPOW010000307.1:0-2371 GCA_031428185.1 Betaproteobacteria bacterium | reverse complement strand
CGAACCGCTATCCAGTCGTTCCTTGCGGGCCACGCTGTGGAAGCTGGTGGTCTATTGCTCGGAAGCCGCTTCGCCGTTGAAGCCCCCGGGGCTATCGTATCGATCGAGAAGTTTGTGCCAGGCACAGACTTCGATGGGACCGGTGTCTCGCTGACTTTGGGTACCAAGGTATGGGACGACGCTCGTCCACAACTCGATGCAGGGTACGTGGTCGTCGGGTGGGTGCACTCCCACCCCAACCTGGGCGCATTCTTCAGCGGCACAGATCGCAAGACGCAAAGGGCATTTTTCTCCAAGCCTTGGCAGCTAGGACTTTGCATGGATCCGGTCCGAGGGCAATCTGCCTGGTTTGTTGGTGCAGAGTCGCACAGCGAAGGATTGATCGTTGTTCCTTTGTCCTGATACGGTCTAGCTGTCAGGTGGCACAGTGAGCGCCATTACTCGATTCAAAAGGCCCCTCGTCGTTTCGTGTGGAACGCAACAGTCACATTCCGGGGCTGGTTGGGGATCGGGGCACGGTGTGCGGCCGGGTCAAGGCTGGCCGTAGGCCACCCGAAGGGCTTGGCCTTGACGCGGTCGCGCTTCGTGAGACGCTCGCCAAAGGGTTGTCGGCCGACGCTTTTTTAGCCGGCAACCCTGACGGCAGAGGTATGTGTTCACGGTGTACTCCTAGGCGCAGCGAGTCGTGTTGTGATTGAGCGCAAACCGCAGTTCGGGCGGCGGCGCAGAGCCGCAGTCGCTCAACCCGTCGGAGCGGGAGCCAAAGGCCTGGGAATCAAGCTCGGCGGCGTGGTGTTGGCGATGAAGGCCGTGACGGCCTGGTGCATGAACTTCCACAGGTCCACGCCCTGGCGCAGGCAGGATTCATGCACCGTGAAGCCGCGCGCCAGGAATTGATCGCCGCGCAGGGACCGTGTCGGGCCCGAGATCTTGCGCTTGAGCACCAGACTGCGCAGCGCCTGCTCGGCCGCGTTGTTTGTCGGCGCCAGCGCTGGGTTGGTGGTGAAGGTCCACAGCGCTGGCCACAGCTTGAGGATGTTGGCGCAGGTGTTGGCCGTGCGGCTGCAGCGGCCCTGCTGCAGCCCGCGCTCCAGCGCTGCACGCACCCGGCGCTGCAGCCCTGCAAGCTCTTGGCCCGCCAATTGGCCCTTCTCGCGCCGGCGGAACATCACAAACCCCAGCCCCAGCAGCCTGCGCCCGATCTGCCCGGCCAGCCCGCTGCGTTGCCCGATCCGGTTGAAGTCGCGCAGCAGATGCGCCCAACACACCTGCCGGCGCTCGGGGTCCATGAAGGCGTAGGCGGCGTAGCGGTCCGTGGTCACCACCGCCGCGCAGTTCTCGCCGATGAAATCCAGGATCACGTAGCGCGCCCGCGACGGGTAGACGGCAAACACCGCCAGCAGTGGCTGCACCGCGGCCCACACCCAGTTGCCAGCGCCCTCGCGCGGGTAGTGGGTTTCGTCCATCCACAGCACCGGGGCCTGGGCCAGCGAGGCTGCGGCTTCAGCCACCGGCGCCTTCAGCGCACCGGCCACCTTGCCGTGCGCCTGCGAGATGGCACCAACGCTGAAACGCAGGCCCATCAACTGATCGAGCAGGTTACCAATCTTGCGCTGTGTGAGGTGGTAACGCGTGCCCAGCACGCCGACCAGGGACAACGCGCGCGGCCCCAACTGCCCCCTGGGCACACCCACCGGCAGCACCCCCTTGTGGGCCTTGCCGCAGCCCGCGCAGCGACCGCTGTAAAGGCGGTATTCATCAACCTGCGCACGCATCGGCGGGACCTCAAAAACCTGGTGGCGCTGCGGCTGACCGGCCAGCTCAACCGGGCCGCCACACTCGCACACGGCTGCGGGCTTGCAGTCCACCAGCCGGTCCACCTCAGCCTCATCGAGCACGGCGCGGCTGTGGCCCTTGTGCCCGGGCTGCGCGCCACGTTTGCGCCCGCCGGCACGGCGTTGCGCCCGGTTGAGCTTGCCCGGCCCGTTGGAGGACGGCGGCTTGGACGAGTTGTTGGAGTCCAGATTGACGCGCTCTTCGAGCAGCTTGACGCGCTCCACCAGTTGCGCGATGACCACGTGGCACTCCGGCACCGTCTGCGGCAGGTGCGCCGCCGCCATCGTGGGCGATTCGGTCCGCGCTGCATTGAATGGCTTGATCTGCACGGCTCAAGTATGTCAATTGAATCATTGACTTGCAACGGCTACTTGAGGCTCCAGTTCACCACGCGTCAACGATCATGGATCGGCGGTGCGGGAGGGGGTGAACACGTACCCAGCGCCTGCCAGCGCTTCGGTGGCATTGCTTTTTGTGAGCAGAGCCGCTGCCATGCGTCGCTTGTTGTCTCGCGTCATGGCTTCACCGTCACTGC
>JANPOW010000306.1:0-11768 GCA_031428185.1 Betaproteobacteria bacterium | reverse complement strand
CCCAGCGAGGACAGTTTTTGCCGGATTTACAGGCCCATAGTTCAACTATGGGACAAAAAGCCGGTAAAAAATGGACCGCTGAGGCCGTTTCGCAGCCGACGTTCCCCAAGCCCGACGGGCTCCTAGGGGTATCGGGTGCGGCGCTTCTTGGTTGGAATGCCGGCTCGCCTAACAGGGAGGACACATGCGCTTTCGACACAACCAAACCACCAGCACGCTGGCCGGCATCCTGGGTTCTGGTTTGCTGCTGGGCAGCGCGCCGGCCAGTGCCGCGCTGCTGCTGACCTTCAGCATCAGCGGCGTGCAGCAAAACGAATGCACCGGGCTGCTGATGCCCAACTGCGTGCTCTCAGCGGCGGCCGGCTTCACTGAGCAGTTTGTATTTGACCCATTGCTGCTGGGCGCCTTTGATGCCAGCACAGCCACGCTGTTCAGCTCGTCCGCGTTTTACAGCTATCCGGGCTCGGGCAGCGGCTCGCCGTTCAGTACGGCCCTGTCGGGCCGCCTGACTGGCCCGATTGCCACCAATGACAGCTTCACCCAGCTCACCAACGATTTCGACACCAGCGTCGGCAACGGCCTAGCTGGTGCACTGTTCACCACCGAGCAGACCTCGGACACGACTGACGCCACGGCCGGCCTGCGCACCCAGCAGGACTACTTCAAACAGTACAACCTGCTGGCAGCGCTGATGGCGCCGGCGGCTTACGCCGACCTCACCAGCGTGTCGGTGCTGGATTTTCTCAGCGCCCTGGTGGGCAAGCTGGCCGGTGGTTTTGACGAGCGTGGTGCGGCCTCCATCTTTGACGCCGGCACGCTGCAATTCACCCAATATGCGTTCACCGAGTACACCGGGCTGGCCACGCTGATCGGCGTCAGCGCGGTGCCTGAACCCGCCAGTTGGCCGCTGGTCGGCCTGGCGCTGGCGCTGACCTGCGGCCTGCGGCGCCGCCACCACCGGCCCGCTGCGGCCACGCTTGCCCAAGGAGCCCACTGATGGCCCGCCTGACTTCTCACCCCACGCAACCCACCGCGCCCCGCGGCGCCCCCCGCCTGGCGTTGCTGCTGCTGGCCAGCCTGGTGGCTGGCGCCTGGGCCGGCAACCGCAATGACGAAACCTACCCGCCGGCACGCTTGGACCCACCGGGCAAGGCCCCCGGAAGCGAAAGCCAGGCCAAGTTTGACCGCGACGATTGGTTGCGGGTGCGCTTTGCCGGCAAGCTGGACAAGGATTTTTTCCACCGCACGCTGCAGCAGATCCAGCAGCAGGCGGCGCGCCACCCCGAGCTCTTGCCCAACGCCAGCGCGCCGGCTTTTGTGCCACGCTGGCGCTCGATTGGCCCGGTGGCGGCGCAAGTGGCACAAAACGGCATCGAGCTCAACGTGGTGGACAGCGGCCGGGTGCGCAGCGTCCTGCCGCACCCCACCGAGCCCGACACGCTGTACCTGTTGTCCTCGGGCGGCGGGCTGTGGAAAACACAAAACCTCAGCGCTGCTTATCCCACCTGGGTGCCACTGACCGACGCCACGGTGACCACCAGTGGCGGCGCTGCGGCGCTGGGCAGCAACCCCAGCACTATCTACCTGGGGCTGGGTGATCCCTTTGACGGCATCGGCCTGGTCGGCGGCTACATGTTGCGCTCCACCGATGGCGGGCTGAGCTGGTCGGCGCCGTTCAGCCTGCCCACCGCCGCCATCGTCACCGATGTCAAGGTGGACAGCAGCGGTGCGCCCGACAAGGTGTTTGCCGCCACCGAGGCCGGCCTCTACCGCTCCACCGACGGCGGCCTGAGCTACGGCCTGGTGGCCGGCATCTCGCCCAGCCTGGCGGTGGCCAGCGTGGTCAAAAGCGCCGCCGGCTGGTTGGCCGCCACCTACGTGCCCGACCCCTGCTGCCGCTACGGCATCGGCGCCAATGCGCTGATCTACCTGTCCACCGATGGTGGCGCCAGCTTTGCGCCGGCCAGCAACCCCGGCGGCGGCTTCAGTGCTGCGGCGCGCACCACGCTGGCAGTGGGCGCGCCCGGCGACGCCGTGGTCTACGCTCTGGCCAGTGAGGACACGGGCGGGGCGTCCGGCGGCATTGGCCAGCGCGACCTGTTCCGCTCCGCCGATGGCGGCCAGAGCTGGACCGCGCTGGGCCTGAATGGCCAGACCCCCACCAACCCCAACGGCGACCAACCCGACGTCAACCTGCTGCACGACCAAGCCTGGTACAACCAGATGCTGCTGGTCGACCCGACCGATGCCAGCCGCAACACGGTGCACGTGGGTGGCAACCTGAGCACCGCCAAAAGCAGCAACGGCGGCGGTAGCTGGACGCTGCAAACCAACTGGCTGGCCCAGTTTGGCCTGGCCTACGCCCATGCTGACCACCACGCGGCGGCCGTGTCCACCGCAGGCGGTGGCAAGCGGTTGTACTTTGGCAACGACGGCGGGCTGTTTGTCAGCGGCGACGGTGGCACAACCTGGAACGACCGCAAAAACGTCGGCCTGGTCAACCACCTGCTGTACTCGCTGACCGGGTCGGGCACCGACCCGTCCAGCGTGCTCACCGGCTTGCAGGACAACGGCACCCGGCTGCGCCTGAATGGCAGCGGTGTCTACAACCAGACCTTCGGCGGGGACGGCTTTGGCGTTGGCTGGAGCCAGTCCAACGGTGGCGCGGTACTGGGCTCTTACGTCGGCAACTACATCTACCGGTCCAGCGTGGCACCCACCACGCAGGGGCTGTGGATCGAACCGGTGCAGAGCCAGGCCGACCCCTGCCTGTTCAACGGTATCGACAACTGCAACGCCTATTTCTACACCACCATCGCCACCCCCAATGCGGCGGCCGACCCGGTTGGCGGCACTTTTTTTGCGCGTGGCACGGTTGATGTCTGGCGCACCGCCAACGGTGGGCAATCCTGGCAGTCGCTCTCGCTGACTGACCCCAACCGCAGTGCCAACAGGGTGCGTGGCGCGCCGCATGTGGTGGGCGTGCACCCCACCGATGCGCGGCGCATCGCTGCTGCAGCCACCGGCCGCCGGGTGCGCATCACCACCGACGGTGGCGCTAGCTGGGCCACGCGGCGGCTGCCGCTGACGATCACCGACGGCTTCAACAGCAACGTAGCCTGGACCGACGCCACCTCGTTTTATGTGGCGTCCGAAAACCCAGCCTTTCAGGCCTCGGGCTGTTGGCTGGCCAAGACCACCGACCTGGGCCTCACCTGGCAAGCCGCCTGCAACGGCCTGCCGCAAGTGCCAATCAGCAAGGTGCTGGTGAGCCCGGCCGACCCGACCGGCCGCACCGCTTACGCAGCCACCTGGATCGGCGTGTACCGCACCATCAACGGCGGCACCAGTTGGGACCAGTTCGGCGCCGGCCTGCCGGTGGTCAAGGTCAGTGACCTGTACATGCCGCCGCGTGGCGGGCTGCTGCGCGTGGCCACCTACGGCCGTGGCGTGTGGGAGATCGCCACGCCCAAGTAAGCGCCCAAGTAAGCGCCCAAGAAGGCGCGCGGGTGGCGGCGTAGCATTCGGCAATGACTGCACCGCACCCGCCCCTGCCCCACGCCGCCCACCAGCACGACCTGGCGCCGTTCCGCCACAGCCACGCCTTTGGCGACACCGGCGAGGCCGCCCGCAGCCGCGCCCTGCTCACGGTGACTGCCGTCACGCTGCTGACCATGGTGGTCGAGCTGGTGGCCGGCTGGTGGACCGGCTCACTGGCTTTGACGGCCGACGGCTGGCACATGGGCACCCATGCCGCGGCGCTGGGCGGCGCGGTGCTGGCCATGCGCTGGTCGCGCCGCGCGCGTGACCACGAGGGCTTTGCCTTTGGCGGCTGGAAGATCGAGGTGCTGAGTGCCTACACCAGCGCGCTGCTGCTGGCCGCCGTGGCGCTGGGCCTGGCCATCGAGGCGGTGCGCAGCCTGGTCAAGCCCGAGCCCATCAATTTTGTCGACGCCATGCTGGTGGCGGTGCTGGGCCTGCTGGTCAACCTGGCCAGCGTGTGGCTGCTGGCGCGGGCGGGTGGGGATGTGCATGGGCATGGCCACGGGCATGGCCACGGCGCACATGGGCACGGGCACGGGCATGGCGGACAGGCTCACGCGGCAGCCAGCCCGGCGCCGGCGGCAGCGCATGGCCACGGCCACGCGAACGAGCACCAGCACGACGGTCAGCATGACCACCAGCACGGCCATCAGCCTGAACATCAACCCGGACATCAGCCCGAACATCAACCCGGACATCAGCACGCCCACCCCCACGCCGCCACCAAAGCGCCAGCACAGCCCCAGGCCAAGGCCAAGGCCCACCACGCCGACCACAACTTCCGCGCCGCCTACATCCATGTGCTGGCCGATGCCTTCACGTCGGTGCTGGCCATTGCCGCACTGGCCGGTGGCTTGTGGATGGGCTGGCGCTGGCTGGACCCGGCGGTGGCGCTGGTGGGCGCAGCAGTGATTGGCCAGTGGAGCTGGGGCCTGCTGCGCAGCACCTCACGCGCGCTGGTGGACGCCACCGCCGACGCACCCCTGCGCCAGGCCGTGGCCGCGGCAATAGAGGCCGACGGTGACGCCAAGCTGGCCGACCTGCATGTCTGGCAGATTGGCCCACAAGCCTGGAGCGCGGTGCTCAGCGTGGTGGCCGACCACCCGGCCAGCCCGGCCGCCTACCGCGCGCGGCTGGCGCCCATCAGCGCGCTACGCCATGTGACTGTGGAAGTGCACCGCTGCCCCGGCGCCCACTGAGCCCACGCCCGCAGCGGCGCTGCCCACCGCTGCGGCGGCACCGCGTTGGTGGTCACCCGGGCGACGGCAGCCACCGCAAGCCCGCCCTAGCATGCGCCGCCCTGCGCCGCCCTGCGCCGCCCTGCGCCGGCCCAAGCGCCCTGCCAGCCCAACCCCGCCCGCCCAGCCCCACCCGCACGGAGAGACCACCATGGCCACCTCGCTGACCTCGCTCATCAACCACCAGGTGCGCCTGGCCGCCCGCCCGGTGGGCCTGGCCGCCGCCGCCAACTGGCAGTTCACCGACGAGCCCGTGGCGGTGCCGCCCGGTGGTGTGCTGGTGCAGGTGCTGGCCTTGTCGCTGGACCCGGCCATGCGCGGCTGGATGAACGACGGCAAAAGCTACATCGCGCCGGTGGCCATTGGCGAGGTGATGCGTGCCGGTGGCGTGGGCAAAGTCATCGCGTCCGGCCATGCCGGCTTTGCGGTGGGCGATGTGGTCAGCGGCACGCCCGGCGTGCAGCAGTACTTTGCCGTGCCGGCGGAGCAGGTGGCACGCAGCGGCCTGGCCAAGATCGACCTGGCGCAAGGCAGCGTCACCCAGTGGCTCAACGTGCTGGGCATGCCCGGCATGACCGGCTACTTTGGCCTGATGGACGTGGGCCAGCCCAAGGCCGGCGAGACGGTGGTGGTGTCGGGTGCGGCCGGCGCGGTGGGCCAGACCGTGGGCCAGATCGCCAAGCTGCGCGGCTGCCGGGTGGTGGGCATTGCCGGTGGTGCGGCCAAATGCGACTGGGTGGTCAAGACGCTGGGCTTTGATGCCTGCATTGACTACAAGTCCCCCGCGCCAGCCGGCGCGGTCCGTTGGGACGGCGTGCGCGAGGGCCTGAAAGCGCACTGCCCCAAAGGCGTGGACATCTACTTCGACAACGTGGGCGGTGAGATTTTGGACACCGTGCTGACGCGCATCAACCGGGGTGCGCGCATCATCATCTGCGGCGCCATCAGCCAGTACAACAACACCACGCCGGTGGCCGGGCCCAAGAACTACCTGTCACTGCTGGTCAACCGGGCGCGCATGGAGGGCATCGTGGTGTTTGACTACGCACCGCGCTACCACCTGGCGGTGGCCGAGATGGCGGGCTACCTGCACAGCGGCCAGATGAAAAGCCTGGAGGATGTGGTTGGCGGCGGTGTGGCCGCCTTCCCGGCCACGTTGAACAAGCTGTTCTCGGGTGAAAACTTTGGCAAGCTGGTGCTCAAGGTGGCTGATTTTTGACATGCCAAGCCCGGCCCAAGCCGGCTGCGTGATGGGCAACACGGTGCACCCCCCAAGCCCGAGGCTCAGCAAGCGCCGGGCAGCGCACAACCACCTATAGAATTTTCACTTTCGGCGCTACTGCCGAATTCGGGTGACGGGCGCCGCATCGATCTGCCCTGCAATGTGGTCTTGTCGGAGTGGCGGTCATGGTGTCTTGGCGTGGTTGGGCCGGCGGTTCGCTGCTGGGTGCGGCGTGTGTGTTGATGGCCGCCTGCGGCGGTGGTGGTGGCACGCCTGAGGGTGCGGCGGCGGCCAACGGTGGCAGCAGCAGCGGCTTTTCGGTCAGCTTTGACCGCAGCAGCGTGGCCTTGAGCTACCCCCAGGGCAGCCCCATGACCACCGTGGTGGTGGCCACCGCACACGGCACAGCGCCCGGCAAGGTGTACGCCGGTGCCACCACCCCCAGCGGTCAGCCCGACCCCAACATCGACCATGTGGATGTCTTGCTGCAAGGCAGCACCGGCGCAACGGTCACGGTGGTGCCCAAGGCCAGCCTGGCGGCCGGCAATTACAGCGGCACCATCGTGCTGCTGGTCTGCACGGACGACATCTGCAGCAAGCACTACAGCGGCTCACCGTTCAACCTGGGCTACGCGCTGACAGTCAAGAACAGGTTGCAAGTGGTGACTGCAACCGGCGCACCCAGTTTCAACAACCCGTTGGTGCTGGGCAGCCCGACCGGCAACATGGCAGGCACAGCAGCCAGCAGTGTGGTCACCGTCACGCCGGCCGGTGGCGCCAGCGGGTACACCGCCACCGCCGATAACCTCCAGCTGTGGTTGAGGGTGACTGATGTCACCGGCAACAGCTTCAAGGTGACCGCCGCACCCATGCCTTCGGGCCAGTACAGCGGCACGGTGACGGTGCAAAGCGGCAGCGACTTTGTGGTGGTGCCGGTCAGTTGGCGGGTAATGGCCCCGGAGGGCGGCAGCGACCGATATCTCGCAACCAGCGCCGCCGGCCTGACCCTGACTGCCGCAGAGGGCGCCAAGAGCGCACCGCAGGCGCTGGGGCTGGTGCGGCCGAGTTGGAACCCCGACGTCAGCACCAACATCGGCTATCCCGGTCGCTTCGGCTGGCTGGCGTTGCGCGCCCTGGCCAATGGCGACCTGGAGGCAAGCGCCGACGCGGCTGGCCTGGCTGCAGGTGTTTACAGCGCCACCATCACCCTGAGCGGTGCCTACCCCAGCACCCCAGTGGCGCTGCCGGTGAGCCTGACGGTTGGGGCTGGCCTGGCCACACCGGCCGCACAACGCATGGTGATGGGCGGCGACACCACTGCTGCACAGCTGACCGGCACTTTGCCGGTGGTCAGCAACGGCCCGACTGCCTTGAACTGGACCGCCACCAGCAACGCCCCGTGGCTGCGCCTGACCCGTGCCGCCGGCGGCCTGGGCACGCCCCTGGCCTACGAGGTGGACACCACCGCTGCGCAGGCGCTGCCTGCGTTTGCCGACCACACAGCCACCGTGACGATCAGCGCCCAGATCCCCAACGCCGCACCCGGGGCGGCGCCGCTGACACCGGTCACCACCAGCATCAGCCTGCGCAACGAGTTGGCCGAAGTGCATCACGTCGGCCCGGGCCTGGTGGTTGCTGGCCAGCCCGCCGAGGTGTTTGTGCGGGGCCGCGGCTTTGACCGCCTGGACGACCCGGCGGCACGCTTGTCCATCAGCGGCATCAACCCCAGCGCCGTGACCCGGATCAGCGCCACCGCGCTGAAATTGCAACTGCCGGCTGTGGCAGCGGGCGATCACCAGGTCAGCTTGAGCAATGCACTGGGGGTCTCTACCAGCAGTGCCACCCTGCATGCCGTGGCGGCGCAGGCGCACAGCGCCGCCACGCTGGTCACCGGGGGTGCGCCGTACGCCGTGCTGCACGACGGCTTGCGGCGCCAGGTGTTTGTGGCCAACCAGACCTTGAGCACCGTGCAGCGCTGGCGTGAGCAGGCCGGCCGCTGGACGGCCGACAGCCTGGCCTTCGCCAATTTGGCCGACATCGGCCTCAGCCCGGACGGTGCCTGGTTGGTGGCCACCGAGCGCAGCGGCCGTCTGCACTTGATCGACCCTGTCAGCCTGACCATCACTGCCAGCTACAGCGCCAGCGGCCCGTTCTACCCCGCCCCCACCACCGGCCACGGCCTGGCCGTCACCAACGACGGCACGGTCTGGCTGGCAGTAGGCACGGGCCAGAACCAGATGGTTGGCTTTGATCTGCGCAGCCGGCTGTTCAGCCTGCAGCAACCGGCCGGGCTGCCAGCGCTGTTTGAGGGTGGACCGTGGTTTGAGGTGTCGCGTAACGGTGAGCGCAAGATCACTGTGCCCAGCGCGTCCAGTGATGTGGCCAGCGGTTTGTTGTATGACGATGCGTCAGCCGGGATGTGGCGCTTGAACCCGGCCGGGCTGGGGTATTTCTACTACAGCTACAACGGGCTGGACGACAGTGGCAGCCGCTTCTTGCGGTTGGGCACGGTGTACGACAGCAGTTTCAAACGCATCGGCCAGGTGGCCCTGCCCGACGCCGGCTGGACCGACAACGCCGGTGTGCTGTCGCCCGATGGCCAGCGCCTGTATGTCTACGCGCAGGGGCCGGACTGGTTCAGCCCGGGCGCAAGCACGCTGCCCCGCATCTACGTGTTCGACACCAGCGGCGCAGCGGGTGCGGCCACGCTGCTGCCACTGCTGGGCAGTTGGACATTGCAAGACAGCCCCACCTGCCACCAAGCCACGGGGGCCGACGACTGCCAACGCCCGGCCATGAACATCAGCGCCGACGGCCGCACCCTGCTGGTGGCGGGCAGCGTCAAGCTGCTGGTGGTGCCGGTACCGGCAGTGCTGCCCAACGCGCAGGCGGCGCGGGCTGGCAAAAACATGCGGTTGTGGATGCGGTGAGGCCCGCGCTGCGCACGCAGGCCGGGCCAAAATCCGGCCATGTCTGATGCCCCCGCCACCCCCCCGCCCACCCAACCCAAAAACCCGCTGCACGGCCTGACGCTGGAGGCCATCGTCAGCGCGCTGGTGGTCTATTACGGCTGGGCCGGCCTGGCCCAGCAGGTGCCGGTGCGCTGTTTTGCGCTAGACCCCAGCATCGGCTCCAGCCTCAAGTTTTTGCGCAAGACACCCTGGGCGCGGGACAAGGTGGAGTCGCTGTACCTGTTCATGCTGCGCGAGCAGCGGCGGGCCGGGCCTGCCGGCCACTGACCCGCCGCTGCAGGCGCGTCAAGCAGGCGCGTCAGGCAGGCACGTCAAGCAGGCGAATCAGAAATGGATGCCCCGCATCATCTGCTGCAGCGCCGCTGCCTCGGATGACAGCCGGGCTTTCTCCGGCTTGCCGTCCTTGCCCAGCTTGGCACCCTTGGCCGCGTCGCTGTCCGGGAACATCCTGAAGCTGGTGTTCATCATGATCTGCGCCACCCGGGGCGCCAGCGCGTGCAGCACCTGGCCGCTGATGCCCAGCCGGGTGGCAATGCGCACCGGCTTGTCAACGCAGGCCTGGGCGATCATGTCGGCCGCTTCCTCTGGCGCCAGGGTGGGCACGTTTTTGTAGATCTGGGTAGGCGCAATCATCGGTGTGCGCACCAGCGGCATGTTGATGGTGGTGAAGCTGAGCCCCAAGTCAGCGTATTCACTGCCGGCGCAGCGGGTCCAGGCGTCCAGCGCGGCCTTGCTGGCCACGTAGGCGCTGAAACGCGGCGCGTTGGTCAGCACGCCGATGGAGCTGATGTTGACGATATGGCCACGGCGCTTCTTGACCATGCCCGGCAGCAGGCCCATCGTGATGCGCAGGCAGCCAAAGTAGTTCAGGCTCATGGTGCGCTCAAAGTCATGGAAGCGGTCGTAGCTGTTCTCGATCGCGCGGCGGATGGACCGGCCGGCGTTGTTGATCAGAAAGTCCACCCCGCCGTGCTGCGCTTCGAGTTGCTTGACAAACTCGGCGCAGCTGGCTTCGTCGGTAATGTCCACTGAATAACTGAACACTTGAGCGGCCTTGCCTCCCTTGTTGGCCACATGCGCGGTGATCTCGTCCACTGCCAGTTTGAGCTTGTCCTCACCCCGGGCGCAGATGATGGTGATGGCGCCGGCCTCGGCAAATTTGCAGGCTGCTGCCAGGCCGATGCCCGATGAGCCGCCCGTCACCAGCACCACCTTGCCGGCCACCGCGCCTTTCAGGCTGCGGTCGATGAACAGGTCGGGGTCAAGGTGGCGCTCCCAGTAATCCCACAGCCGCCAGGCGTAGTCGTTCAGTTTGGGGCAGGCGATGCCGCTGCCTTTGAGCGCGGCGGTGGTCTGGCGGCAATCAAACCGGGTGGGGTAGTTGATGAAGGTGAACATGTCCTCGGGCACGCCCAGGTCCTTCATCACCGCGTTGTAGATGCGGCGCACCGGCGCCAGCGCCATCAGGCCTTTTTTGACACTCTTGGGGATGAAACCCAGCAGCGCGGCGTTGACAAACACATTCATCTTGGGCGCGTGGGCGGCCTTGGCAAACACGTCCAGCACATCACCCACGCGGTAGCCCACCGGGTCCACCAGGTGGAAGCATTTGCCGGCCAGGCCCTCTTTGGCATGCGAGATGTGGTCGAGTGCCTTGACCACAAAATCCACCGGCACGATGTTGATGCGGCCACCCTCCAGGCCCATCGACGGCAGCCACGGCGGCAGCAACTGGCGCATGCGCTGGATCAGCTTGAAGAAGTAATACGGCCCGTCGATCTTGTCCATCTCGCCGGTGGTCGAATCCCCCACCACCAGCGCCGGGCGGTACACCGTCCACGGCACCTTGCACTCGGTGCGCACGATTTTTTCGCTTTCGTGCTTGGTCATGAAGTAGGGGTGGTCCAGCCCGTCGGCTTCGTCAAACATGTCCTCGCGGAACACGCCTTCATACAGCCCGGCCGCAGCGATGGACGAGACATGGTGCACGTGGCCCGCATGCACCGCCTCTGCAAAGACCACCATGTTGCGGGTGCCGTCGATGTTGACGGCCACCTGGCTGTCTTCATCGGCGCCCAGGTCGTACACGGCGGCCAGGTGGTAGACGGCATCGATCTGGCCTTTGAGTGCTTTCAAGGTATCGGCCGACACACCCAGCTTCTTGGCGGTCAGGTCACCGCTGACCAGCAGCACCCGGCTTTTGGTCACGCCCCAATCGGCATACAGACCGGCCAGCTTGCCCTCGCTGCCGGGCCGCACCAGAACCGAAACCTTGCTGCCACGCCGGGCCAGCAAGGCCTTGACCAGGCGCTTGCCGATGAACCCGGTGGCGCCGGTGACGAAGTAATGCATGTGGGCTCCTCAAGCGGTGTTGGTGTGTGGCGGTGCGGCGCTACCGGTGCTGGGTGATGGACCACAGCGCCCGGTGCAAGCCGCGTGCAGGCAGATTCTTAGCCATGCCCGCAGCCCGCCTGTCGGGCTTTACCCCCGGGTTGGCAGGCGCGTCTAAAGGCCCAACTCAAAGGCCTGGCCACGCAGATTGAGCACCACCGATTTCGGCCGGATCTGCTGCACCAGCAGCTCGGGCGCCAGCCGGTCACCCTCATGCACCACCTGGCCGTTGATGATGACCATGCGCAGCGCGGGTTGCTCGGCATACATGCTGCCGCCCAGCGTCATGGCGGGCAGCTCGCGGCGCAGTGCCTCGGGCAGGTCGGCCAGGGTGGGCAAGCGCTGCGCTGCGGCGGCTGCCACCTGTTGCGCGGCGGGCGTGCGCGGCAGCGCGGGTGCCGC
>JANPOW010000305.1:0-9572 GCA_031428185.1 Betaproteobacteria bacterium | reverse complement strand
AACATCGTGCTGGATTCACCCGACGAAAACCGCGAGGCGCTGGTGCAATACCTGCGCAACGCCGGCACGCTGGACCCGAGCGCCGACAACAACTGGCGCATCCAGCCGGTGCCGGGCATCACGCTGCGGTTTTTGTCGGGCACCGGCGGGGTGGCGCACCTGGCGCGCTATCCGCAGATCCAGCGGGTACAGGACAACGCCGACGGCTCCACACTGTTTGAGCTGCGGCCCTGATGCCGGGCGCTGGCGCGCCAACAGCGCCGGGGCAGATCGGGCGGATCAGCCCAGCGCAGCCAGCACGGCGGCCTCACGCTGGGCGTGCGCTCAGTGCCGATCTGCTGCAGCACGGTGGCCTCGCACAAGGCTTGGAGCGGGCCGTCGCTGCGGCCGTCCACCACCGTGGTGTCGGGGTCGGGCAGCGTGCCCAGCGGCGCGTCTTCAGGGTTGGCCTGGGCCGCGCTGGCATAAGCCGACACGCTGGAGATCAGCAGGTAGCGCCCCACCCGCGCCAGCCGGGCTGGCCAGCGCAGACACATCAGCCTCGCGGTCGCCCTGCAGCCAGGTGACACCGGCTGGCAGCACCGCCGCGCCACCGGCCAGTGACTGGCCCCGGTTGAACCGCGTGACCTGGTGGCCACCGGCCAGCGCGGCGTCCAGCAGATGGCGGCCCACAACGCGGGTGCCACCGAGGATCAAGCGGCGCATGGTTTGGCCTCTCAATCCAGCTCGGGCGCGATCTGCTCGGCGTAGTCCACCAGGGCACCCAGGATGGCCTGGCCACGCTCGTCGGCGGTCTCGCTGAGGCTGTCGATGCGCTCCAGAAAATCAGCCACCGGGGTGATACCACCGGCGCCGTCGTGCAGCCGCTCACTGCAGTGCTGCTGCCAGCGCGCCAGGTCGTCCCCGGTCAGCGTGGCCGGGAAGTTGCGCGCCCGGTAGCGAAAGAACAATTCCTCCAGCCGGGCGTCGGCAAATACCGGCCGCTGCGCCGCCAGCTTGTCCGCGCCCAGGCTGCGCAGCTTGTCCAGCAGGCGGCGGTCGGCCGGGTTGATGAAACCGCCGTACAGGTCTTGATCCACGTCCGGCGCAGCACCCGCGTCAGGCCGCTGGAACACCTGGCGCCAGGGCAGCGCCTCCAGCGCCCGGGTGTTGGCGCGCGCCCAATCGGCATGGGCCAGGCCGGTGGCCATATCCAGGCCCCAGCGTTGCGCCATCTCGGGCGACAGCGTCTTCAGGTTGGCGATGACGACCGGGCTTTTGTTGATGTGAATGGTCTTGACGGGCAGGCGTGTCAAACCCTCGGGCAGGTCGGCAGCCTTGCTGAACAGGCGCAGGCGCAGGGTGTCGGCGTCCAGCGCCAGCAGCTCAGCCGGGTCAAACGCCAAATCCCAGACGATCAGCTCGTTTTTGTTGCTGGGGTGGCCGGCCAGTGGCCAGACCAGTCCGATGCAGCCACGCTCGGCCGGGTACATGCCGCTGATGTGCAGCAGCGGGCGGCGGGCGTCGCCCATGGGCCCGATCTCTTGCCACACCGCGTCTTTTTTGTGCAGCTTGAGGCAGAAATCCCACAGCTTGGGCTGGGCGCTGCGCACCAGGCGGGCCAGCGCGATGGTGGCGCGCACGTCAGATAACGCGTCGTGCGCCGCCTCGTGCAGCAAGCCGTTGGCGCGGGCCAGGTCTTCGAGCTTGAAGGATGGGCGGCCCGCTGTTGTGGCGGTCGTGCTGTCCGCCCCGGGTGGGTGTTGCGGCCAGGTGATGCCCTCGGGCCGAAGCGCGTAGGCGCAGCGCACCACGTCCATCAAATCCCAGCGGCCGCAGCCGTTTTGCCACTCGCGGCCATACGGGTCGATCAGGCAACGCCAGAACAGGTGGCGTGTCACCTCGTCGTCAAACCGGATGGTGTTGTAGCCCACACCCACGGTGCCGGGCTGGCCAAGTGCTGCCAGCACCGCATCGGCAAACTGGTGCTCGGGCACACCTTGGGCCAGGCAGGTCTGTGGGGTGATGCCGGTGAGCAGGCAGCTCTCGGGGTCAGGCAGGGTGTCGGGCGCAGGCTGGCAATACAGCATCAGCGGCGCGCCGATCTCGTCGAGGTTGGCGTCGGTGCGCACGCCGGCAAACTGGGCCGGCCGGTCGCGCCGGGGCACACGGCCAAAGGTTTCGTAGTCGTGCCAGTAAAAGCTGAAGTCGGTCATGCGGGGGTCCGTCTTGAGGTCGGGCGTTGGCTGGGCTGGGGCGTGGTGTGCGGGGCCAAGTCACAGCGCATGCGCCAGCCGCAGGTAGCTGGCAAAACGTGGCACACCACCCGCCGTGTGGCCCCGGTGGCTGAACGTGATGCGGCTGCCGATGGCCGGTGGGCTGGCCCGATCAGCATCGCTGAAACCAGTGCCGATGGCCAGGTCCACACCATTGTCGGTGCGCACCTGCAAGGCACCCAGTTGGCCAACCAGCCGGCCCTGGCCGGGCAGATGGGCCAGCACCAGGGCTTCGGCGTCATGCAGCGGTTTGTGCTTGAACAACCAGGCCGTGCGGCCGGTGGCCTGCGGCGCATCGGCATGGTGCAGCACCAGGCCCTCACCACCGGCGGCCAGCACGGCGTCCAGCCGCTGCTGCAGTGCGGCAGCGCTGGCCACAGCGGTTTGTGGCAGGGCTTGCAGCGCGGCGAATGCGGTGTGCCGGCACAGTGCCTGCAGGGCGGTGGCACGGTCGGCAAACACGCCGCCTGCGGCTGGCAGCTCAAACACCTGGTATTGCACTGCGCCCCAAGCGGCGTCATCGGGCTGCTGGTGGCGCACCAGGCCAGACAGGGCTTCAAACCGGCCCCGGCCCAACCACAGCTCACCGTCCAGCGGCTGCTGCGGCAGGCGGGTGGTGAACCAGGCCGGCGCTGCGATCAACCGGCCGCTGCGAAAGCGCAGTTGCTGGCCATCCCACAGGGCCCGCACGCCGTCGAGTTTTTCACTCACCAGGTGGCCGGCGGGGTCAGCGCCGGTGGGCCATTCACGCGCCAGCAGCAGGGCGGGCGCAGCGGCAGCGGGTGCAGGGTGGATGCACAACGCGGCCAGGCCGGCGCCCAGCAGGTGGCGGCGTGGCAGGTTGATGGTGGCGGCGCTGGCTGGGGTGGGGGCGCTGGAGATGTGCGGCATGGTGGTCTGGCTCTGCGGTGTCAGTGATGACAGCGTAGGCCGGCGGCCTGCCAGCGGCGATCCCCCGTAAGGGTTGGTGGGGCACCGCCAAAAGAGGGAGCGGCAGCGCAAGGCTGCGGCGCAAGGCGGCGCGCGCCCTGCCCCACCCCGCGCTTTATTTCTTGGCCGCCGGCTTTGGCCGGGCCGGGCTGCCGGCCTGGCGCAGTGCGTCCGACATGCCGATCAGCACACCGCTGACCAACGCGGTGTAGCTCTCGGCCAGGGTCTGGGCGGCGCGCAGGCTGGCAGCACGGGTCTCGCGCATCGCGCCGTGCATCTGCGCCATCTGGGCGGTGAGTTGCTCAGCCGCGCCGCTGGCCTTGGCACCGGTCTGGGTGCCCGACAGATTGAATTTTTCCAGCACCTGTGCCCACGGGCCGGCCATCGGGTCACCCGCTGCAGCGGCCGATTTTTTGACCGTGCCCAGCAGTGCGTCCTCAAACTTGTCCATCTCCGCCAGGGCTTTTTTCAGCTGGGTTTCGCGCAGGTCAGCACCCTTGTCGACAAACTGCTGCAGCGCCACGCGGTTGGCCTCCACCGCCTTGAGCAGCGCGTCGTCCATGCCGGACACGGCGTTCTCCAGCATGGCCTCGGCGTCCACCGCGCCCAGTGGGTTTTTGGCGGCGCCGGTGCTGGCGGCCTGGGCCACTGTGCCCAGCACGCTGCGGATATTTTTGAGGCTCAGCTCACGGCCCTGCAGCGCGCCCAGCGTGGCGTTGAAAACGCTGGTGCGCAACTGTGTGGTCTGCTGGGCGTTGGCCTGGGAAAACTGGTCAATCAGGGCTTGTTGGTCGATGCCGGACTTCATCATGTAGGTCTCCTGCGCTGCGGGTTGGAAGGGAGCAGCAGGGCTGAATGTGCCACGGCAGGCGGCGGCCGGGTGGTCAGCTTGAGGCTGGCCTTGCTGACGGGTCGCGCGCGTGCTCGGATGCTTGACGGCTATCGGCCCGGCGCAGCCGCCACAACAAAAACAACGCAATCGACAGGTTCAGCGCATTCCACGCCACACCGTTGAGAAAGGCGGCGTGGTAGCTGCCGGTCACATCGAACACCTTGCCACTCATCCAGCCACCCAGCGCCATGCCAAACAGAGTGCACATGATCACGGTGCCGACACGGGCCCCGGCCTCGGCGGGTGGGAAGTGCTCTCGCACGATGATGGCGTAGCTGGGCACGATGCCGCCCTGGAACAGGCCGAACAGGGCCGAGACCACGTACAGCGAGGCCATGCTGTCGAATGGGATGAACAGCAAGAGCGCCACGCCCTGCAAAAAGCTGCCCAGCAGCAGGGTGCGCACACCGCCGATGCGGTCACAGATGGCGCCCGAGACCAGCCGGCTGACGATGCCGCTGGCCAGCATCAGGCTCAACATTTCGGCACCACGGGCCGCGCCAAAACCCAGGTCACCGCAGTAGGCCACGATGTGGACTTGCGGCATGGCCATGGCCACGCAGCAGGCGGTGCCGGCCACACACAACAAGGCTTGCGCCGTGCCCAGGCTCAGCCCGAACGGCCGGTTGGACGGCACCGGCCCACCGGGCTTGAGCAGCGCCACCTGCAGCACCGGGGTCCTGGCGCGCATGGCCAGCGCCAGCAGCAGCATGCTCACAAACGTGAAGATGCCCAACCCGACATAAGTGGGCCGCCAGCCCACGCTGGCCACAAAGTGCTGCACGACCGGCGGCCAGATGGCGCCGGCCAGGTAGTTGCCACTGGCGCACACCGCCACCGCAATGCCACGCCGCTTGTTGAACCACAGCGAGGTATCGGCCACCAGCGGCACAAAGGTGGCGCTGCTGCCCAGCAAACCCACCAACAAGCCCTGCACGATGGCGTAGCTGGTGATGCTGCCCACCCAGCCGCAGGCCACAAAGCCCACACCCAAGCTGCAGGCGCCCAGCATGATGACGGGCACGATGCCGTAACGGTCGGCCAGCTTGCCCATCAACACACAGCCCAGGCCAAAACCGACCATCAGCAGGGTGTAGGGCAGCGACGCCTCAGCGCGGCTGATGCCAAAGTCGGCCTGCACGACCGGCAGCATGACCGACACCACATACATGCCGGCCGAGCCGATGGTCATCAACAGCAGGGTGGCCAACAGGCGCCACCAGGCCTGGGGTGAATCGGGCTGTGGAGCGGGCTTTGCGGCGTGTTCTGGGGCAGTTTGCATGGGCCGATTGTGGTGCGTCGGGCCTGGCGCAGCTATCAACAACGGCCCGCATTGACAAGGCCCGTGGGCCGCCAAATCGGGCTGTTGACCCGGCCTGCACGGGCGCCACGCCGGCCCGCGCCACGCATACTCAAACCATGCTGCCACCCACCCCCGCCGGCCCGCCCTTGCTGCAAATCCAGCACCGCCGCGCCACCATCACCCTCAACCGGCCGGCCCACCCCAACCGGCTGCATGCACAAGACCTGCTGGTGCTGCAGCAGCACTTCCAGGCCCTGGCGGCTGACCCGACGCTGCGGCTGCTGGTGCTGACGGGCAGCGGCGCCACCTTTTGCTCGGGCTTCCACATCGCCGAGTTGGGCGACAGCGCCACCAGCGCGCACGCCGGCCCGCAACTGTTTGCGCAGACGGTGGACGCGCTGGAGGCCTTGCCGCTGCCCACCATCTGCCGCCTCAACGGCAGTGCGTACGGCGGCGCCACCGACATGGCGCTGGCCTGTGATTTCCGCGTCGGCGCAGCCGGCATGGCCTTGCGCATGCCGGCCGCCCGGCTGGGCCTGCACTACTACCCCAGCGGCTTGCAGCGCTATGTCACCCGCCTGGGGCTGGCCGCCGCAAAACGGTTGTTTTTGCTGGCCGAGCAGGTGCCGGCCGAGCAACTGCTGGCGCTGGGCTATCTGGACTGCCTGGCTGCGCCGGGGCAGCTCGATGCCGAGGTGCAGGCCATGGCCGACGCCCTGGCCGCCGGTGCGCCGCTGGCGCTGCGCGGCATGAAATGCTCGCTCAATGAGATTGCCCGCGGTGAGTTGAACCTGCCCGCGCTGCAGCAGCGGGCCGCGCTGTGCGCCGCCAGTGCCGACCTGCGGGAAGGCCAGGCCGCGTTTGCCGCCAAGCGCCCACCGCGTTTTGCCGGGCAATGAGCGCACTACCATCAACCCGACACGGCCCACAGGACACCCCAACCATGCGCCCCTCCCTCACCCGCCGCCAGGCCTTGCTGGCCACCAGCGCTGCACTGGCACTGCCCGGCCTGGCCCAGACCCCGGCCCAGCGCCCGCTGCGGGTGGGGTCCAAGATCGACACCGAGGGCAGCCTGCTGGGCCAGTTGATGCTGCAGGTGCTGGCCCACGCCGGCATCAAGACCGAGAACCGGCTGCAACTGGGCAACACGCAGATCGTGCGCGCCGCGCTGCTGGCCGGTGAGATTGACCTCTACCCCGAATACACCGGCAACGGCGCCTTCTTTTTCAACGACGAAAAAAACCCGGTCTGGAAGAACCTGCAAGCCGGCCATGCCCGCGTCAAGGCGCTGGACGCCGAGAAAAACAAGCTGGCCTGGCTAACGCCCGCGCCGGCCAACAACACCTGGGCCATTGCGCTGCGGCAAGACGTGGCGGGCCGCTTCAAGCTCAAGACCCTGGCAGACTTTGGCGCCTGGGTGGCCGGCGGTGGCACGGTCAAGCTAGCGGCGTCGGCCGAGTTCATCGAGCGGCCGGATGCACTGCCCGCCTTCCAGGCGGCCTACGGCTTCAAGCTGCGGCAAGACCAGTTGCTGCTGTTGGCCGGGGGTGACACCGCCACCACCATCAAGGCCGCGGCCGAGTTGACCTCGGGTGTCAACGCCGCGATGGCCTATGGCACCGATGGCCCGGTGGCCGCGCTGGGCCTGGTGATCCTGGACGACAACCGCGCGGTGCAGCCGGTGTATGCGCCCGCCCCGGTGCTGCGCGCCGAGGCCTTGGCCCAACAGCCGCGCATCGCCCCACTGCTGGACGCCTTGTTCAAAACCCTGGACGCGCCCACCCTGCAGCGCCTGAACGCGCAGATTGCGCTGGAGGGGCAAGACGCCAAGCCCGTGGCTGCGGCCTACTTGAAAGCGCGTGGGCTATTGAAATGACCGGGTGTTGCCGCGCTGCCCACACCGCCCGCAACAGCGCCCGCCACTGACTGACCCATGGCCACCGCACCCGCACCCGCACCCGCACCCGCACTCGCACACAGGCCCCCAGCCGGCGCCGCCCCGCGCTGGCTGCACAACCCGGTGCTGGTGTTGCTGCTGGCTGTTGGCGCGGTGGTGGCGGGCAGCGCCGCATTTTTGAGCGTGGCGCCCAACCGGCTGCTCAGCGGCCAGGGCCTGCGGTTGGCCCAGTTGCAGCTTGGCAGCACAGCCGGCTGGGCTGGTTGGGCCAACCTGTGGCCCTTGACCACCGTGCTGCTGCCCACCGCCTTGCTGGCACTGGCCGCCCTGCTGCCCCAGCGCCGCCGCGGCGACGCGCTGGCTGCGCTGGCGGCTGCCACCTTGCTGGCCGGCCTGCTGGCATTGGCCGGCGCCCAGGCCAGGCAACTGGCCGGCGGCCAGGGCGCGCTGACGCGGGTGTCATTGGGCACGGGCTTCTGGTGCCTGGCCACACTGGCCGGGCTGGCCGCCAGCAACGCGCTGCAGCGCCTGCGCCTGGGCCCCGTGGCCCACCTGCTGGCCCAGGCTGCGCTGTGGTTGCCGGTGTTGCTGCTGCTGCGCAGCGGCGCGCTGGATGCGCTGTCGCTGCTGCAAGAGTTCAGCAACAAACAAGAGGTGTTTGGCGCCGCCTGCTTGCGCCACGGCCAGATCGTGCTGGCCGCGTTGGGGCCGGCCTTGCTGCTGGGCGCCCCGCTGGGCCTGGCCGACGCGCGCCCGCCACCATTGGCGCGGCCCGTGCTGGCGCTGCTGGGCGCCGTGCAAACCGTGCCGTCCATCGCCCTGTTTGGCCTGTTGATCACGCCGCTGGCCTGGGCTGGCAGCCGCTGGCCAGGCTGGGGCTTGCAGGGCATCGGCCTGCTGCCGGCGGCCATGGCGCTGGCGCTGTATGCGCTGCTGCCCATCGTGCACGGTGTGCTGGCCGGCCTGCAGCAAGTGCCGGCCGCCGTGCTGGATGCAGCCACCGGGCTGGGCTTGAGCCCACGCCAGCGCTTCTACCAAGTGCAGTTGCCGCTGGCGCTGCCGGTCTGGCTGTCCGCCTTGCGTGTGACGCTGGTGCAAACCGTGGGCCTGGCGGTGGTGGCCGCGCTGATTGGTGCCGGTGGGCTGGGTGCGCTGGTATTTCAAGGCCTGGCCAGCAGTGCGCTGGACCTGGTGCTGCTGGGGGTGCTGCCCGTGGTGGCCCTGGCCCTGGCGCTGGACAACTGCCTGCGCGCGCTGACCCGAGTCGCCAGCTTGGCCGTCAGGCCCGACACACAGCCCGCAGCCACACCATGATCAGCCTGCAAAGTGTCAGCAAGGCCTACGGCGCGGTGCGCGCACTGGACGCGGTGTCGCTCACCTTGCCGCGTGGGCAAATCACCGCGCTGATCGGCGCTTCGGGCTCGGGCAAGTCCACCCTGCTGCGGCTCATCAACCGGCTGGTGCTGCCCGACAGCGGCCAGGTGCTGCTCAAAGGCCAGGACATCAGCAGCCTGGCCCCCGAAGCGCTGCGCCGGCACATGGGCTATGTGATCCAGTCGGGTGGGCTGTTCCCGCACTGGACGGTGGCACGCAACATCGGCACCGTGCCCCGCCTGCTGGGCTGGTCGGCGGGGCAGATCGACTCACGCGTGGACGAGTTGCTGGCGCTGTTGGGCCTGGCGCCATCGGTTTACCGCCAGCGCCACCCGCACCAGTTGTCGGGTGGCCAGCAGCAGCGTGTGGGGGTGGCGCGGGCGCTGGCCGCGCGGCCTGAAATCCTGCTGATGGACGAGCCCTTTGGCGCGCTCGACCCACTGACCCGCAGCGCGCTGCAGGCCGCACTGCTGCGCATTCAGCACCACTCGGGCCAGACGGTGGTGCTGGTCACACATGACATCGACGAGGCCTTGCACCTGGCCCACCACGTGGTGCTGCTGGGCCACGGCCGGCTGCTGCAGGCCGGCCCGCCGGCCCAACTGCTGCGCCAACCCGCCAGCCCGGCGGTGGCTGATTTCCTGGGCAATGCCCACACCGGCCTGCGCCTGCTGGCGCTGCAGACCGTGGCTGACCGGCTGCGGCCCGGCCCGGCCGCCGGGGCTGCGGCCAGCAGCGCCAACAGTGCCAATACCGCCATCAGCGCCAGCCTCAACCTGCGCGACGCGCTGTCACTGGCGTTGGCGCGCCAGGTGGACCAATTGCCGGTGGTCGACCCCCACGGCCGGCCGCTGGGCATGCTGCACCTGGCTGACCTGCTGCGCCCCGCGCCATGACGGCGCCGGGCGCTTCAGCGCAGCC
>JANPOW010000304.1:0-2201 GCA_031428185.1 Betaproteobacteria bacterium | reverse complement strand
TGGGGCTGGACGCCGGCAGCCAGCTTCGGTTTGAGCTGCTGCCAGACAACAGCATTCAAGCGCGTGTGGTCAAGGCCGATGCGCGGTCGGTGCGTGGCCTGCTGCGCTCACCGTTGGCCGCAGCGCTGACGCCTGGCGTTGAAGACGCGGCGGTAGGCCAGTACTTGCTGGCCAAGCACGCCAAGCCGTGATTGGCCATGATCGGCATTGACACCAACCTGCTGTTGCGCTTGCTGCTGGATGACGACGCCGCCCAGTCAGCACGCATCGATGCCTGGCTGGCCACACTGCCCGCCACGGTTGGCCAAGTGCATATTGCCGACGTGGTGCTGGCCGAGACGGTCTGGGCCCTGAGCAGCGCCTACCGCCAACCCAAAGCCGCGTTGTTGACCGCCCTGCAGGCCGTGCTGGCTGAGCCGATGTTCAGCTTCGAGGACAGGGCTGCGCTGGCGGTTGCGATGGGCACATTCGCGGTGGCAACGTGCGGCTTTTCTGACTGCCTGATCGTTGCGCGCAACCTGGGCGCCGGGTGCCGGGCCACCGTCACTGTCGACAAGGCGATGCAGGCCTTGCCGGGCGCCCAGGCGTTGTAGTCCGCTGCCGCCATCGGCGCATCAAACCGCCGCCGCCAACGCCACCGCGTCAGCCGGAAAAGCCCGCAGCAACTTGCGGTCCATCGTCACCAGCCGGGTGCCCAGTTGCCGGGCCAGCGCGATGAACTCGCAGCCGCAGGCTGAGCGGTCGCTGTCGCGCACCAGCGCCAGCACATGGGCTGAGTCCACCTCAAACTCCAGGTCGTCCATCAGGCGCTGGGCCTCTTGCTGCAGCGCCAGCACTTGGTCGAATTGCAGCTGCGCCGGTGCAGTGCAGTGGCCTGTTTGAGCCGCGCATACAGCGGGCTGGGGATGGACTTCAGCGTCGGGGCTGTGCTCATGGGCTGGCTGCATCAATTTGCAACCATGAGTGGTTGCAATGCAGCCCTGCCGGCGGAGTGCGCCGCGCTGCAGCGCCAGGGTCCACAAACCCAGTCGCTCAACGGCCCGAATACACCGGCGCCCGCTTGTCCAGAAACGCCGCCATGCCTTCGCGAAAATCCTCGCTGCGGCTGCACAGGATCTGGTTGCGGTCCTCCATCGCCATCACCGCCTCCATGCTGTTGCCGTCAATTGCGTGGCCCAGCGCCTCTTTGGTCAGGCGCAGGCCCAGCGGGGTGGCGTGCAGCATGTCGTCGGCCAGGGCTTGCGCCTCGGCTTGCAGTTCAGCCATCGGCGCCACGGTGCTGACCAGGCCCAGTTGGTAGGCCCGCTCAGCGCCAAGGAAGCGGCCGGTCAGCAAGTAGTGCGCCGCCACCGACGCGCCCACCATGCGTGGCAAAAAATAGCTGACGCCCATGTCGCAGGCCGACAAGCCGATGCGGATGAAGGCGGCGTTGAAGCGTGCATCCGGCGTGGCCAACCGAATGTCAGACGCCAGCGCCAGCGCAAAACCACCCCCGCTGGCTGAGCCTTGCACCAGGCTGATGATGGGCTGCGGGCAGCGCCGCATGGCCAGCATGATGTCTTTGATGCTGTATTGCCGGTCGAAACTGGCTTGCACGCTGGTGGGGCCGCCGGCGTTTGTGGCAGAGACGGCGTCCTTGATGTCCAACCCGGCGCAGTAGGCCCGGCCGGCGCCCTGCAGCACCACCACGCGCGCGCTGGACCGGCTGGTCAAACCCTCAAAGTAGCCGCGCAGTGCGTCCACCAGGCCAGGGTTCATCGCGTTCAGCCGCTCGGGCCGGTTCATCGTGAGCCAGGCCACAGCGCCGCGTTCTTCGATCAACAGCGGGGCTGCAGCATCATCCGCCAAGGTGTCGCCCGCCATCACAGCGCCCTCGAGATGACTTCTTTCATGATCTCGCTGGTGCCGCCGTAGATGCGCTGCACCCGGGCGTCGGCGTACATGCGGGCAATCACGTACTCGTTCATGAAGCCGTAGCCACCAAACAACTGCAGGCATTCGTCCAGCACCCGGCCTTGCGTCTCGCTGCCCCACAGCTTGGCCATGCTGGCGGTGGCGGTGTCCAGCGTGCCGGCCACCAGTTGCTCAACGCAGCGGTCGATGAAGGCGCGGCCCACCTGGATGGTGGTGGCCACCTCGGCCAGCTTGAAGCGGGTGTTCTGCAGGTCGGCAATGGGTTTGCCGAAGGCTTTGCGGTCTCG
>JANPOW010000303.1:0-20931 GCA_031428185.1 Betaproteobacteria bacterium | reverse complement strand
GCGTTTGCGCTTGACGGTCGGGTCGGGGATGGGCACCGCCGACAGCAAGGCCTCGGTGTAGGGGTGCTGCGGCCGCGTATACAGGTGCTTGGCCGCCGCACTCTCCACGATGCGGCCCCGGTACATCACCGCCACCCGGGTGCTGATGTGCTCCACCACGCTCAAATCGTGGGCGATGAAGATGTAGGTCAGGCCGCGCTGGCTTTGCAGGACTTCCAGCAGGTTGATGACCTGTGCCAGGATCGACACATCCAGGGCAGACACCGCCTCGACGCAGACGATCAACTTGGGGTCAACTGCCAGCGCCCGCGCAATGCCCACACGCTGGCGCTGGCCGCCCGAGAACTCATGCGGATAGCGCTGCAGGTGGTCGGCGCTCAGCCCCACCGTTTCAAGCAAATCGACGATGCGGGCGGTGTACTGCGCCGGGGTTTTGGTCAACTTGTGGATGGTGAGTGCCTCGCCAATGATGGCGGCCACCGTCATGCGCGGGTTGAGTGACGCGTACGGGTCTTGAAAAATGATCTGCATGTGGCGCGCCATGGCGCGCAAGTCAGCCGCGGCCAGCGTGCTCACGTTGATGCCGTCAAACCACACCTCGCCCGAGGTGGGCTCGATCAGCCGCAGGATGCAGCGCCCGGTGGTGGATTTGCCGCAACCCGATTCACCCACCACACCCAGCGTTTCACCGGCGTCCAGCGTGAAGCTGACCCCATCCACCGCATGCACCTTGTCCACCGTGCGGCCCAGCAGACCGCCTTTGATCGGGAAGTGCTTGACCAGGTTCTCGACCCGGAGCAGTGGGCCGGTCATGCCTCGACATCCAGAAAGCAAGCCACACGGTGCCCCGGCCCCACCGTGCGCAAGGTGGGTGTGGCGGCACTGCAATCGGCCAGCGCAAACTTGCAGCGCGGTGCAAAGCGGCAACCCTCTCCTGGCGCAATCAATTTGGGCACGGTGCCGGCAATCGTCTCCAGCCGCACCTTGTGCGTGGCGGCGGTGTCAATGCGCGGGATCGAGCGGATCAAACCCTGGGTGTACGGATGGCGTGGGTGGGCAAACAACTCTTCCACCGGCGCTTCTTCCACCACCTTGCCGGCATACATCACGGCCACCCGCTGCGCCACCTCGGCCACCACACCCATCGCGTGGGTGATCAACATCACGGCCATGCCGAATTCACTTTTCAAATCATTCAGCAAATCCAGGATCTGGGCCTGGATGGTCACGTCCAGCGCAGTGGTGGGCTCGTCGGCAATCAGCAATTGCGGGCCGCACGACAGCGCCATCGCAATCATCGCGCGCTGGCGCATGCCACCGGAAAACTGGTGTGGGTAGTCATGCACCCGACGCGCCGGTGTGGGGATGTTGACCCGCTGCAGCATCTCGATCGCGCGGTCCGTCGCGTCCTTCTTGGACAGGTTTTCATGCAGACGCAACGCTTCACCAATCTGCTGGCCGATGGTGTAGACCGGGTTCAGTGAGGTCATCGGCTCTTGGAAAACAATCGCAATCTCTTTCATGCGGATCTTGCGCATCGCGTCATCGGGCAGCGTGATCAGGTCCTGGCCCTTCCACAAAATCCGGCCACCGGCAAAACGGCCAGGCGGCATGGTGATCAAGCGCATCACTGACATGGCAGTCACGGATTTGCCGCAGCCAGATTCACCCACCACACACAGTGTCTCGCCGGCATTGACCTGCAAATCAACACCGTCCACCGCATGCAGCCAACCATCGTCGGTCTTGAAATGGGTTTTCAGGCCCTGAATGTCCAGCAATGCCATGGCGGGTTCTGGGTGTCGTCAGGCGCTACAGCACACGGCGTGGGTCCAGCGCATCCCGCAAGCCGTCGCCAATGAAGTTGATGGTCAGCACCGTCAGGAAAATGGCCAGCCCGGGGAACAGTGCCCAATGTGGCGCAATGTCCAAGTAGTCTTTGCTGTCAAACAAGATGCGGCCCCAGGTGGGGATGTCAGGCGGAAAGCCCAAACCCAAGAAGGACAAGGTGGACTCGGCAATGATGGCCGCTGCCACGTCAATCGTGCCCGCCACAATCACCGGCCCAAGTGCATTGGGCAGGATATGGCGCCACACCTGGCGCGCGGTGGTGGCGCCCAATGCGCGTGCGGCCTCCACAAACTCTTTCTCGCGCAGCGAAAAGAATTGCGCCCGCACCAGCCGCGCCACCGGCATCCACCGGAAGCCGCCAATCACCAACACGATCATGATGAACACGCCCACCTCGGGGCCAAACTTGGCTTTGAGTGTGTCGCGGAACAAGTAGATCAGCAGCAGCAGCAATGGCAATTGCGGCAGTGACAAAAACAAATCTGTCAGCCACATCAGCGCAGCGTCTACCGCGCCGCGCGAAATGCCGGCAATGGCGCCAATCGTCACGCCCACGCTGATGGCCATGGCCATGGCCGCCAGGCCCACCGCCAATGAGATACGCCCGCCATACAACATGCGCGCCAGGATGTCCTGGCCCAAATCATCGGTGCCCAACGGGTGCGCCAATGACGGGCCTTTGAGCCGTGCCGTGAAGTCAATGTCATTGACCGCCAGTGGCCATAGCCATGGCCCCAGCACCACGGCTGCCACCAACAGCAGCAACAACACCAGGCTGCACATCGCCATCTTGTGGCGGCGGAAGCGGCGCCAGGCTTCAGCGCCCGGTGACGTGCTGCGTGGCGCAGCACGCACCGCGTCAACGGTAAGAGATGCGGGGATCAAGCCAGCCATACAGCAAGTCAGCAATCAGATTGAACAGGATCACCAGGCAGGCGAAAACAAACGTGACGGCCATGATCACCGGGGTGTCATTGCGCAGGATGGCATCAATCAACAACGAGCCAATGCCGGGGATGCGAAAAATCTGCTCGGTGACGATGGCACCACCAAACACCTGCGGCATGGTCAGCGCCACCAATGTCACCACCGGGATCAGCGCATTGCGCACCACGTGTTTCATCACCACCGTGCGCTCAGTGAGGCCTTTGCTGCGGGCGGTGTTGACATGGTCCAGCCGCACCACGTCCAGCATGGATGAGCGCACATAGCGGGTCCAACTGGCGCCCTGAAACAAACCCAGCACCACAATGGGCATGATGGATTGGCGCAATTGCGCGCCCCACCAGGCCCAGCCGGTCTCCGAGATGTCAGCACGGTAGACAAACGGCAGCCAGTCCAGCTGGATCGAGAACAGCAGGATCAGCAGCAAGCCGGTAAAAAACGTGGGCAATGAGAACCCGACAAACGCCAACGTGCTGGCAATACGGTCAAACCATGAATAGGGTTTGACGGCCGAATAAATACCCACCGGCAGCGCAATGGCCAGGGCCAGCAATTGCGATGCACCAATCACCGCCAATGTCACCGGCACGCGCTGCAGGATCAGCGTGTCCACATCGATGCGGCTGATGAACGAAAAGCCCCAATCGCCATGCAGCATGGCCCACAACCAGCGGAAGTAGCGCTGCCACACCGGGTCGTCCAGGCCAAACTTGGCGCGCAGCGCCTCTCGCACCTGGGGCGGCACGTTGGGGTTGAGTGCCATCTCGCCAAACGGGTCACCCGGCGCCAGCGCCAGCACGGTGAACAGCACCACGCTGATGCCCAGCAGGCTGGGCAGCGCAATCAGCAGGCGGCGGAGGATGTAGGGGCCCAAGGCGTGCTCAGGCCGCTGAAACGGGAATCAAGACTCGCGGTACCAATTCTGCAGGCCTGAGAAATCCAGGTCCCAACCACTTAACGGGCTCACCAGCTTGAGCGACACGCCCCGCACCCGCGGCCGGCTGATCAGCGGAATGATGTAGTGGTCTTTCACCGGCAGGTCATTGAGCTTGATGAACATGGCGGTGCGCTTGACCGGGTCCAGCTCGGCCTCAGCAGCGGCATAGGTTTTTTCGTACTCGTCGCTGGTCCAGCGGCTGATGTTGCGGAAGTTCCACTTGTTGGCCTTGGCCGATACCTCACGCTTCAGGTATTGGTCCATAAAGCGCTCGGGGTCGGGCTGGGTCATGGTGGTGGTGTACATCTGCATGTCGCACCAGAACTTGCCGTAGGTGTCGGGGTTGCCCACGTCGCTGGAGAAAAACACCGAACCCACAACCGACTTCAACTCCAGATCGATACCGGCTTTTTGGCAGGCCTGCTTGATGACAGCCTGCTCTTTCTGGCGCAGCGCATTCACTGACGTTTGAAACACAAACTTCAGCTTTTTGCCGCCTTTTTCGCGCACGCCATCGGCGCCCTTTTTCCAACCCGCCGCGTCCAGCACCTGGCTGGCTTTGTCGATGTTGAATTCGAAGCTGGTATTGGGCGAGCGGTACTTGGGCGGGTTGTTCAAGAAGTTGCTGGTGGCCACGCCGGTGCGGCCGTAAATGAAGTCTTGAATCGCCTTGCGGTCGGCCAGCATGGCCAGGGCCTCACGCACGGCCGGGTCACTGAAGGCAAAGTGTTTGGTCTTGGTATTGGACCGCTCACCGTCCACCTCGGTCCACGGGTCAGTGACGCTGAGCATCATGAATTCAATGTCGCCGCTGGGCACGATCACCGCTTTGCCCTTGCCGCCCACCTCCATGCGCTTGAGCACTTCGTCTTCCACCTGCAGGTTCCAGGCGTAGTCAAACTCACCGCTTTGCAGCACCGCGCGGGCGGCGGATGGGGCATCACCACCACCCTTCATCTCGATCGCGTCGAAGAAGGGCTTGTTGGCCATGTGATAGTTGGTGTTGATCTCGCCGCGCACCATGTCGCCCGGTTTGAAATCCACAAACTTGTAAGGCCCGGTGCCCACCGGTTTCAGGTTGGCCGGTGCGTCACGCGATTTGGACCCGGTGTAGGCCGCAAAGTGGTGCTTGGGGATGATCATGCCCTCGGCCGCCACAAAGGCCGTGGCCCAGAACGGGGTGGCCTTGGGGAAGCTGACCCGCACCGTGTGGCTGTCCACCTTCTCGACCTTGACATCTTTGTAGACGCCGATGGTGATGGCCGCCGTCTCGGGGTTGCTGGCGTATTCCCAGGTGAAGACGCAATCGTCTGCGGTGAAGGGCTGGCCGTCATGCCAGGTGACGCCCTTTTTCAATTTCCACAGCACCACCTTGCCGTCAGCTGAGAGGCCGCCGTTGTCACGCGACGGGATCTCGGCCGCCAGGATGGGGATCAGGTTGCCGTCGTTGTCCCAGCAGGCCAGCGGCTCATAAAAAATGCGTGAGCCTTCCTGGTCTTTGGTGCCGTTGGCAAAGTGCGGCTGCAGCAGCGTGGCGCCTTGCCACCACAAGGCTTTGAGCGTGCCGCCACCACCACGCTTGGTGGGCTTGTAGGTGGCTGCAGGCTGGGCCTGGGCGATGCCGGCATGCAGCAGCAGCATGGACGCGGCCGGCGCGCTAATGCCCAAGCCCACCAGGTGCTGAATAAAGCTGCGGCGCGGCAATTGGCCGCTGCGCACACGGTCAATCAGGTTGCGCAATTGCTGCTCTTGCTGATCGTCTTGCATGGTGGGGGTTGTCCTGCGGTAAAAAGTGTGGTCGGCAGCCGCCGAATCGTGTGGCAAAACGGTGTGGCGATACTAGCGATAACCGGGCCAGCGCCCATCCGGACTGGCCCGATGTTGGTGCGCTTTGCCGCCCCAGCAGGCCGGGGCATCAGCAAGCGCCTGCGACCCCACCCACCCCACCCCAAACCAGGCCGACCATGGACCAGCCCCTGTTGACGCTGCACGGCCCGGCCAGCCCGGCCCACCCGCTGGTGCTGGATTCACCCCACTCGGGCCGCGTCTTGCCGCCGGACTTTGGGGCCTGCGTGGACCAGCACGCCTTGCGCGACGGTGAGGACTGCTTCATCGATGCGCTGTGGCTGCCCGCCACAAGCCGAGGTGTGCCGCTGCTGGCAGCGCAGTTTGCCCGCACCTACATTGACCCGAACCGCCATGCCGGTGACATCGACCTGGACTTGCTGCAGGGTGGCATGTGGCCGGATGACCACCAACCCAGCGGCAAGGCCAGCATCGGCAAGGCCCTGATCTGGCGCCTGCTGGACGACGGCCGGCCCATCTACAACCGGCGCTTGAGCGTGGCTGAAGTGCGCCAGCGCATCGCCAGCTACCACCAGCCCTACCACGCGGCATTGCGTGCTTTGTTGGACACCAGCCATGCCAAGTTTGGTGTGGTCTACCACCTCAACTGCCATTCGATGAACCCGGTGAGCGGCCTGATGGGGGAGGGTGGCGCCGGCCGCACACGGGCCGATGTGGTGCTGGGTGACCGTGACGGCACCACCTGCGCGCCAGCGTTCACCGCCTTTGTGCGTGAGCTTCTGGTGGGCCTGGGTTACGGCGTCGAGGTCAACGACCCGTTCAAAGGCGTGGAACTGGTGCGGGCTTATGCCAACCCCGCCGCCGGCCGCCACAGCTTGCAGATCGAGGTCAACAAGCGGCTGTACATGGACAGCGCCACCCTGCAGCCGACGCCCGGTTTTGCCCTCCTGCAGGCCGATTTGATGACCTTGGTAGACCGGCTTTGCCAGCAGTTCGGGCCAGCGCCCGGCGGCCGCTGACGCAACCTGCTGCACTGGCCCCGCAGCGTGTGCCACCGTTTGCCACGCTTGTCGTGTCGTTCGGCCTGATCGCCGCGCCCGCCTGGGCCGCCACCACCAACCAGTTGCAGGCCTGGGCGTGGCGTCGGGCGACAACCAGCGCGCCAGCTACGCCGTCAGTGACAGTGGCAGCTTTGTGGCCGGCTGGGTGCAGGCGGGCAGCAGCACGCGGGCGTTCCGTTGGTCAACGGCTGCCGGCATGGAGTTGCTGCCGCTGGCTGCTGGCGCCACCGCATCGCGGGCGTTTGGCCTCAACGACAACGGTGTGAGGGGCCGGTGAATCGGTGCTGTCACCCACGCTGCGTGAGGCCACGTTGTGGGCTGCCGACGGCCAGCGCAGTGGCTTGGGCGCCTTGGCCAACCCGGCCGGCGCCAACTTCAGCAGCGTGGCCTTTGCGGTCAACAACGTCGGCACGGAAGCGGGTTGGTAAAGACGGCATGCGCAGCGTCAACAGCCTGCTGGTGCCGGCCAATGCGGCCTTGCTGGGCACCGGCCTGGTGGCCACGCGCCAGCGCCGGGGCCATGCGGCGCCAGGCTGACCGGTGGGCGGCCCAGCCGTTGTGCATTTTTTGCGCGCGTTGGCCGGCCAGGTGATGCTGGCAGGACACGGTTTTTGCCGCGCCGACGGCCACAGCCGCTCAGCGCTGGCCGATCTTCACGTCACCAAACAGCGTGCTCATGCCACGCGGCTGCGAGCGCCAGTACTGGCGCGGCGCCACCACCTGGGCACCCAGCTTGGCGGCGGCATGCCAGGGCCAGTGCGGGTCATACAAGATGCCACGCGCCAGCGCCACCAGGTCGGCCTGGCCGCTGCTGATGATGGCCTGGGCCTGCTCGGCCTCGGTGATCAGGCCCACCGCGATGGTGGGCAGGCCGGTGGCTTCTTTGATCTGCGTGGCCAGGCCCACCTGGTAGCCCGGCCCCAGCGGAATCTGCTGGCGCGGTGAGATGCCACCGCTGGAGGCATGGATGAAGCTGCAGCCACGCCGCTGCAGCGCCTGGCTGAAGGTGATGCTTTGCGCCACGTCCCAGCCACCGTCCACCCAATCGGTGACTGAGAGGCGCACCCCCACCGCCATGCTGGCCGGCACGGCGGCGCGCACCGCATCAAACACCGCCAGCGGAAAACGCATGCGCTGGTCCAGCGTGCCGCCGTAGTCGTCGTGGCGCTGGTTGGCAATGGGCGACAAAAACTGGTGCAGCAGATAGCCGTGCGCCGCATGCAGCTCAATCGCGTCGATGCCCAGCCGGTGCGCACGCTGCGCGGCCGCCACAAAAGCCTGCAACACGCGCTGCAGCCCGGCCGTGTCCAGCGCGGTGGGTGGTGTCTCGCCGTCGAGTTGAGGCAGGGCCGACGGTGCGTCCGGCACCCAGCCACCGGCAGCCAGCGGGATCAACTGGCCACCGTCCCATGGCGTGTGGCTGCTGGCCTTGCGGCCGGCGTGCGACAGCTGGATGCAGATGGGCATGGGTGTGGGCGACTGCTGGCGGATGGCCCGCAGCACCCGGCCCAGCGCGGCTTCATTGGCCTCATTCCATAAGCCCAGGCAGGCCGGGGTGATGCGGCCGTCACGCTCCACGGCAGTGGCTTCAATGGTCAACAGCCCGGCGCCCGACAAGGCCAGGCCACCCAGGTGGATCAAGTGCCAGTCGTTGGCGTCACCCTCCAGCGCGCTGTATTGGCACATCGGGGCAATGACGATGCGGTTGCGCAGGGTCAGCGGGCCGATCTGGAAGGGCGAGAACAAGGTGGGCATGGGCAGGGTCCTGAAGCGGTGGGGTGGGGCAGCAAAGGCTGGACACAATGCTGCCATGCAGCGCAGTGACCCCACAGACCCCACCGACCGCCGCCTGACCGACCTGGAGGTCAAAGCCAGCTTCATGGAAGACCTGGTGGACCAGCTCAACAGCGTGGTGGTGCGCCAGCAAGGCCAGATTGACGCACTGGTGCGCGAGTTGCTGCAACTGCGCCAGCACGCCCCTGCGGACGAGCCGGGCGGCTTCAGAAGCCTGCGAGACGAGTTGCCGCCACACTACTGAGCGCAGCGCAGCACGTCAGCTGGCTCACAGCTTGGCGCTCTCACCCGCTTAGCGGCTGCCACACCATCAAGTGCCGCTCCAGCGTGCCCACCGCGGCGTCCAGCGCCAGCGCGAATACGGTCAGCACCAAAATGCCGGCCATCACGGTGTTGATGTCAAACACACCCTCGGCCTGGTGGATCAAATAGCCCACCCCGCTGGCCGAGCCCAGGTACTCACCCACCACCGCGCCCACAAAGGCCAGGCCCACGCTGGTGTGCAAACTGCTGAAAACCCAGCTCGTGGCGCTGGGCAGGTAGACATGGCGCAGCAACTGGCGCGGTGACGCGCCCAGCATGCGGGCATTGGCCAGCAGCACCGGGCTGACCTCTTTGACACCCTGGTAGACGTTGAAAAAGACGATGAAAAACACCAGCGTCACACCCAGCGCCACCTTGCTGGCAATGCCTAGCCCAAACCACACCGCAAAAATCGGCGCCAGGATGATGCGTGGCATCGCGTTCATGGCCTTGACGTACGGCTCTAACAGCGCGCTGGCCATGGGGCTGAGCGCCAGCCACAGCCCACCGGCCAGGCCGGCGCCTGAGCCGATGGCGAATGCCAGCACCGTCTCGACCAGCGTCACCCCCAAATGGCTGTAGATGTCGGCGTCCACGGCAAACCAGCGCCACACCCGGCCCAGCACCTTGAGTGGCTCCCCAAAGAAAAACGCCGCCTGCTGGTCGTTCTCGAACATCAGCAGCGGCAGCAGGCCGGGCACGGTGAGCAAGTGCCACAGCACAAAAATGGCCAGCAGCAGGCCCAGCTGCCAGAGACGCAGGTTGCGGGGGTTGGGTTTGATGGCGAGCCACATATTGGTTGTCTCAAGCAGTCAGGCATGACCTCAGCGGCCGCCGCGGAACCGGCTATGCCGGGCCGCTGGCGGCGCCCCCTGGGGGGAGGCGCCGAAGGCGCATCGGGGGGGCTTCATTTCACCTGCAGTTGCTGCTGGTAGCCCTTCAAGACCTCATCGCGCAGCACTGCCCAGATGGCCTGGTGCAGCGCCACAAAACGCGGTGTGCTGCGCACCTCGGCCACATCCCGCGGGCGCGGCAGGTCCACCACAAAGTCACCCATCGGGTGGGACGCCGGCCCGGCGCTCAACACCACCACCCGGTCGCTCATGGCAATGGCTTCATCCAGATCGTGGGTGATGAACAGCACCGCTTTTCTCTTCGATTGCCACAAGTCCAGCAACTCGTTTTCCATCAACTGCCGGGTCTGGATGTCGAGTGCTGAAAACGGCTCGTCCATCAGGATGATGTCGGGGTCCAGCACCAGGGTTTGCGCCAGCGCCGCCCGCTTGCGCATGCCGCCGCTCATCTGGTGCGGGTAGCGGTCAGCAAACGCAGCCAGGCCGACGCGGCGCAGCCAGTCTTGCGCCTGGGCTTTGGCCTGCGCCGGCGCCATGCCGGCAAAGTCAAGCCCGGCCATCACATTGCCCAGCGCAGTGCGCCAGGGCAGCAGGCTCTCAGTCTGGAACATGTAGCCGGCGCGTCGGTTGATGCCCACCAGCGGTTGACCGAACACCTGCACGGTGCCACTGCTGGGTGCCAGCAGGCCGGCCGCCATGTTGAGCAGCGTGCTCTTGCCGCAGCCGGTGGGGCCCACCACCGAGACAAACTCCCCAGCGCCCACCTTGAGCGACACACCGGCCACGGCGGTGTAGCCGGCGCTGTGCTTGTCGCGTGCGGTGAAGGTGCAGGACACGTCCTGCAGGTGCAGGGCGGCGGGCGCGCTCAGTTGCCCGCTCACTTGGCCGCTCACGCTGTCGCTCACTTTGTCGGGTAACGCAGCAGCGCCGCACGCACAAAGTCATCCGTGTACACCGCCTTCAGGTCGATGCTGGCCTTGGCAATCTCGGGGTCGATGCTGGCCAGCGCGCGGCGTGCGGTCTCCGGCCCGGCCGCCGGGAACAGCCCGTCGGGTGACAGCGCACCCTTGGCCGCCAGGAAGGCGTCGATGTAGACCGCCCGGTCGCCCAGCAGATAGGTCTCGGGCACGGCTTTGATGATGTCGCCTGGCCCGGCTTTTTGAATCCACTGGTTGGCCCGCACGATGGCCGTGGCCAGCGCCTGCACGGTGTGTGGGTTTTTGTCGATGAAGCTTTGCGCCAGGTACAGGCAGGCGGCCGGCATGGGGCCGCCAAACACCTTGTCGGCCTCGGCCACGATGCGGGTGTCGCTGATGATCTTCAGGTCATTGCTGCGTGTCAGCAGCGAGATCACCGGGTCCAGGTTGGCCATCGCGTCGATCTGGCCACTGCGCATCGCGGCCACTGCGCCTGCGCCGGCACCCACGCCGATGATGCTGACATCGCTGGGTTTGAGGCCCGCTTTGGCCAGCACAAAATTGGTCATCACGTTGGTGCTGCTGCCGGGCGCGGTAACGCCGATCTTCTTGCCTTTCAGATCAGCCACGGTCTTGAAGTTGGGCATGGATTTCGGGTTGATGCCCAGCACGATTTGCGGCGCCCGGCCCATCAACACCACGGCGCGCAGCTTCTGGCCTTTGGGCTGCATGTTGACGGTGTGTTCAAACGCGCCACTCACCACCTCGGCACTGCCGCCCACCAGCGCCCGCAGCGCCTGGCTGCCGCCGGCAAAGTCAACGATCTTCAGGTCCAGCCCTTCGGCCTTGAAGTAGCCCAGTTGCTCGGCAATCGTCAGCGGCAGGTAGTACAGCAGGTTCTTGCCGCCCACGGCCAGCGTGAGCTGCGGTTTTTCGGGCTTGCCAGCGGCGCCTGCCTGGGCTTGCACGCCACTGTGGCTGGCCAGCAGCGCGCCGCCGGCGGCGGTGAGGATCAAGGAGCGGCGGTGCAAAATCATCTTGGTCTCGGGCTGGGCAGGCTGAAAGGGCGCACTGTATCCACGCGGATCGGGCGCCTCAGCGCGGCAGACGCACCGGCAGGTCGGTAAAGCCGCGCACAAAGTTGGACAGCCCGCGCTGCGGCGGGCCTACCACCTCGATCACCGGGAAGCGCGGCAGCAGCTCTTGCCACAGGATCTTGAGCTGCAGCTCGGCCAGCCGGTTGCCCACGCAGCGGTGGATGCCAAAACCAAAACTCAGGTGCTGGCGCGGCCGGGCGCGGTCGATGATGAATTCACCCGCACGCTCGATCACCGTCTCGTCGCGGTTGCCGGACAGGTACCACATCACCACCTTGTCGCCCTTCTTGATCTGCTTGCCACCCAGCTCGGCATCGGCCAGCGCGGTGCGGCGCATGTGCGGCAGGGGGGTTTGCCAACGGATGATCTCGGGCACCAGGCTGTCCACCAGGGCCGGGTTGGCGCGCAGTTTGGCCCACTCATCCGGGTGCTGGTGCAGCGCCAGCACACCACCGGTCATTGAGTTGCGGGTGGTGTCGTTGCCGCCCACGATCAGCAGCAGCACGTTGCCGAAGAACTCTTGCGGCGACATGTTCCGCGTGTCCGGCGCGTGCGCCATCATCGAGATCAAATCATTGCCGCCAGGGCTGTTGACACGCGCATTCCACAGCTTGGTGAAGTAGGCCATGCACTGGCCCAGCTCGGCCAAACGTGCAGCGGGGGATTCAGTGATCTTGTCGGTGCCGGGCACCGAGGTGGCCACGTCAGACCAACGGGTCAGCAAATGCCGGTCTTCAAAGGAGAAGTCAAACAGCGTGGCCAGCATCTGGGTGGTCAGCTCAATCGACACGCGTTGCACCCAGTTGAAGGGCTCGTCGCGTGGCAGGCTGTCCAGCACTGCCTTTGTGCGCTGGCGGATGGTGGCCTCAAGCGCTGCCAGGTTGCCCGGCGCCACGATGGCCGACACACTTTTGCGCTGCACATCGTGCTTGGGCGGGTCCATCGCGATGAACATTTGCAGCCGCTCATCCATCGGGCCGTCAAACAGGCTGATGCCGCCGTGGGTCCAGTCGGACGAATAGACCGCGTGGTTGCTGTCCACCGCCATGATGTCGTTGAACTTGGTGACCGACCAGAAGCCGCCGTAGTAACCGTTGCTGTGCCAGTGCACCGGGTTGTCGCGGCGCAGGCGCTCAAAGTAGTGGCCGATGGTGTCGTCCTGGAACAGGCGCGGCTTGGTCACGTCGATCTGGTCCAGCGGCATGGCAAAAGCCTCGTCGCGGGCCTGGCGCTGGTCGGCGGAAAGGGGGGCGTTGTCGGGCATGGTCAGGTGCGGCGGTGGCGCGCGTGGCGTTGAACAAGATGAGCACCAGTCTCGGTGAAAGCCGCGCCGGCCACCAGCCTTGGATACCCGGGCCAGGCGCCCCGCCGGGGCTTGACACGGCGGCGACTGCGCGGCCTGCCAGCCGCCGCCTACCATGCGTCGCCCGCCATCACCCCAGCCCGGAGACCACCATGCCGCAAGCCCCTCAAATCCTGTTGGTCACCGGCGCCAGCCGTGGCATTGGCGCGGCCACCGCCAGGCTGGCAGCGCAGCGCGGCTGGGATGTGGCCATCAACTACGCCCAGGACAGCGCCGCCGCTGAAGCCGTGGCCGCTGACGTGCGCGCCGCCGGCCGCCGTGCCATCACCGTGGCGGCTGATGTGGCGGATGAGCCCGCCGTGCTGGCCATGTTTGCCCGCGTGGACGCCGAACTGGGCCGCCTGACCGGCCTGGTCAACAACGCCGGCATCGTGGCCATGCAAGCCCGGCTGGACCAGATGGACATGGCCCGCTGGCAGCGCATGTTTGCCGTCAACATCACCGGCAGCCTGCTGTGCGCGCGTGAGGCAGTGCGCCGCATGAGCACGCGCCACGGCGGCGCGGGGGGCGCAATCGTCAACCTGAGCAGCGCAGCAGCCCGGTTGGGCGCGCCGGCCATGTATGTGGACTACGCCGCCAGCAAAGGCGCCATCGACAGCTTCACCCACGGCCTGGCGATTGAGCTGGCCGCGGAGGGTGTGCGGGTGAATGCGGTGCGGCCGGGCATCATCGACACCGACATCCACACCACCAGCGGCGACCGGGGCCGGCCACAGGCTGCTGCCGGCAGCATCCCGATGCAGCGGCCCGGCACGGCCGACGAGGTTGCCAGCGCCATCGTCTGGCTGCTGTCGGCTGAGGCCAGCTACACCACCGGCACCATCATCGATGTGGCGGGTGGGCGCTGAGGCGCCTGCGCTGGCAGCGCGGGCAGCGCGCCCCGATCAGCGTGATGCCGACTGGCGGGGTGCATCGCGTCGAGCGCTGCACTGGCATCATCGGCCGCTGCCAACATGGCTGCCCAACCAGCAAACCCCAACTGAGAGCCCACCATGAGCACCCCCCAACGCATTGCGCTGATCCCCGGTGACGGCATCGGCCGCGAGGTGATGCCGGAGGGCCAGCGGGTGCTGGCCGCTGCGGCCAAGCGCTTCAACCTGGCGCTGGACCTGACACCGATCACCTGGGCCAGTTGCGACTACTTTGCCCAGCACGGCAAGATGATGCCGGACGACTGGAAGGCGCAAATCGGCGGCATGGACGCCATCCTGTTTGGCGCCGTGGGCTGGCCGGCCACGGTGCCTGACCACATCTCGCTGTGGGGCAGCCTGCTCAAGTTCCGGCGCGAGTTTGACCAGTACATCAACTTGCGCCCGGCGCGGCTTTTTGAGGGTGTGCCCTGCCCGTTGGCCAACAGGAAACCCGGCGAGATCGACATGCTGATCGTGCGCGAGAACACTGAGGGTGAATACAGCGCCGTGGGCGGTGTGATGTTTGGTGGCACCGAGCGTGAGTTTGTGCTGCAAGAGAGTGTGTTCACCCGGCACGGCAGCGAGCGCTTGCTCAACTACGCCTTCAACCTGGCCCGCAGCCGCCAGCGCAAACATGTGACGGTGGCCACCAAAAGCAACGGCATCGCCATCAGCATGCCCTGGTGGGATGAGCGCGCGGCAGAAGCCGCCGCCCGCCACCCCGACATCACCTGGGACAAGCAGCACATCGACATCCTGGCCGCGCGTTTTGTCTTGGCGCCGCAAAAGTTTGACGTGGTGGCCGCCACCAATTTGTTCGGCGACATCCTGAGCGACCTGGGGCCGGCTTGCACCGGCACCATCGGCATCGCGCCCAGCGCCAACCTGAACCCCGAGCGCAAGTTCCCCAGCCTGTTTGAGCCGGTGCATGGCTCAGCGCCCGACATCTACGGCCAGAACATCGCCAACCCGGTGGCCATGGTGTGGAGCGTGGCGATGATGCTGGACTTCCTGGGCCACCGCGACGCGCATGACGCGATCCTGCGCGCCATCGAGACCGTGCTGCGCAGCGGCCCACGCACGCCTGACCTGGGCGGCAGCGCCAATACCACCCAAGTGGGTGAGGCGCTGGCCGCGCTGGTGGCCGACGGCGCTTGAGCGCCGGCATCGCGCCGATGGAGCAAGCCGACGCAGTCGTGATCGGCGCCGGCGTGGTGGGCCTGGCGGTGGCCCGTGCGCTGGCGCAGGCCGGGCGAGAGGTGATCGTGCTGGAGTCCGAGCCCACCTTTGGCAGCATCACCAGCGCCCGCAACAGCGAGGTCATCCATGCCGGCATCTACTACCCCACCGGCTCTCAGCGCGCCGCACTGTGTGTGCGTGGCAAGGCGCTGCTGTATGCCTACTGCGCCCAGCGTGGTGTGGCCCACCGCCGCTGCGGCAAGCTGATCAACGCCAGCGCGGCGGATGAGCTGGCCGCGCTGGACCGGCTGCAGGCCACCGCGCTGGCGAACGGGGTGACGGACTTGCAACGCCTCAGCGCCACGCAAGCTTCGGCGTTAGAGCCCGCCCTGCGCACCGTGGGCGCGTTGTTGTCGCCGTCCACCGGCATCATCGACAGCCACGGCCTGATGCTGGCGCTGCTGGCCGACGCCGAGCGCCATGGCGCCTTGCTGGCGCTGCAGTCATGCGTGCAAGCCGGGCGCTGCACAGCGCAGGGCATCACGCTGGATGTGGCCGCCGACGGCCAAACCATGACCTTGCAAGCCCGCAGCGTGGTCAACAGTGCCGGCCTGCACGCCCCGGCGCTGGCCCGCAAGCTGGTGGGCCTGGACGCAGCCCACATCCCGCAAGACCACCTGGCCAAGGGCTGTTACTTCAGCTTGGGCGGCTCGGCACCGTTTTCGCGCCTGGTCTACCCGGCGCCCGGCCAAAGCAGCCACCTGGGTGTGCACCTGACGCTGGACCTGGGCGGCCAGGCCCGCTTTGGCCCCAGCTTTGAATGGGTGGACCACATCGACTACACGCTGGACCCGGCCGCTGCCGACGCCTTTTACGCTGAAGTGCGGCGTTATTGGCCGGCCCTGCCCGACGGCGCACTGCAACCGGGCTATGCCGGCCTGCGGCCCAAGATCAGCGGCCCGGGAGAGCCCGCGGCGGATTTCCGCATTGACGGACCCGGGCTGCACGGTGTGCCCGGGCTGGTCAACCTGTTTGGCATTGAATCGCCGGGCTTGACAGCGAGTTTGGCGATTGCCGAGCGGGTGGCAGCGTTGTTGCGGTCGGGTTGATTGGCGGCGTCGGCGGGGTCGGCGCGGCGGGCCACAGATGCTTGGCCGCCGCAGTTGTCTGCCAACGTTGCACGCACGGCTGCGCTGGTCACTGGCCACGCCGCAAGACCACGGTGGATGCGGGCGGCTGCAGCCGATCACATTGTCTGCACGCCTGGTGTGGTCAGCGCCGGCCGGCCTTGACAGCACTGCACCAAGCGCGATAGTTGCCAGCCCGCCGCTGCGTCCTGGCGCCCAAGCCAACGGGTGGTGTACCTGCGCTGCAAAGGAGCCGATCATGCTGGAGTCCCTGCGTCCCGATCCCACCTTCTACCCATCGCCGCGCATGGCGATGGAGGCAGAGGCAGAAACCATTGCCTACACCGTGCTGCTGTCGCCGGACCGATCACGGTCTGATGCCTTGGCGGTGGTAGACCTGGACCCACAGTCCAAGACCTACGGCACGGTGCTGTACCGGCTGGACTTTCCAAACCGGGGTGACGAGTTTCTTCACTTCGGCTGGAACGCCTGCAGCTCGGCCTTGCCGCCGCTGTCGGGCCACGCATTTTTGCAGCGCCGCTACCTGATCATCCCGGGCATCCGCTCGTCGCGCATCTACATCGTGGACACCCAGCCCGACCCGCGCAAACCCCGGCTGATCAAGACTATCGAGCCTGAGGAATTGCTGCGCAAGACCGGCTATTCACGCCCACACACCGTGCACTGTGGCCCCGAGGGCATCTACATCAGCACGCTGGGTGGTGGCGGTGCTGACGGCACCCAAGGCCCACCCGGCGTGTTCATCATGGACTGCGAAACCTTTGAGATACGCGGACAGTGGGAGATCGACCGTGGCCCGCAAAAGCTGCACTACGACTTTTGGTGGAACCTGCCACGCGACTACATGGTGAGCAGTGAATGGGGCCTGCCACCGCAGTTTGAGAACGGCATCCAAGCCGAGGATTTGCTGGCCAACAAGTACGGCCACAGCGTGCACTTCTGGGATTTGCGCAGCCGCCGCCATGTGCAGACCATCGACCTGGGCGCCAACCACCAGATGGCGCTGGAGGTGCGGCCGGCGCATGACCCGACACGTGAATACGGCTTTCTGGGCGTGGTGGTGGACACCACCAACCTCGAAGGCTCGATCTGGACCTGGTACCGCGAAAACGGCAGCTTCCACATCAAGAAGACCGCCACCATCCCGGCCGAGCCGGCCGACGCGGCGCTGCTGCCCGCGCTGCTCAAAGGCTTTGGCGCAGTGCCACCGCTGATCAGCGACATCGACTTGTCGCTGGACGACCGTTTTCTCTATGTGGCCTGCTGGGGCACGGGTGAGTTGCGGCAGTACGACGTGACCGACCCGATGCACCCCAGGCTGGCCGGCAGCGTGCGCGTGGGCGGCATCGCGCACCATGCCAGGCACCCCGGCGGGCGGCCGTTTGGCGGCGGCCCGCAGATGACCGAGATCAGCCGCGACGGCAAGCGGGTGTACTTCACCAACTCGCTCTACAGTAGCTGGGACGCCCAGTTCTACCCCGACGGCGTGCCCGGCGTGCAGCTGATGTGTACCGTGGGTGCGCAGGGCGGCATCACGCTGGCCCCCAACTTTTACGTTGACTTTGGTGCCGACTACGGTGCCCATCAAATCCGCCTGCAGGGGGGTGACTGCTCCACCGACTCGTATTGCTACACGTCGGCCTGAGGCCTGAGCCACGCCCCCGGCGCGCTGCGCGGTGAGCAACAGCGCGGCGCTCTGGCTCACGGTGATTGCCGTGGGTGTCTACCACGGCCTCAACCCGGCCATGGGCTGGCCGCTGGCGGTGGCGCGCGGCCTGGAGCAACGCCGCGCCGTTGCCGTGTTCGGCACGCTGCTGCCGCTGGCCGGTGGGCATTTTTTGGCAATGGCGATGGTGCTGCTGCCGTTTGCAGCGCTGAGCTGGTATGCGCAGTGGGCCCGCCCGATCCGGCTTGCTGCGGGCGTGCTGGTGCTGCTGTTTGGCGCCTACAAATTGATCTGGCCACGCCACCCGCGTGCATTGGTGCGTATCCGCCCCACACAAATCGCCTGGTGGTCGTTCTTGATGGCCACCGCCCACGGTGCGGGCCTGATGCTGCTGCCGGTGATGTTGGGTTTGTGCGCCGCACCGGCCACCACCGGTGACGCGGCCGCCGCGCCGTGGCCCGCTCTTGACCACATCGTGTTGATGGCCTGGCTGGCCCGCTCCAACCTGACCACGGCGCTGCTGGTGGCAGCGCTGCACACGCTGGCGATGTTGACGGCCGGGCTGGCCATCGCCTGGCTGGTGTACCGCTGGCTGGGGCTGCGTGCGCTGCGCAGCGCCTGGCTCAATCTGGACACCGCCTGGGGCGCCAGCCTGGTGGTCGCCGGTGCGGCCGGGGCCTGGCTGGCGCTTTGACTGGGCTGCCACGGGCCGGCCGCCGGACATACGCCACCAACTCCGCCACCACCACCACCACCGCCGCCGCCACCACCGCCACTGCCACGGCCACGGCCACCACTGTCGAGTCCGGTGGCAGTTAGGGCTGGCTTGCACCGAGTGTGTCATCTAGCATGGTTTTGGCTGCTGCAATGCCAGCGCCACTGGCCTCTTGAACACAACAGATGGAGACAAGACATGCTGCAAGAAAACAAGACAGAGCCGGATTCAAACGAGTCCATCCCGCGCCGCAAACTGTTGCGCGGCATGGGGGCGGCGATGGGGGCGGTGATCGGCGCTGGTGTGCTGGCGCCAGGCCTGGCGCGTGCCCAGTCCGGCCCGCTGGGGCCGGTGGCGCCACCCAGCACGGTGAGCAACCCGCCGCGCGACTTCAGCGCCAACGGCGCCCCGACCACGTATTTCACCGACCCCGATGTGCTCACCATCGACCCGTCGTTTGACGGCCTGCGCCAGCCTAACGCGCCCATTCAGCGCCTGTGGACGGGTGCGCTGTGGTCAGAGGGGCCGGCCTGGAACTCGGTGGGCCGCTACCTGGTCTGGAGCGACATCCCCAATAACCGCCAGATGCGCTGGTTGGAGGACGACGGCCATGTCAGCGTGCTGCGCGCGCCGTCCAACAACAGCAACGGCAATACCTTTGACTTTCAGGGCCGGCAGTTGTCGTGTGAGCACCTGGGCCGGCGTGTGGTGCGTTATGAGCTGGACGGCTCGGCCACCATCATTGCCGCGATGTACAACGGCAAGCGGCTGAACTCGCCCAACGACGTGGTGCCGCACCCCGACGGCAGCTACTGGTTCACCGACCCACCCTATGGCGCCCAGTTTTATGAGGGCACGGTGGACGCCGCTGGCGGCCCGGCCAACAAGTCAGGGCGCTTGAACCCACGCCTGGGCCAGCCACCCGAGTTTGGTGGTTACCAGCGTGAGCTGCCCACCGCCTGCTACCGCGTCGATAAATCCGGCACCATCACCCAGGTGCTGACCGAAGCGCAGGTGCCTGACCCGAACGGCCTGTGTTTTTCACCCGACTACAAAAAACTCTACGTCATCAGCACCGGCCAAGGCCCCGGCGATGCCGGCCCTGGCGGCAAGGGCGACATGTCGGTGTTTGACGTCGGCCCGGACAACAAGTTGTCGAACGGCCGCTTGTTCAGTGACTTCATGGTCAACGGCGTCAAGTGCGGCCCGGACGGCGTGCGGGCTGATGTGGACGGCAACTTGTGGTGCTCCAGCAATGCCGGCCGTGCGGTGGGCTTCAGTGGCGTCACGGTGTGGAACCCGCAGGGCAAGTTGATCGGCCGCATCCGCCTGCCCGAGATCTGCGGCAATGTCTGCTTTGGTGGCCCCAAGCGCAACCGGCTGTTCATGGCGGCCAGCCAGTCGCTGTATGCGGTGTACACCGGCACACAAGGCGCCGCACCGGGTTGATGCCAGCACGCGGCGGCCGTCAACAGGCCGCCAACCGGGCGCCGCCAGCCGGCGCCCGGCCCGTCCCCGCCCCCCCTGCCGATTCGAACGCTGGCATCAAACCGCACGAACCCAGCGGCGGCCAGGGGCGGCCCAAAATCAGTGCAGCCCGCCGACACCACGGCCCGCCAGATCAAGACCCCATGCACCGCGTCACAAAGGCAAGCCCCCCATGAGCGCCATCGTCATCGTCTACCACAGCGGCTACGGCCACACCGCCAAGATCGCCGAAGCGGTGGCCTGCGCCAGCGGCGGCCAGTTGCTGACCATCGACGCCGAGGGCAACCTGCCCGAGGGTGGCTGGGACACGCTGGCGGCGGCCAAGATGATCGCCTTTGGCTCACCCACCTACATGGGCATGGCCAGCTGGCAGTTCAAAAAGTTTGCCGATGCGTCCAGCAAGCCTTGGTACACCGGCCACTGGAAAGACAAGTTGGCCGCCGGCTTCACCAACTCGGCGTCAATGAACGGCGACAAACACTCCACCCTGCACTACTTCATCACGCTGGCCATGCAGCACAGCATGCTGTGGGTGGGCACCGGCATGATGCCAGCCAACAGCAAGGCCGCCACGCGCGACGACATCAACTACGTGGCCTCGTCGGCCGGGCTGATGACCAGCACACCGTCGGATGCATCAGCCGCCGAGATGGTGGCTGGCGACATCGCCACCGCCAAGGCCTTTGGTGAGCGGCTGGCGGCCACCGTGGCCAAGTTTGCGGCGTGAGGGGCTAAGCGCCAATCCGGACGGCTACGAGCCTGTCGGACTTGGGGCGTCGATAGCGAGAAACGGCCCCAGCGAGGACAGTTTTTGCCGGATTTGCAGGCCCATAGTTCAACTATGGGACAAAAAGCCGGTAAAAAATGGACCGCTGAGGCCGTTTCGCAGCCGACGT
>JANPOW010000302.1:0-8312 GCA_031428185.1 Betaproteobacteria bacterium | reverse complement strand
GCGCGGCATGCGGCTGAAGGTGGTACGCAGCGGCAAAGAGCTGCGGCCCAACACAGTCGTCTCGTTCCTGAGCCAGCGCCGTGAACTGCTGGACGAGGCCTACGCCGGCGACATCATCGGCATCCCCAACCACGGCGTGCTGCAACTGGGCGATACGCTGACCGAGGGTGAAGCGCTGCAATTCACCGGCCTGCCATTTTTCGCCCCGGAGATGTTCCGCATGGTCGAGGTGGCCGACCCGCTCAAGACCAAGCAACTCAAGGCCGGGCTGACGCAACTGGGCGAGGAGGGCGCGATCCAGGTCTTCCGCCCGCTCGTGGGCTCAGTGCTGATGCTGGGCGCGGTGGGCCAACTGCAGTTTGAGGTGGTGGCGCACCGGCTGGAGCATGAATACGGCTGCAAGGCCCGCATCAGCCCCTGCCGTTTCTCGATTGCCCGCTGGGTGACTTGCGGCACTGCCAGCGGAAGCGGCGACGGCGCAGCAGCCGACGAAAAAGAGCTGGCCCGCTTCATCGAGGGCAACAGCCACCGCATGGCTTACGACGCGGTGAACGCACCCACCTTGCTGGTGGAATATTCCCCCGAGCTGCGCGCCATCGAGGCCAACTGGCCCAAGATCAAGTTCCACGCGCTGCGTGAGCATGCGGGGCTGGTGTTTCAGAAGCGCTTGGAGGGGTAGGAGGGGGACAAGGTTGGGGCTCACCCGAGAATTGATGCGTTGATGCGTTGATGCGTTGATGCGTTGATGCGTTTTTGATGCTATGGTGGCGCATCACAGCTTGGAGTGATTCGTCATGCGCACCACCCTCAACTTGCAGCAAGACGCCTTGATTGCAGCCCGCAATGTGGCGCAACGTGATCGCTTGTCGCTGGGCGATGCGGTATCGCTGTTGATTCGGCGCGGTGCTTGTGCGCCCGACAGCAGCGCCACAGCCGCCGCGCCGCCAGTGTTGCGGGGCCGCTTTGCTTTGCTGCCGGCGCGCGACGAAGTGATCACACCGCAGCACATCCGCCTGCTGATGGATCGCGAAGGCATCTGACACCGCCCGGCCCCATGCGCGCCCTGCTCGATGTCAATGTGTGGATCGCGTTGTTCGACGACGCGCACCAGTTCTCAGACCGGGCAAATTCCTTTGTCAACAGCCCCGGCACACAGATCGCCACTTGCCCGCTGGTTGAAAACGGTGTGATCCGGATCATGAGCATGCCCAGCTACGGGCGGCGTGGCGGTGTGCCCATGCAGCAGGTGAGGGCACGCCTGAGCGAGGCCTGCAGCGCGCTGGACCATGACTTCTGGCCCGATGACGTGACGCTGCGCAGCGATGCGCTGGTCGATTTCAGCCGCGTGCAGGGCCACAACCAGATCACCGACCTCTACCTGCTGGCGCTGGCGGTGCAGCACGGTGGCTGCCTGGTGACGTTTGACCAGACCATCGCGCTGTCCAGCGTGCATGGCGCAACGGCAACCCATCTGCGTTTGCTGTGACGCGCTTGTGGCAATGCGCCAGTGTTGGCGCAACGCTGGTGTTGCGCGCGTGTTGCCCGCCCGGCAAGCAGCCGGTCACCGGCCCGCGCAATAGGCCACCGCCACCGCCGCCGCCAGCCGCGCATTGCCTTTGACCAGCGCGATGTTGGCGGCCAGGCTTTGGCCGCCGGTCAGCTCATTCAGGCGCTGCAGCAAAAACGGCGTGGCCGCCTTGCCGTTGATGCCGCGCGCGGCGGCCTCGGCCAGTGCGCCTTCAATCGCGTCGTCGATGGCGTGGCGGGGCATGGCAAATTCTTCGGCAATCGGATTGGCCACCACCAGCCCGCCGCCCAGGCCCAAACCCAGGCTCCACTGGGCGTGCATCACGGCAGCAATCTGGGCCGGGCTGTCCAGCCGCACATCCACGCTGAAATCACTCTCGCGGGTAAAAAACGCTGGCAGGCAGTCGGTGCCGTGGCCGATCACAGGCACACCGTGGGTCTCCAGGTATTCCAGCGTCAGGCCCAAGTCCAGGATGGACTTGATGCCGGCGCAGACCACTGCCACCTCGGTGCGCGACAGCTCTTGCAGGTCAGCCGAGATGTCGAAGCTGCTCTCGGCGCCCCGGTGCACCCCGCCAATGCCACCGGTGGCAAACACCCGGATGCCGGCCAGCGCCGCGATGATCATGGTGGCGGCCACGGTGGTGGCGCCGGTGCGGCCTTGCGCCATCAGCACTGGCAAATCACGCCGGCTCGCCTTGCTCGCTTTGGGCCCCAAGCGGCCCAGTTGCTCAATCTGCGCGGGCGACAAACCAGCCTTCAAGCGCCCGTCCAGCACCGCGATGGTGGCCGGCACGGCGCCGTGGGCGCGCACTTCGGCCTCCACGGCAAGCGCCGTCTGGGCGTTGTGCGGCCAGGGCATGCCGTGGCTGATGATGGTGGACTCCAGCGCCACCACCGGCTGGCCGGCGGCCAGCGCGGCGGCCACGTCGGGGTGCAGGTCAAGCAGCGGATGTGGGGTCATGGTGGTCTCACTCTGGCGGGCTGTGCTGCCGGGATTATCAAAGCCCGGTGCAACAATCCGCCGCCCCGTCCCCCCACCTGCGGGCCACATGGCCAGGCCACCCGCCCCCTACGCATGCCCGCCCTGCGCGCCCGCCTCAACCTCTACCTGCAACTGATCCGCTGGGACCGCCCGGCCGGCTGGCTGCTGTTGCTGTGGCCCACACTCAGCGCGCTGTGGATGGCGGCCGACGGTTTCCCCGGCTGGCACCTGCTGGCGGTGTTTACGCTGGGCACGGTGTTGATGCGCAGCGCCGGCTGCTGCATCAACGATGTGGCCGACCGCGAGTTTGACCGCCACGTCAAACGCACCGCGCAGCGCCCGGTGACCAGCGGCGCGTTGGCGCCCCAGGAGGCGCTGGCCGTGGGTGCGGTGCTGGCGCTGGCCGCCTTCGGCTTGGTGCTGACCACCAACCCGCCCACCATCACCTTGTCGTTTGCCGCGCTGGCCATTGCGCTGGCCTACCCCTACGCCAAGCGCCTGGTGGCGATGCCGCAGGCGGTGCTGGGGGTGGCCTTCAGCTTTGGCATCCCGATGGCGTTTGCGGCGGTGCTGGGCGGGCGGGTGTGGGGCCTGGCGGCCGTGAACGCCGCCGTACCGCCAGCGGCCTGGTGGCTGCTGCTGGGCAACCTGTGCTGGGTGCTGGCCTACGACACCGAATACGCGATGGTGGACCGCGATGACGACATCCGCATCGGCATCCAGACCTCAGCGTTGACGCTGGGCCGCTGGGACGTGGCGGCGGTGATGGGCTTTTATGCCGCCCATCTGGCCAGTTGGGCGGCGCTGGGCTATGCACTCGGGCTGGGCCGCTGGTTTTTGATGGGCGTCGGCGTGGCGGCGCTGCAGGCCGGCTGGCATTACACGCTGATCCACAGCCGCAGCCGGGACAGCTGCTTCAAGGCCTTTCGACTGAATCACTGGCTGGGCTTTGCGGTGTTTGTGGGGGTGGTGGTGGATTTGGCGCTGCGCTGAGGCTCACGCCTGGCGCTGCTGGCTCTAAGAGCCTGTCGGGATCAGCCCGCAAACTCATTGCCCAGCTCGGCCGCCCGCGCCTGCGCCGCGCGGATGGCCGCCACCAGCGCTGGCCCCACACCGGCTGCGGCCAGGCTTTGCAGCGCGGCGTAGGTGGTGCCGCCCTTGCTGGTGACACGCTCGCGCAGCACGGCGATGGGCTCATCCGATGCGGCGGCCAGCGCGGTGGCGCCGTCCAGCGTGGCCAGCGCCAGTTGCCGGCCCTGGTCAGCTGACAGGCCCATCGCGGTGGCGGCGGCCACCATGGCTTCAATCACATAAAACACATAGGCCGGGCCGGAGCCGGACAGTGCGGTCACCGCGTCCAGGTCAGCCTCGGCGTCCACCCACAACAACTGGCCGGTGGGCGCCAGCACCTGGGCCACCAGCGCGCGCTGGGCGGCGCTGACGGCCGGCGTGGCAAACAGGCCGGCAATGCCTCGGCCGATCAGCGCGGGGGTGTTGGGCATGCTGCGCACGATGGCCCCCGCACCGGTGGCGCGGGCTATTGCGCTGCTGCGGATGCCGGCCATCACGCTCAACTGCAGCGCACCAGCCACGTGGGCTGCGCAGGGCGCAGCAGCTTGGGCAAACAACTGCGGCTTGACGGCCCACACCACCAGGTCAGCCGCCGCCAAGCCCAGGCCGGCCGGGGTGGCATCGGCCGGTGCTGCGCTACTTGCCAGCGCATCGGCCGACGCCGCCGTGCGCACGCCAAAGCTGGCCTGCAGCGCGCTGCGCTGGGCCTGGCCCGGGTCGATCACCAAGATGCGGCCGGTTGGGTGGCCGGCCCGCACCAGCCCGCCGATCAGCGCGCTGGCCATGTTGCCGCCGCCGATGAACGCGATGGTGCTGGGGGTGGCGCTGGAGCCTGGCGTCGGGGCGGCGGATGCCGGGGCGGGCGTGGTGGTGTGCATCAAACCAGTGTAGCCAGCACCTATCGCCGGCCCGCGCCATCGCCGGCCCGCGCCACAGCCGCAGCCGCAGCCAGCCCGCCGTGCCCGGTCCACGCCGGGCCATGCAATCCGCGCATAACCCGAGCATCAGCCGCGCATCAGCCACCCGCACAGCCTGCCCGGCGCCTACATTGCGCCGCCAGGCCCACCGCTACAAGCGGCGGCACCGACCCCAAGCAAACCCCCCACACGCCGGAGACCCCACCCATGAGCACGCCCCTGTCCTACATCCACCCCACCGCCGACAGCCCGTGGGGCACCTACCTGTCGCAGGTGGACCGGGTGACGCCGTATCTGGGTGGCCTGGCGCGCTGGGTGGACACGCTCAAGCACCCCAAGCGCAGCTTGATCGTGGACGTGCCCATCGAGATGGATGACGGCCGCATCGCCCACTTTGAGGGTTATCGGGTGCAGCACAGCCTGACCCGCGGCCCCGGCAAGGGCGGTGTGCGCTACCACCCGGCCGTCACGCTCGAAGAAGTGATGGCCTTGTCGGCCTGGATGAGCATCAAGACCGCTGCGGTGAACCTGCCGTTTGGTGGTGCCAAGGGCGGTATCCGGGTCGACCCGAAGCTGTTGTCACTCAAAGAGCTGGAGAAGCTGACGCGCCGCTACACCAGCGAGATCGGCATCATCATCGGCCCGCAGCAAGACATCCCGGCGCCCGACGTCAACACCAACGGCCAGATCATGGCCTGGATGATGGACACCTACTCGATGAACACCGGCGCCACCGCCACCGGCGTGGTCACCGGCAAGCCGGTGGAGCTGGGTGGCAGCCTGGGCCGCATCAAGGCCACCGGGCGCGGTGTGTTTGTCACCGGCCGCGAAGCCGCGCGCCGCATCGGGCTGGCGCTGGACGGTGCCCGTGTGGCGGTGCAGGGCATGGGCAATGTGGGGGGCTCAGCCGCCGAGCTGTTTGGCCAGGCCGGCGCCAAGGTGGTGGCCGCGCAAGACCACACCGGCAGCATCTTCAACGGCGATGGGTTTGATTTGTCCAAGCTGATGCCGCATGTGTTGGCCACTGGCGGCGTGGCCGGTTTTGGCGGTGCTCAAGCCCTGGACAACGAAGCCTTCTGGGATGTGGACAGCGACATCCTGATCCCCGCCGCGCTGGAAAACCAGATCACCGCAGCCCGCGCCGCCCGGCTGCGCTGCCAGCTGGTGCTGGAAGGCGCCAACGGCCCCACCGGCCGCGCGGCCGACGACATCCTGGCTGAGCGCAACATCCTGGTGGTGCCCGATGTGATCTGCAATGCCGGTGGTGTGACGGTGAGCTACTTCGAGTGGGTGCAGGATTTTTCGTCCTTCTTCTGGACCGAAGACGAGATCAACCTGCGGCTGGACAAAATCATGGTGGGCGCGCTGAAGAAGATCTGGGACACGGCGGATTTGCACAAGATCAGCTTGCGCACCGCCACGTTTGCGGTGGCGTGTGAGCGCATCTTGTCGGCGCGGCAGGAGCGGGGCTTGTACCCGTGAGGGGGGCGGCTGCGGGCTGGGGTTGGTTTGGCGCGCGGGGCCAGCAGGCTCGGCGCGTTGATCACGCCCGCCGGGTGTGCTGCCCGGGCCGGTTGGCGCTTTGCGCCGGCGGTGGCGCGGGTTTCAGGGTGCCGCAAATCGGTAGCAATGCTGACGCAGTCCACCCGCTGCTTTTTGATGCACTGGCGGCGCAAGGCAGCGTTGCAGCAGGTGCTGCCCTTTGCGACTGGCTGCTGCAAGCACACTGACGGCCATCTGCAGCCAATCGACCGGTGAGAAAGTCACCACGCCGACGACGGGTTTCAAAGTACACCCGCCATCGGCTTACGGCCGCTCGGTGCTCAGGCGTGCGCGACCACCTTACTGCGGTTGCTCTCGATGATGCCCATGAACTCGAGGATTTCGCGCTGCGGAACGCCGAGTTGGTATAGCGTGTTGCGGATTTCGTGCGCGGTCACGTCGAACTCGTAGTCGGTCAGGCCGAGGTCTTTGTGCGACTCGAACATGTCTCGCCCCGGATAGCATTTCGGACCGCCGGTGGCCTCAATGCTCCACGCGGTCACCATGAACTTGTAGCCGGCCTTGTACTGCGCGGTGTGGAAGCTGTCGACCTTGGGGTTGGCCTTGTTGAGCGTGGCATTGGTGTGCAAGCGGTCGACCAGATGGTCGACCGCTCCGGCGATCGCATAGGCACCGCCCAGGCGCTCGAACAATGTAGGTTCAGTCATCGCATTCTCCTTGGTATGAAAAGCTGTTTGCCAATAAAAAGCCGGCCGTCCGGCTTCGGGGCAGACAAGGAATGGCGCGCCAGTCCCTGTGTGCAACTGCACAAGCAGGGTACCCAGTGCTCAGCCCTTGATGAATGCGAGCAGGTCCTCGTTGAACTGCACCTGATGCGTGCTCGCCAGGCCGTGCGGCGCACCGGCATACACCTTGAGGGTCGCGCCCTTGACGAGCTTGACCGACAGCATCGCTGAGTCGGCGATCGGCACGATCTGGTCGTCGTCGCCATGAACGATCCAGGTCGGCACGTCGAACTTCTTCAGGTCTTCGGTGAAGTCGGTCTCCGAGAACTGCTTGATGCAATCCAGCTCGGCCTTCAGCGACCCCTGCATTGCCATGAGCCAGAACGAATCCTTCAGGCCTTGTGACACCTTCGAGCCGGGACGGTTCGCGCCGTAGAACGGAACCGTCAGGTCTTTGAAGAATTGCGAACGGTCGGCGCGCACACCGGCGCGTATGCCGTCAAACACGTCCATCGGCAAGCCGCCCGGGTTGGCGGCAGTCTTCAGCATGATCGGCGGGACCGCGCCGAGCAGGACGGCCTTGCCGACACGCTTCGTGCCGTGCCGGCCGATGTAGCGAGCCACCTCGCCGCCACCGGTCGAGTGGCCGACCAACACCGCGTCTTTCAGATTGAGGGTATCGATCAGCGTTGCGAGGTCGTCGGCATAGGTGTCCATGTCGTTGCCGTTCCACGGCTGGCCGGACCTGCCGTGCCCGCGACGGTCATGGGCGATGCAGCGAAAACCGCGCTCGCCGAGGTACACCATCTGCGCCTCCCAGGCATCGGCCGTCAGCGGCCACCCGTGCGAGAAGACGACAGGGCGCCCGCTGCCCCAGTCCTTGTAGTAGATCTGCGTGCCGTCCTTGGTGGTGATCGTGCGCGCGCCCGGCTTGGCATGGGCCAGGCCCGCCGCCGACATGTTGTGCGGCTTGTCGGCGGCCACCGCCGCTGCGGGCAGCCCGATGCTGGCAGCGACGGCTACGCTGCTGCGCAGTAGCTCCCTGCGTGAAGGGATCGCCCCCGGTTGAGTGTTTGTCGGCAACATGTTGTGATTCCTATTTGCGGGTTGATGCGATGGACCGCGGTGGGGGCGAGGGCGCCTGCGCGTTGCTCTGAAGTGCGGTGCGCAGGCGCTTCAGGTCGCTCATGAGCAGCTGAATCTGGGCGTCTGTGCATTGGGCCGCGCAGGCAATTTTGTTCATTGACGGCGCGCGCATGCCGGCTCAACTGCCGGCCCGCAGGTGTGGGCGTGGGCGTGGGCGTGGGCGTGGGCGTAGGCGTAGGCGTAGGCGTAGGCGAGATCGGTGTATTGCGGGTACGTCAACCCCGGGCCCGACAGCAGTGGCCGGTACACCGTCGTCGCCGCGAGCGAGAGGGCGTAAAGCGCGAAACACAACGGGTTGTCTAGGAGCCTGTCGGGCTTGGGGAACGTCGGCTGCGAAACGGCCTCAGCGGTCCATTTTTTACCGGCTTTTTGTCCCATAGTTGAACTATGGGCCTGCAAATCCGGCAAAAACTGTCCTCGCTGGGGCCGTTTCTCGCT
>JANPOW010000301.1:0-13150 GCA_031428185.1 Betaproteobacteria bacterium | reverse complement strand
GCGTCGGTGGCCTCGTCAGAGAACACATGCTGCAGCACCAGCCGGGTCATGTGGCGGTTCTTCAAGTCCTCCAGCTCCTCCTTGAACATGGTGGACTGCAACGACCGGTTGCCGTACAGCAGGGTGAAGCGGCTGTGTGGCTCACGCGCCAGCACGGTTTTGAGGATGGACAGGATGGGTGTGATGCCGCTGCCGCCAGCAATGCCGACATGGTGGCGCTTGGCATCGGGCTCGATCGGCACGAAGAAGCGGCCCTGCGGCGCCATCACGTCCACCGTGTCGCCGGGCTGCAGGTGGCTGTGGATCCAATTGGAAAACACCCCACCCCGCACCTGGCGCACACCCACCCGCAACTCGCCGTCGTCCAGGCCGGCGCAGATGGAGTAGGAGCGGCGCAAATCCTGCCCATTGATGGTTTTGCGCAGCGTCAGGTACTGGCCCTGGGTGAAGCCGAAGGTGGCGCGCAGGTTAGTCGGCACTTCAAAATTGACGATCACCGCCTCGGCCGTGTCGGGGGTGACGCTGCGCACACGCAGGGGGTGGAATAACACGCTCATGGTGGGTTTCCGGTGTCGGGCAGGTGGGCATGCGGCTCAGATCGGCTTGAAATGCTCAAACGGCTCACGGCAGGCCAGGCAGCGGTACAGCGCTTTGCAGGCGGTCGCGCCAAAGGCAGACAGCCGCTCGGTTTGCAGGCTGCTGCAGCGTGGGCAGGCCACCACCGGCGCGGGCAAGTTGCGCTGGGTGCGCAGCATGCCGACCATGCGGATGGGCACACCCTGGCTGCTAGCCACCGGCCCGGGCGGCGCAATGCCGTAGGCCAAGAGCTTGGCGCGGCCAACATCGCTGATCCAGTCTGTCGTCCAGGCCGGGGCGCGGCGCAGCGTGACCCGGGCGGGCCCTAAGCCGGCGGCGTGCAGGGCAGCCAGGCAGTCGGCGCTGATGACCTCGGTGGCGGGGCAGCCGGAATAGGTGGGCGTCAGCACGATCTCCAGGCCATCGGGGTGGTCGATGACATCGCGCACCAGCCCCAAATCAAATACCGACAGCGCCGGCACCTCCGGGTCCGGCACGGTGGCCAGCACGGCCCAGGCGGCCTGGATGTCAGCGGCGGGCGCGCTGCGGGCACCCTGCTGTACGGTATCTGTCACCACACCCCCCCGGGGAAGCTGCGCTGCAGGTGCTGCATTTCGGCCAGCAAGTGGCCCATGTGCTCGCTGTGCACCCCTTGTTTGCCGCTGCTGCGGAACGCGGTGGCGGCTGGCACGGCCAGCGTGGCGTCGGCCAGGATTTCGGCCATCTCGGCCTGCCAGGGCGCTTGCAACTCAGCCCAGGACGGCCCCAGGCCGCTGGCCACTGCGGCTGCGTCCACCGCGTCGGCCTCAAACAGCTCGGCGCTGTAGCGCCACAACGTGGCCACTGCGGCCTGGCAGCGCTGGTGGGACTCGGCCGTGCCGTCACCCAACCGCACCACCCAGTCAGCGGCATGCTGCTGGTGGTAGCGGGCCTCTTTGACGGCCTTGCCGGCGATTGCCGCCAGCTCGGCACTGGTGGACGTGGCCAGCCGGCCCCACAGCAGTTGCAGCCAGGTGGCGACCATCGCGTTGCGCAGCACCGTGACGGCAAAGGCAGCGCCGTTGTGGCTGCCCGGGCCACCGGGCAACTCCACCAGCGTGGGGTTGAGGTAGTCGCGTTCGTCGCACAAAAAGGCGAGCTGGTCTTCGTCCAGGCCATGCGGCTGGCCGGCCAGTGTCAGCACCGCGCGGGCCTGGCCGATCAGGTCGAGTGCCATGTTGGCCAGCGCAATGTCTTCTTCCAGCACCGGGGCGTGGCCGCACCATTGCCCCAGGCGCTGGCCCAGGATCAAACAGGTGTCGCCCAGGCGCAGCAGGTAGCGGGTGGCGTTGTCGGTGACGGCGTCGAGTTGCAGGGTGAGAGAGGCTTGCATGGCGTGTTGGTCCCAGCTCACATGTGATCGACTTCAGACGGCAGCTTGTAGAAGGTGGGGTGGCGGTACACCTTGTCTTCCATCGGGTCAAAGTAGGCGGCTTTGTCAGCCGGGTCACTGGCCACGATCTGCGCACTGGGCACCACCCACACACTGCAGCCCTCCTGGCGCCGGGTGTAGACATCGCGCGCCAACTGGATGGCCAGCTTGGCGTCTGCCGCATGCAGGCTGCCGCAGTGTTTGTGGTCCAGGCCGGCCTTGGTGCGCACAAACACCTCCCAGAGTGGCCATTCGCCTGTGGTGTCGGGTTGGGCGGTTGTATCGGTCATGGGGTTCTCCGGTGGCTCAGGCGGCTTGGGCTTGGGTGGCTGCGCGGTCGGCTGGTTTGGCGGCTGGTTCGGCGGCTTGTTCGGCGGCTTGTTTGCGGGCCTGTTTTTGCGCATACACCAGCGCCGCGTCCCGCACCCAGGCGCCGTCGTCCCAGGCCTTGACACGGGTGGCCAGGCGGTCCTGGTTGAGCGGGCCATCACCGGCCACCACCCGCTTGAATTCAGCCCAGTCGATGGCGCCGTGGTCGTGGTGGCCGCGTGCCTCGTTCCACTTCAGCGCAGGGTCGGGCAAGGAGACGCCCAGCACCCGGGCCTGGTCAACGGCTGAGTCGATGAAGCGGGCGCGCAACTCGTCATTGCTGACCCGCTTGATGCCCCAGCGCATGCTTTGCGCCGAGTTGGGGCTTTGGTCATCGGGTGGGCCAAACATCTGGATGGACGGCCACCACCAGCGGTTCACCGCGTCCTGCACCATGGCTTTTTGGGCCGCCGTGCCGCTGGTCATCATGGTCAGCAGTGCGTCATAACCCTGGCGCTGGTGAAAGCTTTCCTCACGGCAGATGCGCACCATGGCCCGCGCATACGGCGCGTACGAGCAGCGGCAGATCGGCACCTGGTTCATGATGGCCGCGCCGTCCACCAGCCAGCCCACCACGCCGATGTCGGCCCAGGTGAGTGTGGGGTAGTTGAAGATGCTGCTGTATTTGGCGCGGCCGCTGTGCAGGCCGCCAAGCAACTGGTCGCGGCTTGTGCCCAGGGTCTCGGCAGCGGCATACAAATACAGGCCGTGACCCCCTTCGTCCTGCACCTTGGCCAGCAGGATGGCCTTGCGTTTGAGCGTGGGCGCCCGGCCGATCCAGTTGCCCTCGGGCAGCATGCCCACAATCTCACTGTGCGCATGCTGGCTGATCTGGCGCGTCAGCGTTTTGCGGTAGTTCTCCGGCATCCAGTCCTTGGCCTCGATGAACTCACCGGCGTCGATGCGGGCATCAAAGCGGGCTTGATGGGCCAGCTCATCGGCCGATCGCAGTGCTTTGGGGCTAGCGCCGGCCTCGGCGGGCATGGTGTCCATTGCCTGGGTGTACATGGGTTGGTCCTTGTCGGGTTGGCGTGGTGGCTGGGCTCAGCGGGTGCGTTGGTCCAGCACGCGGCGGGCTTTGCCCACCAGCGTGCGTTCGATGCTGTCCGGCGCCAGCACCAGCACCGTGGTGCTGACACCCACCAGGGTCTTGATGCGGTGCTGCAACCACTGGCTGATTTGCGCACCTTCAGCGGGTGTGGCGTTCCGGCCGGCGTGGTTCAACTCAGTCTTGACTTGCAGCGTGTCCAGCGCACCTTCACGCCCCACCACCAACTGGTACTGGCCTGAGAGCTGCGGGTGCTGCAACACGATCTCCTCGATCTGGCTGGGGAACACATTGACCCCGCGGATGATCAGCATGTCGTCACTGCGCCCCACGATCTTGCCCATGCGGCGGAAGGCACGCGAGGTGGGCGGCAGCAGCCGTGTCAGGTCCCGCGTGCGGTAGCGGATGATGGGCAGCGCTTCTTTGGTGAGCGAGGTGAAGACCAGTTCACCGTCAGAGCCATCCGGCAGCACGGCGCCGGTCTCCGGGTCCACGATCTCGGGGTAGAAGTGGTCCTCCCACACCACCGGGCCGTCTTTGCTTTCCACACATTCGCTGGCCACGCCGGGGCCCATCACCTCAGACAAGCCGTAAATGTCCACCGCATCGATCTGGGCGGCGGCCTCGATCTCGCGCCGCATCGCCTCGGTCCAGGGCTCGGCGCCAAAGATGCCGATGCGCACCGACATGGCCGCCGGGTCCAGCCCCTGGCGGCGGAATTCTTCAATCAGCACCTGCATGTAGCTGGGTGTGACCATGATGATGTCGGGCTTGAAGTCCAGCAGCAATTGCACCTGTTTTTCGGTCTGGCCGCCCGACATGGGCACCACTGTGCAGCCCAGCCGCTCAGCGCCGTAGTGGGCGCCCAGGCCGCCGGTGAACAGGCCGTAGCCGTAGGCCACATGCACCATGTCGCCGGCCCGGCCACCAGCGGCGCGGATGCTGCGTGCGGCCAGGTCGGCCCAGGTGTTGATGTCGTTTTTGGTGTAGCCCACCACCGTGGGTTTGCCAGTGGTGCCGGATGACGCATGAATGCGCGAGACCTGCGCCTGCGGCACCGCAAACATGCCAAACGGGTAGTTGTTGCGCAAGTCCGTCTTGGTGGTGAAAGGGAACTTGGCCAGGTCGTCCAATGACTTCAAGTCATCCGGCTGCACACCGGCGGCATCAAAGGCCTGCTGATAGTGGGCCACGTTGCGGTAGGCGTGCTGCAGGGTGTGCTGCAGGCGCTGCAATTGCAGCGCGCATATCTCGTCGCGGCTGGCGCATTCGATGGCGTCCAGCTCACCGGGGGCTGGGTGGCGGGCGGGGGGTTTGGGTGAGGCCATCAAAGGGGCTCCTGGGCGGGTGAGCGTGGTACGGACCGGGTGTGTGCGGGGCTGGCTTGGGTGGGCTGCTGCGGCGCGGCGCGCTGCGCCGTCAATCCAGCACCACCACCGGCTTGCCCGGCATGGTGTGTGAGCGGCCACGGAACAGTGCGATGCACTCACCACGCTGGTTGCACACCGCCGTGTCGTACAGCCCGGTGCGGCCGGCCTTGGCGCGCTCGGTGCAGGTGGCGGTCAGCACATCGCCCAGCCGGGCCGGGGCCAGCAGGTCGATGGAAAAACCGGCCGCCACCGTCAGCGCGTTGTAGGCGTTGCAGGCAAACGCAAAAGTGGAATCGGCCAGCGTGGCAATCAGCCCGCCGTGGCAGATGGCGTGGCCGTTCAGCATGTCTTGCCGCACCACCATCTCAAACACTGCGCTGCCCGGCCCCACCGCCACCGGGCGCAGGCCCAGCAGCTGGCTGGCGTGGTCGCCGGCCCACATGGCGTCTCGCACACGCTCGGCAATTTGCTGGGGCGACAGGTCAGGCATGGTGGGCGGGCTTTCGGGTGGCGTGAGGTTTGCGGTACAGCAGGGTCTGGCCGGGGCACATGCGGATGAATCGGCAGTGCAAAACACTTTCGACCAACCGGTCGGTAAATGATAAGGGCGGATATGCGCCTGATGCAAGTCAAGACCGCTCAACATCAACCCTCAGCGACGGCCCGGGCCACCACCAGCACGGCGGCGCCAACCCAACGCCTGGCGCCAAGCCAACAGTGCCAGCGCCAGCCAGCCCAGCGGGGCGCGGGCCTGCAGCGGCACCGCCACCGGCCGCAGCAGCGCGGGCACGCGCAGCGCCTGGGCCAGCGCCTCGGGCTGCTGCAGGCGGTGGTAGGCCAGCCCCCGCTCACTGGCCAGCAGTTGCAGATAGGGCTCACGCAGCGCGGACAGGTGCTCGCTGCCCGGGGTTGCACCCAGGCCCGTTGCACCCAGGCCCGTTGCACTCAGGCCCGCTGCAGCCACGCCGCCTTTGCCCGGGCCTGCGCTCAAACCGCCGGCCTGGGCGCCACCCTCCTCGGCCAACACCTCGCCCAACACGCTGCCACCCCGGCCCTGGCTGCGTGGGTCGGTCTGCTGCACCTCGTCAGCTGACCAGTGGCCCAGCGGCCGGCCTTGCGGGTCGGTCTTGGGGATGGCGGCCGGCAGCGTCGCCCCCACACCCACGATCACACCGGCCACCGCGCCCGGCTTGTCGTCCAGATGCGGCCGGTGCCTGGGGCTGAGCGGGGGCGACTCATGCCCGTCTGTGACAAATACCAGCGACGCCTGGCCGGGCAGCTTGGCGGTGAGGTCCAGCGCGCTGTGCACGCCTTTGGCGATCTCGCTGTCGCCGGCCCAGGCCATGCCCGGGTGGATGCCGGCCAGGCTGTCACGCAGCTCGGCCCGGTGCGCACACACCTCTACCGGCAGCAGCAACAAGAAGGTGCGGTGCTCGGTGAAGATGGCCCAGCCCAGACGTGAGCCACACGGCAGTGCATCCAGCACCTGGCGCAGCGCCAGCTTGGCCGCCGCCAGGCGAGGCAGCGTGGCCGGGCCGCCGCTGGTGGCTGCAGCGGTGGGTGTTGGCGCGCTGCCGTGGTCGGCCATGGCTTGGTCCACCACGTTCATGCTTTGGGTGATGTCCAGCACCACCACCAGGTTGCTGCGTGGCTGCAACCACTGCAGGCTGGGCAGCAACCAGCCGGCGGCCAGCAGCAGGCCGGCCAGCAGCAGCAGGGCCTGGCGCGCATCCAGGCGCCCGGCGCGTTGGCGCAGGTGGCCCCAGCCGCGCTGCAGCCGTTGCGGCAGGCCCGGTGGGCCGGTGGTGCTGGGTGGGGCTGTCACGGCAGGCCGGGTGAATACGCCCGCATCGTGGTGGCCGAGCGTTCCGCCGGTGCGGCCGGTGCAGCGGGCGGCTCGTCCAGCCCGTCAGGGTCAGCCACCAGGCGCTGCGCCCGCTCCAGGTTGTAGCGCGCCGGCCAAAACGCCGGGTCGGTGCGCAGCAGGCTGCGGTAGTGCTCCTTGGCCAGCTCGATCAGCGCCAGGGCCTGGCCGGCTTGCGTGCCTTGCTGCAAGGCCTGGCCCTGGCGCAGCAGCAGGTTGGCCGTGTTGAAGCGGGCCGGCTGGCCCAGCAGTGGGTCGGCCAGCAATGGGGCGTAGCGGCGCAGCGCGGCGTCACTGTGGCCTTGGGCAGCCAGCGCATGGGCCTGGGCAAAGCGCAACGCGGGCGCAATGCCGTCGTCGGCGGGTGGCACGGGCGTGGCAGCGCTGGCACCAAGCGCCCTCACGGCGTTGACGGGGGCAGCAGTGCTGGTGGCAGCGCCTGTTGAGGCAACGCCGATGGGCGCAACACCAGCGGCGGCAACGCTGCCGGCGGCCAAGCCGATGGCGGTATTCAAGCGCTGCAGGCGTTGCCAATGCAGCAGGTCCAACGCTGCCGCCAGCAGCAGCGCCGCCAGCCCGGCCAGCAGCCAGCGCATGGCGCGCCGGCCGGCCAGCCAGCGGCCCAAGGCGCCAGGCCTGGCGGGTGCTTTGACTGGTGTCACTGCCATTGCTTGATCTCCAGCCGGCCGGCCAGCCACAGCAGCAGCAGGCCTGCCAGCGCCACAGCTTGCAGGGCGGGCGCCAGGTCTTGGCGCGGCAGCAAATCCTGCTGGGTGATGGGCAGTTGCTCACGCTGGTCGATGTCGTGCATGGCCTGGGCCAGCGCTTCGGCGTCACTCGCTTCATAAGCCCGATACGGCGTGGCCAGGCTGCCAAACCAGTTGTGCAGCAGCACCTCGGGCACGCTGTCGGCCGCCGCCGCGCTGGCGCCGTCGGCCAGCGTCAGGCCGGGGCTGTTGGCCGCGCGCAGGTACAGCCAATACACCGCCACCCGCAGTTGCGCCAGGCGGCGGGCCAGGCGGGTGCGCGTCTCGGGCTCCAGCCGGTCGCCGCCGTCTGAGACCAGCATCACGCTGCGTGATCCGTTGTAGGGCCGGCCCTCAAACTGGTCCAAGGCCAAATCCAGCGCGCTGCCGATCTGGGTTTCGGACAGACCACGGCCGATGTCATTGGCGGCAATGGCCGCCTGCACCACCGGGGTGTGGCTGGTGAAGCCATGGACGCGGATCGGCAGGGTGCTGAAGACGACCATCGCAAAGCGGTCATCCGGCCGCCGCGTGGTGAAGTCCGCCAGCAGCGCACGGGCAGCCTGGCCCTTGCTCTCGCGCAGCCGGCCCGGGGTCTGGCTCATGTAGTAGTCCAGCGCCTGCGGGCCGGTGCCGCGCAGGCCGGGCGGTGCGCGGCTGCGTGAAAAACCCTGGTCCATGCTGCGGCTGCGGTCCAGCAACAGCACGATCTCGGCGCCCTGCCCCATGCGCTGCACGGTGTGCTCGGGCCGGTGTGGCCCGGCCGCAGCGATGATCAACATGGCCAGCACCAGCACCTCGGCGGCTTGTAGCGCGGCCCACACGCCACGGGATGCCCGGTCAGGCTGCAGCCCTGTTTGCAGCACCAGCCAGGTGTTGGCCAGCGCAGTGTTGCTGCGCCGCCAGAGGGGCAGCAAGGCCAGCGGCAAGGCCCACAGCAGCCAGGCGGCATCAAAGGCCAGCGTGGGCAGTGGGTTGCTCATGTGGTGGGCCGGTCACGGCGGTGGCGCACCAGTGGGTGATGGATGGCGCGGCGGCGCATGGTCAGCCGCGCTCGGCATCGCGGCAGCGGCAGCTGAGCTTGCGCAGCCACGCGCCGTCTGCAGCGGCCACCGCGCCGGGGGCAAAAAACGCCTGGCGGGACAGGCCCAAAAACCGGGCCAGGTCAGCCTGCAGTGGCGCAAACCCAGGCTGCCGGCTGGCCCAGCCAGCCAGGCTGTGGGCAAAGATGACCTGGCCGGCGCTGGCATTCAAGGCCTGGTGCAACTGGGCGCAGGCGGCTTGCCAGGTGGCGGCATCGGGTGCATCCGGCAACTGGCGTAGCTGGGCCCAGGCCAGGCCAAACGGCAGGTGCCGGCGCCGCCACCACGGGTAGCCCCAGTGCGCCCAGGCCAGCCAGGCCAGCAGCAGCGCGGCCAAGCCGGCCCAAACCCGCAGGCGCTGGCGCACGGTGGTGGTGTCAAGCCGTGGTGGTGGCATATCGGGCTGCAAATCACCCAGGCCGTGGCGCTGCGGCACCACCAGCGGCAGCAGTGGGGCCACGGTGATGGGCAGGGCGTCCACGCGCAAGGTCTGGGTCTGCATGCCTGCACGCAGGCCGCCGGTGTAGCGCAGTTCGAACGGGGCAATCTCCAGCGTGTGCACCTCGCGCGGGGCGTAAAACACCTGGTAGTGCAACCGCAAGGTCTGGCGCTGGCCACCGGCCCAGGGCCTGCTGTGCAGATGCAGCGTGCGCAGCTCGATGGCCTGGCCACGGCCGCCGGCCACCGGCAGTGATGTGGTGTCCAGCAGCAGGCCGGCCGGCACATCCACCTCGATCTGCCGCTGCAGCACATCACCCGGTTGGTAGCCGTAGGCACGGGGCTCATGGGTGCGCAGTTGCAGCACGGCCTGGTCAGCACCCTGCGCCACGGCCAGCAGCCCCGGCAATACCAGCGCTGCAGGCACAACCCGCATGGCCCGGTTCATGCCTGAAAGTACCGGGTCATGGCGTCGGCATCAAACTCACCGCTGACAAACAGCGGACGCAGCCGCTGTGCCGCAAAACACTGCTGCAGCGCAGCACGGCGCTGCATGTATTGGCTGGCCAGTTGGGTACGCAGCGCCGGCCGCCACCACAGGTGGCGCTGCTGGCCGGTCTCGGGGTCTTGCAAGGCCAGCAGGCCGTGGCGGGCCGCCGGCCCCGCCTCTTGCGCCTGCCACAACACCACCGGCACCACCGCGTGGTGGGCCAGGCTGGCCAGCAGCGCCGTGGTGTGGGCCAGCGGCGCTTGAAAGTCAGACACCAAAAACACCAGTGCGCGCTGGCGTGGCAAATGGCGCCAGGCCTGCAGCAAACCAGCCGCCGACGCACCGCTGAGGGCCCGACCACGCAGCCGCGCCGCCAATGCCAGCCCAGCGCCACGGGACCGGCTGGGCGGCAGCAGCAAATCAGGGCAGACCTGGCTGTCGCAGCCGACCAGGCCAAAACGGTCACCGTTGCGCCAGGCCGAAGCGGCCAGGCTGTCGGCCAAGTCGGCCAGCACCTGCTGGCGTGCTGGTGGGCCGGTGAGCGCCGATGCTGCTGTTGATGCCGTTGATGCCGTTGATGACTGGCCCCCGGCAAAGGCCATCGACGCCGACACATCCGCCACCAGCACCACCGTCAGCGCCAGGCGCTGGCTGAACTGGCGCACCGCCCACTCACCAAACGGGTCCCGCAGGCTGGCCTGCAGGTCCAGCCGGCGGATGTCACGCGCCCGGCTGATGGGCAGCGAGGCCCGCAACTCAAACCCGCCCTCACCCTGCTGGCTGCGGTGGGCGCCGGGCGACGCACCGGTGGCCAGGCCAGGCAGGCGGTAGTGGAACTCGGGCACGCTAGCGGCGCGCATGCGGGCGCCCATGTCGGCTGTCATGCAGACTGTCCGGCGAACTGTCCGGCGGATCGGCGGCAGCGCGCCAACCCGCGGTGCAACAGGCCCCCATCACGGCGCAGCCACCGCTGCCAGGATGGCCTGCATCAGCGGCCCGGTCAGGGTTTGGCGCCGCATCTCATGCACCGGCTGAAAACACAGGCGGTGGGCGATGGTGTCGGCAAACACGGCCTGCACGTCCTCCGGCGTCACATAGCCCCTGCCGTCCAGCCAGGCCGCCACGCGGGCGGCGCGCAGCAGCATGGCCATGCCGCGTGGGCTGGCGCCGGCCAGCAGCAGGTCGGCCATGTCCACCCCGGCCAGGTGCACACCAAATTGCGCCGGGTCTGCGGTGGCCCGCCACAACGCCAGGGCGTAGCGCTGCAGCGCGTCTGAGGCCTGCACGCTGCTTTGGATCACCGCCGCCAGCGCATTGAGCTGGGTGTGGTCCTGCAGGGCCGGTTTCAAGCTGTTGATCAAGGCATCCGTGTCATGGAAGCGCGGGTCAAACACCAGCGCGCGGCGCTCGTCGTCATTGGCCGGGGCGTCCAGCGTCACTTCCAGCATGAAGCGGTCGCGGGCGGCGGCAGAGACCTCAAACGTCTCCTCCCGCTCGACCCGGTTGCGGTCAGCAAACACCAGCAGGTGCGGGAATCGCCACTCGCGGTTGAAGGCATTCACGCTGCGCTCGGCCATCACCCGCAGCAGCAGCGCATGCACTTGCGGCCGGGCGCGGTTGATCTCGTTGAAGAAGAAGATGGCCAGCGCCTCACCCTGGGCGATCAGCGGGCCGGGCGCCACAGCTGGCCGGCCGTCCGCGCCGATGTGGGTGTAGTACAGCAGGTCGGCCGGCATCAAGTCCACCGTGCCTTCGGTGCGCGCAAAGTCACCACCCAGCACCTGGGCGAAAGCACGCAGCAAAGTGGTCTTGCCCACCCCCACATCGCCCTGCAGCAGCACATGACCACGCGCAAAGATGGCAATGCTCAATTGGCGGATGACACGGGCCTGGCCGATCACCGCACGGGCCACCTCGGCCTGCAAAACCAAGGCCTGGCTGCGGCCATCGGCCAGCAGCGTGTCGTTGTTGTCCATGCGTCTCCGTTTACGCCGCGGGCTGGGCTGCCTGCTGTGTGCAGCTTGCAAGCAAGAGACAAGCCGCTGGGCTGCCATTGCAGCGGCCTTCCGGTGGCCATTGCAGCGGCCATCACGGCGCCCAACGGTGCTGGTGACAGCGCATCCCGGCGGTTTGACCAGCGCTGAAACACTCTGTGCCGGCAGCGATGCAACAGTTTCGGCGCACCGTGTCCGCAACCCCGAACAGCAGCACTGGCGCAGGGGCCACGGCCCTCGCAGCAGCGCGGGACTTTCCCTATCCGGGTACTCCCTAGACCACCGAGAGACCACCAATGTGCCTACCGATGACACCCCAACTCTGCGGGTTAGACCGAAGTGCAACAACAGCCGAACAAGCCAGAACTGGACAATGTGTGGCCGCGCAACGTGGCTTGCAGCAAGGCCGCCAACCCGGGCCAACACGGGGCCAAAAAAGTAGGCGCAGAAATTGCGGACAGCCGCTTGCCGCGTCCCGATTCAGCTGCGCGGCCCCCTGCACCGGCGGCGGGTTGTTCCGCCCGGCGCCTGTTCCACAACAAGGAGACTTCAATGGCACTTTCAAGGTTCACAGGGCGGCTGTCATGGCCGCAGATCGCGCTGGCGCTGATCGCGGCGCCAGGGCTGGTATTGGCCAATGCCGATGTCGAGAAAAACATCGCCAACTCCAAGAACTGGGCCACGCAGGCCGGTGACAACTTCAACCAGCGTTACAGCCAGTTGAAGCAGATCAACACCAGCAACGTCGGCAAGATGCAGGTGGCCTGGACTTTCTCCACCGGCGTGCTGCGCGGCCATGAGGGCTCACCGCTGGTGATTGACGGCAAGATGTACCTGCACTCGCCCTTCCCCAACAAGGTGTTTGCGGTCGATCTGGACACCCAAAAAATCCTGTGGAAATACGAGCCCAAGCAAGACCCGGCCGTGATCCCGCAGATGTGCTGCGACACCGTCAACCGGGGCCTTGCCTACGCCGAGGGCAAAGTGTTCTTGCAGCAGGCCGACAGCAACCTGATTGCGCTGGACGCCAAGACCGGCAAGGTGGTGTGGTCGGTCAAAAACGGTGACCCCAAGCTGGGTGCCGTCAATACCAACGCGCCACACGTGTTCAAGGACAAAGTCATCACCGGCATCTCGGGTGGTGAGTGGGGTGTGCGCGGCTTTATTGCGGCCTACGACATCAACACCGGCAAGCAGGCCTGGAAGGGCTACAGCGTTGGCCCGGATGCAGAGATGCTGATCGACCCCGACAAGACCACCACCTGGACTGACGGCGCGATCAAGCCGGTGGGCAAGGACTCGTCGCTCAAGACCTGGAAGGGTGACCAGTGGAAGATTGGCGGCGGCACCACCTGGGGCTGGTACAGCTACGACAAGGCGCTGAACCTGATGTACTACGGCACCGGCAACCCGTCCACCTGGAACCCGTCGCAGCGCCCGGGTGACAACAAATGGTCCATGACCATCTTTGCCCGTGATGTGGACACCGGCATGGCCAAATGGGTGTACCAGATGACCCCGGTTGACGAGTGGGACTTTGACGGCATCAACGAGATGATCCTGGCCGACATCCCGGTCAAGGGCAAGCAGACCAAGGCCCTGGTGCACTTTGACCGCAACGGCTTTGGCTACACGCTCGACCGCACCAATGGCGCACTGCTGGTGGCCGAGAAGTTCGACCCGAAGGTCAACTGGGCCACCCACGTGGACATGAAGACCGGCCGGCCGCAAGTGGTCAGCAAGTACTCCACCGCGCAAGCCG